>NZ_JBWMAX010000002.1:0-459617 GCF_056521385.1 Rhodoferax sp. RT5P35 | reverse complement strand
ATTCAAACGCCCACGCTTATCGGCTGTATATTTTTAAGGATCAACATCGTAGCTTTCACACTACTTTGCTTGACTCACTGTGATCAGCGAAGCCTTTTATTCTAGCATGCTTTTTAGCATACATAAAACGTTTTGCGTTTTCTTTAGAGCATGGTGTAAGCGCTAAAGAAAACGCCCAGTCCACTGGACTGGGCGTTTCTTGCTGTAATAGCCTGACGATGACCTACTTTCACACGGGAACCCGCACTATCATCGGCGCAGAGGCGTTTCACTGTCCTGTTCGGGATGGGAAGGAGTGGTACCACCTCGCTATGGTCATCAGGCATAACTTGTTGCCGCCCTGACATAGGTCAGGACAACGAATTCATAGAGATTTAATCAGCTCCGGCATCTCACCGGATAGTTTTTTGAATGCGTCACTTGGCATAACTAGTCCTTGAAACCAATTGCTTGGAATCAAAGTTATAGGGTCAAGCCTCACGAGCAATTAGTACAGGTTAGCTTAACGCATTACTGCGCTTCCACACCCTGCCTATCAACGTCCTGGTCTTGAACGACTCTTTAGGGGGCTCAAGGCCCCGGCAGATCTCATCTTGAAACGAGTTTCCCGCTTAGATGCTTTCAGCGGTTATCTCTTCCACACTTAGCTACTCGGCAATGCCACTGGCGTGACAACCGATACACCAGAGGTGTGTCCACTCCGGTCCTCTCGTACTAGGAGCAGGCTTCCTCAAATCTGCAGCGCCCACGGAAGATAGGGACCAAACTGTCTCACGACGTTTTAAACCCAGCTCACGTACCTCTTTAAATGGCGAACAGCCATACCCTTGGGACCGGCTACAGCCCCAGGATGAGATGAGCCGACATCGAGGTGCCAAACACCGCCGTCGATATGAACTCTTGGGCGGTATCAGCCTGTTATCCCCAGAGTACCTTTTATCCGTTGAGCGATGGCCCTTCCATACAGAACCACCGGATCACTATGTCCTGCTTTCGCATCTGCTCGACTTGTCAGTCTCGCAGTTAAGCACGCTTATGCCATTGCACTATCATCACGATGTCCGACCGTAACTAGCGTACCTTCGAACTCCTCCGTTACGCTTTGGGAGGAGACCGCCCCAGTCAAACTGCCTACCATGCACTGTCCCCGATCCAGATAATGGACCTAGGTTAGAACCTCAAACACACCAGGGTGGTATTTCAACGTTGGCTCCACAAGATCTAGCGACCCTGCTTCAAAGCCTCCCACCTATCCTACACAGATCTGTTCAAAGTCCAATACAAAGCTACAGTAAAGGTTCATGGGGTCTTTCCGTCTTTCCGCGGGGAGATTGCATCATCACAAACATTTCAACTTCGCTGAGTCTCAGGAGGAGACAGTGTGGCCATCGTTACGCCATTCGTGCAGGTCGGAACTTACCCGACAAGGAATTTCGCTACCTTAGGACCGTTATAGTTACGGCCGCCGTTTACTGGGACTTCAATCAAGAGCTTGCACCCCATCATTTAATCTTCCAGCACCGGGCAGGCGTCACACCCTATACGTCCACTTTCGTGTTTGCAGAGTGCTGTGTTTTTAATAAACAGTCGCAGCCACCGATTTTTTGCAACCCCGTTGGGCTCCATCCGCAAGGGATTTCACCTACTAGAGGCACACCTTCTTCCGAAGTTACGGTGTCAATTTGCCGAGTTCCTTCTCCTGAGTTCTCTCAAGCGCCTTAGAATACTCATCTCGCGCACCAGTGTCGGTTTGCGGTACGGTCGTGTGTAGCTGAAGCTTAGTGGCTTTTCCTGGAAGCAGGGTATCACTCACTTCGGCTGCAAGCAGCCTCGTTATCACCCCTCATCTAAGCCCGGCGGATTTACCTACCAGGCATGACTACAGGCTTGAACCAACATATCCAACAGTTGGCTGAGCTAACCTTCTCCGTCCCCACATCGCACTACACATCGGTACAGGAATATTGACCTGTTTCCCATCAACTACGCATCTCTGCCTCGCCTTAGGGGCCGACTCACTCTACGCCGATGAACGTTGCGTAGAAAACCTTGCGCTTACGGCGAGGGGGCTTTTCACCCCCTTTAACGCTACTCATGTCAGCATTCGCACTTCTGATACCTCCAGCAGGGTTTACACCGCCACCTTCACAGGCCTACAGAACGCTCTCCTACCACTTGCAATAAATTGCAAATCCGCAGCTTCGGTAACTGGCTTAGCCCCGTTACATCTTCCGCGCAGGACGACTCGATCAGTGAGCTATTACGCTTTCTTTAAATGATGGCTGCTTCTAAGCCAACATCCTGACTGTTTTAGCCTTCCCACTTCGTTTCCCACTTAGCCAATTTTAGGGACCTTAGCTGGCGGTCTGGGTTGTTTCCCTCTTGAGTCCGGACGTTAGCACCCGGTGCTCTGTCTCCCAAGCTGTACTCGTCGGTATTCGGAGTTTGCATTGGTTTGGTAAGTCGCCATGACCCCCTAGCCAAAACAGTGCTCTACCCCCGACGGTAATACTTGAGGCACTACCTAAATAGTTTTCGGAGAGAACCAGCTATTTCCAAGTTTGTTTAGCCTTTCACCCCTATCCACAGCTCATCCGCTAGTTTTGCAACACTAGTCGGTTCGGACCTCCAGTGCGTGTTACCGCACCTTCATCCTGGCCATGGATAGATCACTTGGTTTCGGGTCTACACCCAGCGACTGAATCGCCCTATTCGGACTCGGTTTCCCTACGCCTTCCCTATTCGGTTAAGCTTGCCACTGAATGTAAGTCGCTGACCCATTATACAAAAGGTACGCAGTCACCCCTTTCGAGGCTCCTACTTTTTGTAAGCATGCGGTTTCAGGATCTATTTCACTCCCCTCCCGGGGTTCTTTTCGCCTTTCCCTCACGGTACTAGTTCACTATCGGTCAATGATGAGTATTTAGCCTTGGAGGATGGTCCCCCCATATTCAGACAGGATTTCTCGTGTCCCGCCCTACTTGTCGTTAGCTTAGTACCACACGTCTGTTTTCACGTACGGGGCTATCACCCGCTATGGCTAGTCTTTCCAAACTATTCCGTTAACAGTCGCGCTATCACTAACAGGCTTTTCCGATTTCGCTCGCCACTACTTTCGGAATCTCGGTTGATGTCTTTTCCTCGAGCTACTGAGATGTTTCAGTTCACCCGGTTCGCCTCGCATGACTATGTATTCATCATGCGATACCCCTAAGGGTGGGTTTCCCCATTCAGAAATCTCCGGATCAAAGCTAATTTGCCAGCTCCCCGAAGCTTATCGCAGGCTATCACGTCTTTCGTCGCCTATCATTGCCAAGGCATCCACCACATGCTCTTATTCACTTGACCCTATAACTTTGACGTCTCTTTTCAGAAACACCGCCGTTGTCTTCAAGGAATGTTTGATTGGTCTTTCACCAATCGCGTTATGCCGTAAACAACTTCAGCTCTTTCGAGCCTTCATCGTTAATTTTGAATTTCAAACCAAAGTCTGAATATTCGTTTTGACGCAATCAAAAATTTGTCACTAACCACCACCACTAGGCACGGTCTGCACTAAACCTTTACGAATGTGCAGTTTCCCAGAGGCAGCTAAACGGTTAGCAACGCTGATTAAACTCTATGAATTTTTAATGAACAGCCGATTAACCTTCTCAGATTAATTTATATCGATCAATAGATATTGATCAACAACAAAGCAGCCTCGTTAAAAGCCACTTTGGTGTTGAATATATAAGCACCAAATGATTGGTGGAGGTGACAGGACTCGAACCCGCTACCTACTGCTTGCAAAGCAGCCGCTCTCCCAGCTGAGCTACACCCCCACAAAAACGGCAGTGTTGTTCAATGGATGGTGGGTCTGGTTGGTTTCGAACCAACGACCCCCGCCTTATCAAGACGGTGCTCTAACCAACTGAGCTACAGACCCAAGCCGGTCGCTCTGAGATCAACTTTAAGATTCAGATCAAAGATCTTTTCCAAAAATTGTCTTAGCGACAACCTTCCAACAACCGATAAGTGTGGGCATTCAAATTTGATTGCAGTTTCCAGAAAGGAGGTGATCCAGCCGCACCTTCCGATACGGCTACCTTGTTACGACTTTACCCCAGTCACGAACCCTGCCGTGGTAATCGCCCTCCTTGCGGTTAGGCTAACTACTTCTGGCAGAACCCGCTCCCATGGTATGACGGGCGGTGTGTACAAGACCCGGGAACGTATTCACCGTGACATTCTGATCCACGATTACTAGCGATTCCGACTTCACGCAGTCGAGTTGCAGACTGCGATCCGGACTACGACTGGCTTTATGGGATTAGCTCCCCCTCGCGGGTTGGCAACCCTTTGTACCAGCCATTGTATGACGTGTGTAGCCCCACCTATAAGGGCCATGAGGACTTGACGTCATCCCCACCTTCCTCCGGTTTGTCACCGGCAGTCTCATTAGAGTGCCCAACTAAATGTAGCAACTAATGACAAGGGTTGCGCTCGTTGCGGGACTTAACCCAACATCTCACGACACGAGCTGACGACAGCCATGCAGCACCTGTGTTATGGCTCTCTTTCGAGCACTCCTCCATCTCTAAAGGATTCCATACATGTCAAAGGTGGGTAAGGTTTTTCGCGTTGCATCGAATTAAACCACATCATCCACCGCTTGTGCGGGTCCCCGTCAATTCCTTTGAGTTTCAACCTTGCGGCCGTACTCCCCAGGCGGTCAACTTCACGCGTTAGCTTCGTTACTGAGTCAGTGAAGACCCAACAACCAGTTGACATCGTTTAGGGCGTGGACTACCAGGGTATCTAATCCTGTTTGCTCCCCACGCTTTCGTGCATGAGCGTCAGTACAGGTCCAGGGGATTGCCTTCGCCATCGGTGTTCCTCCGCATATCTACGCATTTCACTGCTACACGCGGAATTCCATCCCCCTCTACCGTACTCTAGCTATACAGTCACAAATGCAGGTCCCAGGTTGAGCCCGGGGATTTCACATCTGTCTTATATAACCGCCTGCGCACGCTTTACGCCCAGTAATTCCGATTAACGCTCGCACCCTACGTATTACCGCGGCTGCTGGCACGTAGTTAGCCGGTGCTTATTCTTACGGTACCGTCATGGGCCCACCGTATTAAGGCAGACTTTTTCGTTCCGTACAAAAGCAGTTTACAACCCGAAGGCCTTCATCCTGCACGCGGCATTGCTGGATCAGGCTTGCGCCCATTGTCCAAAATTCCCCACTGCTGCCTCCCGTAGGAGTCTGGACCGTGTCTCAGTTCCAGTGTGGCTGGTCGTCCTCTCAGACCAGCTACAGATCGTCGCCTTGGTGGGCTTTTACCCCACCAACTAGCTAATCTGATATCGGCCGCTCCAATCGCGCGAGGCTCTTGCGAGTCCCCCGCTTTCATCCAGAGATCGTATGCGGTATTAGCACAGCTTTCACTGCGTTATCCCCCACGACTGGGCACGTTCCGATATATTACTCACCCGTTCGCCACTCGCCACCAGGATTGCTCCCGTGCTGCCGTTCGACTTGCATGTGTAAGGCATGCCGCCAGCGTTCAATCTGAGCCAGGATCAAACTCTATAGTTCGATCTTGATTTTTTGCCCCTGACTTTTACCACCAGGGGCCACTCATAAATTGGAATTGACATGAACTTCATTTCTGATATTCACATCTTCTTTTACTTCATGAGCGTTTGTAGTGCTATGCACTAGTTCCGAAGAACTTGGCAATCGCATTCAAACGCCCACGCTTATCGGCTGTATATTTTTAAGGATCAACATCGTAGCTTTCACACTACTTTGCTTGACTCACTGTGATCAGCGAAGCCTTTTATTCTAGCATGCTTTTTAGAGCTTGCCGCAAAAAGCTTTAACTTTTTGCTTATCTGCCGTGTCGCGTTTTGGAGTAAACCTTGGCATTCCCGTATTCAGCGAAGCCTTGAATTATATACTGGTTTTTACCAGTATCCGAAACAGCTGCTACTTACTGACTTTGCTTTCGCATCCTGCACATTGCTGGGCGTTGACAGTACAGCCTTCTACTTTAGCACGGTTTGAATCGACACCGGACTAGCTAACACTTTAAAGTTGAAAACAGCAACAAAGTTCATGGTTGCGCTCCCCATGGCCCCCTGGGAACAAGCCACAGCCACACGCCTGTTATATAAAGTGCAACCCCTCTTGACCCATCTACCAAGGGGTGAAACCCGTAGACCGGATAATCCCCCCAACATGGCACTCATTACCCTACTCGACGCCCAACTGGCTTTTGGACACGTCGCACTTCTCGATAAAGCCGCTTTTTCCCTTGAAACCACGGAGCGCGTAGGCCTGATTGGCCGCAACGGAGCGGGCAAATCGTCCATGCTCAAGATCCTGGGTGGGCTGGAGAAGCCTGACGACGGCGCGATGCACGTGCAGCAAGGTCTGCGCATTGCCTACGTGGCCCAGGAACCGGTGTTGGCCCCGGAAGACTCGGTGTTCAAATCCGCCAGCGTCGGCCTGGCCAGCGTGATTGCAGCGCGGGACCTGTATTTGTCCGGGGCCGATGGCGTGGATCTGGATGCCTTGCAGTCGCAGATCGAGGCGTTTGATGCCTGGAACTGGGAGCAGCGCGTCGAAGAAACCCTGCACCGGCTGCATCTGGACCCCGAAGCGATTGTCGGCACCTTGTCGGGCGGCACCAAAAAACGCGTGGCGCTGGCCCAGGCCCTGGTCGCCAAGCCCGACGTGCTGCTGCTCGACGAGCCAACCAACCACCTGGACCTGGATTCCATCGAGTGGCTGGAAGACCTGCTGATCGACTTCAACGGCAGCCTGATCACCATCACCCACGACCGCAGCTTCCTGAACCGCGTGGCGACCCGCATTGTCGAGCTGGACCGTGGCAAGCTCAACTCCTACCCCGGCAACTTCGAGCAGTACGTACTGCAAAAAGAAGAGCAGCTTGCGCAAGAAGCCGTGATCTCTGCCAAGGCCGACAAGCTGCTGGCGCAAGAGGAAATTTGGGTACGCCAAGGCGTAGCCGCTCGCCGCACCCGCAGCCAGAGCCGCGTGGTGCGCCTGGACGCGCTGCGCTCCAGCCGCTCTGCGCGCCGCGATGCGCAAGGCAGCGTGAACCTGGATGTAGCCTCGGGCCAGTCCAGCGGCAAGATCGTGGCCGAGCTGACCGATGTGAGCAAGGCTTTTGGCGACAAGATCATCGTCCAGGGCTTCAGCGACGTGATTCTGCGTGGTGACAAAGTCGGCTTTCTGGGGGCCAATGGCGCGGGCAAGAGCACCCTGCTCAAGCTGATCCTGGGTGAAATCCAGCCCGACAGCGGCAAGATCCGCCAAGGCTCGAACCTGCAAGTGGCCTACTTCGACCAGATGCGCAACGCGCTGGACCTGGACGCCACGCTGGAGGACTTCATCAGCCCCGGCAGCGAATGGATCGAAATCGGCAACCAGCGCAAACACGTCAAAAGCTACCTGAGCGACTTTTTATTCTCCCCGGCCCGCGCCAACTCACCCGTGCGCTCGCTCTCGGGCGGCGAACGCAACCGTTTGCTGCTGGCGCGCCTGTTTGCCCGCCCGGCCAATGTGCTGGTACTGGACGAACCGACCAACGACCTAGACATCGACACCCTGGAGCTGCTGGAAGACCTGCTGCAAAACTACGAAGGCACCGTGTTCTTGGTCAGCCACGACCGGGCTTTTTTGGACAATGTGGTCACCAGCATCATTGCGCACGAACCCGAGGAGCGGCCTGGCTTCTGGCGCGAATACGAAGGCAGCGTGCAAGACTGGCTGATCCAGAGCAAGCGCGCCAAGTTGATTGCCGAAACCAATAAGAAAAACACGTCCCAGCGCTCGTCAAATGTGCAGGAGACGCTCTCAAATACAGAGCAAAAACCAGTAGCAGCCGTGGTAGCCACCAAGGCCCGCAAGCTGAGCTTTAAAGAGCAGCGTGAACTCGACGGCCTGCCGGAGCAGATTGCTGCATTGGAAAAAGAGCAGGCCGACATCACCGCCACTCTGGCCGATGGCAGTCTCTACACGAAGGATGCCGCGCGCGCCGCCAGCCTGGGCCTGCGTAATACACATATCGACGAACAGCTGCTGGCGGCGTTAGAACGCTGGGAAATGCTGAGCGCCTGATTGCTATAGTTAAAATAGCTGCTAACGCATATGAAGCATGCGCTAGCGGCCTATTTCATGCTCAAATTCGGTTGTGCAATCGATCGCCACTGGCACCCAGCTTGGCCAGCAAGGCGGGGGCGATTTTGTCCAGCGGCAACACCTCATCGGCCGCACCGTGGGCAATCGCTTCGCGCGGCATGCCGAAAACCACGCAACTGGCTTCGTCCTGTACGTAGTTGTAGCTACCTTTATCATGCATTTCGCGCATAGCGCGGGCCCCGTCGTTGCCCATGCCGGTGAGCATGATGCCGTAGGCGTTACGGCCCACCATCTCGGCGCAGGACAAAAACAACACCTCCACTGACGGACGGTGGCGGTTTACCAGCTCGGCATCTTCCACCACTGCCACGTAATTAGCCCCGCTGCGGTTGATGCGGAACTGCTTGCCACCTGGCGCGATGTAGGCGTGGCCGGGCAGGATGCGTTCACCATGTGCGGCTTCTTTGACCGTGATCTGACACAGGCTGTTTAAGCGTGCGGCAAAGCTGGTGGTAAAGCCTGGCGGCATGTGCTGGGTGATGACGATGGCGGGCGAGTCGGCCGGCATGCAGACCAGAATTTCCTTAATGGCCTCGGTGCCGCCAGTGGAAGCGCCGATGCAGATCATCTTCTCGGTCGACAGGCGCCCGATCAGGGCGTTAGTGGAGCGTGCGGCCGAAGCCGGTGGCAGCACTGCGGTGCCGGGTGCCGACACCGCAGGCAGCAAAGGGCGGCGGAACTTGGCCACGGCCGCCACACGCACCTTATCGACGATTTCAGAGGCCAGATCGCGCAGACCATTGGCCAGGCCGATGCGGGGCTTGGCCACAAAGTCCACCGCACCCAGCTCCAAAGCCCGCAACGTGACTTCGGCCCCCTGCGCGGTCATAGTGGAGATCATCACCACCGGCATCGGGCGCAATCGCATGAGGCGGCCCAAAAAGTCGATGCCGTCCATACGCGGCATTTCCACATCCAAAGTGATGACGTCCGGGTCCAGATCGCGGATCATTTCGCGGGCGATCAACGGATCATTGGCCGCACCGATGCACTCCATGTCAGGCTGGCGGTTGATGATTTCGGTCAGGAGGCTGCGCACCAGCGCCGAGTCGTCCACCACCAATACACGGATCTTCTTCATCACAACACTCATCTAAAACAAATCGACGGAACCACCGGACGTAGATTGCACCACCGTAGCCACATTGCCACGCCGCTCGCTGACAGCCTGGTCGGGATGGGCGTGCGCCAGCCGCTTGACCATGGCTTTACCGGTAATCGGGAAAAAACACACCTTGCGGGGATAGATGTCCAGCACGTCTTGCGACAGCAGCGGGATGCGCTCGGTTTGCAAATAATCAATCACAAACTGGGTGTTGCGCTCGCCCACGTTCATAGTGGTGAAGTTGGACATGACCTGGCCGCCACCAAAAATCTTAGCCTGCATGGTTTCACGGCGTGCTCCGTTTTTCAGCATTTCGTTGATCAGCAGCTCCATGGCGTACGAACCGTAGCGGCCCGCACCAATGCCATCCTCACCATCCGGCAGCATGAAATGGTTCATGCCACCGATCTGCGCCCGCGTGTCCCAGAGGCAGGCGGCAATACAAGAGCCCAGCACCGTCATGATGACCAGGTTTTCGTCCGACACAAAGTATTCGCCCGGCAGCACTTTCACGGCGTTGTACTGAAAGTGGTGGTCAGGATAGAAAAACGAGGCTTCACCCGGTTTGCGTGGCCGTGCTTTAAGCTCTTCAATCGTGCTGTTGCGCTCGCTGGCCGGTCGCCCGGCCGGGAGCATGCCGACCCGGGAAGCGCGTCGGCGGTCGGCATCGGCACCGATAGGGAACTCGCCCGCCGCCATGCGCTGGGAAAGCGAGGGGCCTGTGGTTCTGGGGATGTCCATAGTTTTTAAAGACGCACGCTGAAGCCGAGCGGCTTGCGAAGGGCGGGACTAACAACGTTCATAGCTGGTCTTTCCCCGCAAGATGAATAAATCGCGCGATTCGCTGAAATTCTCCGCATGGCCGACAAACAGCGTGGCACCAGGCTTCATCACCCGGTGAATGCGCTCCAGCACCGCCCGTTGGGTGGCTGCGTCAAAGTAGATCATCACATTGCGGCAAAACACGACGTCGAAATGCTCACGAAACGGCCAGTCATCGCGGATCAGGTTGACACTAATGAAGTCGATCATGCGGCGCAGCTCAGGCTTGATACGCACCAGACCGGCGTTGTCTCCCTTGCCGCGCAGCAAGAACTTTTGCATCCGGCCCTGGTCAAGCCCCTTGAGGTTTTCCAGCCGGTAAATACCCTGGGCCGCGGATGCCAGCACTTTGGAATCGATGTCGCTGGCAGTGAGCTTGAAAGACGGGCTCTGGCCTAAGTTCTCCAGCGCCGTCATCACAATGGAGTACGGTTCTTCACCGGTGGACGAGGCACTGCACCACACGTTCCATGGCGTGCTGGCCGGTTTGGACTTGAACAGCGAAGCCAAAATTTCAAAATGGTGCTGCTCACGGAAAAAGGCTGTGAGGTTGGTGGTGAGCGCATTCACAAACTCTTGCCATTCCGGCCCATCGGTGGAGTGCTCCAGCCAGCCCAGGTAATCGCGAAAACTGTTGTGCCCCGTGTCGCGCAGCCGCCGGGACAGACGGCTATAGACCATGGCGTGCTTGCCGTCGTGCAGCTTGATACCTGCATGCTTGTAGATAAGCGACTGGACGCGCTCAAAGTCGGCATCGGTCCAGACAAACTCGCGGCCTTCCAAAACAGGGCCAGTGCTGGTTGCGGCAGGAGATGGGCGCATGGGAACGTGTGGCTCAGTCGGCAGACAGGCCCATATCGGCCCCGGACATCAAGCGCTCAATGTCCAGCAGAATCAGCATCCGGTCGCTAACCGAGCCCAGACCCAGAATGCAGCTGTTGTCCACCACGCTGTCGATATCGGGGGCGGCTTTGACGCTCTCGGGTTGCAGCTCAAGCACGTCACTCACCGAATCCACCACAATGCCGACGATGCGGGTGCGCAGATTCAGGATGATGACCACCGTGAAGCTGTTGTACTCGGCTTCAGAGCAATTGAACTTAAGGCGCATATCCACGATCGGCACGATCGTGCCGCGCAGATTCACCACGCCTTTGATAAAGGTCGGGGCGTTGGCAATACGGGTCGGTGGCTCGTAGCCGCGAATTTCCTGCACCTTCAAAATATCGATTCCGTATTCTTCCTGGCTCAGCCGGAAGGTCAAATACTCTCTGGCAGCGGTGGTCAAAGCCCCCGAACGTTCCATTGCACCCATAACCATCTCCTTCGTCGTCAAATCATGTGAACTGCAAATACCCGCCGGTCAATGCCGCGAGCGGCGCACCAGCGCGCCAATATCCAGAATCAATGCCACCTTGCCGTCACCCATGATGGTGGCACCCGACACGTTAGACACTTTGCGGTAATTCGATTCCAGGTTTTTCACCACTACCTGGTGTTGGCCTAACAGCTCGTTGACTAGCAAGGCTACGCGGCTGCCTTCGGACTCGACCACGACCATGATGTTGTTGGCTTTTTCGGCATCGGCAATCGGCACCTGGAATATCTTTTCCAGTGCAATCACCGGCATGTATTCCTCGCGCACCTTGACCAGCTGTGAACCCTGAGCCACGGTGCTGACGGATTCGTCATTCACCTGGAAGGACTCGACTACCGAAGACAACGGCAGGATGTAGACCTCGTTGCCGACGCTGACCGACATACCGTCCATGATGGCCAAGGTCAATGGCAAGCGCACCGAAACCTTCATGCCCAGGCCTTCGACCGATTCGATATCGACCGTACCGTTGAGCGACGCAATATTGCGCTTCACCACGTCCATGCCCACGCCCCGTCCAGACACATCGGTCACTACGTCGGCGGTAGAGAAGCCGGGCGCAAAAATCAACTGCCAGACTTCGGCATCGCTCATGGCATCACTTACGTCCAGGCCGCGTTCACGGGCTTTGCGCAGGATTTTTTCGCGTGACATACCTTTGCCGTCGTCGCGCACCTCAATCACGATGGAGCCGCCTTGGTGCGCGGCCGACAGGGTGATGGTGCCGTTTTCCGGCTTACCCGCGGCGATGCGGTCCTCGGGCATCTCGATGCCGTGGTCGCAACTATTACGCACCAAGTGGGTCAACGGGTCGGTAATTTTTTCGACCAAGCCTTTGTCCAGCTCGGTGGACTCGCCCTGGGTCACGAAATCCACCTTTTTGCCCAGGCGGTTAGCCAGGTCGCGCAGCATGCGTGGGAAACGGCTGAACACGATGGACATGGGGATCATGCGGATCGACATCACTGACTCTTGCAGGTCACGGGTGTTGCGGTCTAAATCGGCCAAGCCGGCAAACAACTGCTGGTGCATGGCAGGCTCCAGCCCCTGGCTGTTTTGTGCCAGCATGGCCTGGGTGATGACCAGTTCACCCACCAGATTGATCAGTTGATCGACCTTTTTGATATCCACCCGGATGGTGGTAGCTTCCAGTGGAGTTTGGCCCGCGGCTTTCTCGGCTTTGGCGGCCACTACAGCGGGGGTAGGCACCGGCTGCTCGCCAGGATGACCTGGCGATCCGGCGAAGAAACCGTACTCCTCCTCCGCCGACACCGCGGCGGCGGCCACCACCACCACCGGCTCAGGTGCAGCGACTTCTACGGCCACGGCAGGGGCAGCCTCGGCATCCAGATCACGGATCTGCACCACGTCCTTGGACACGTGGAACACAAACAAGTCCAGCAGGTCGTCATTGGTAGAAGTGGTTTCTACCGCAAATACGCGGGTGTCCGCGCTTTCGCTGGGCATGGTGGTCACCGTACCCAAGCCCGGAATGTCACGGAACAGCTCTTTCACCGCATCTGCCTGTTCGGGTTTTTCCAGGGGACCGATGTGGATCACCAGCGAGCGCGCACCGGGGTTCTTTTTCACGGGTGCCGCAATCGGCGCAGCAGCGACCACCGGGGCCGGGGCTAGGGCAGCAACCGGAGCCGCCGCAGGCACTTCACCCGAGGCCAGCACACTGATGCGTTTGACCAGGGCGGAGGTGTTGATGGCCTCGCCCTCACCACCCGCCTGGTGGCGCGCCAATAGGCTGCGCGAGGCATCGGCCGACTCCAGCAGTGCATCGACCATAGGTGGAATCAACTTTAGCTCATGGCGGCGCAGCCGGTCCAGCAGCGACTCCATTTGGTGTGTCAGTTCAGCCACATCGGAAAACCCGAAGGTAGCAGCTCCGCCCTTGATCGAGTGGGCGCAGCGGAAGATACCGTTGAGCTCTTCGTCGTCGGTATCGGCCAAGTCCAGGTCCAGCAACATTTGCTCCATCTGGTCCAGGTTTTCGCCCGCCTCTTCAAAGAAGATTTGGTAGAACTGGGTCAGGTCAAAGTCTGCGCCTGAACTCGAATTGTCGGTTTGCATTTCAGCCATTCGGCCTCCTGTTTTTCTTGCAATCAGCGGTGTGGTGGTCTAGCGGATGACTTTCTGGATCACCTCAATCAACCGGGCAGGATCGAAAGGTTTCACCAGCCAGCCCGTGGCACCGGCACTGCGCCCCGCCTGCTTCATCTGGTCACTGGACTCGGTGGTCAAAATAAGAATGGGGGTGGTCTTGTACTTGGGGTGATCGCGCAGTAAACGCGTCAGGCCAATGCCATCCAGCCGCGGCATGTTTTGGTCTACCAGCACCAAGTCGATGGAATGCGACTGGGCCTTCTCGAAAGCATCCTGTCCGTCCACCGCTTCAATGACCTGGTAGCCCGCTCCAGTCAACGTGAAGGACACCATCTTTCGCATCGAAGGTGAGTCGTCAACGGCAAGAATCGAATGCATGAAAAACTCCAGCTAAAGATGAGAATGCGCGTGAATAGAGGGGGTCGGCATGTCAGAAAAGCTCAATGGAACCAGCGTCCATTTCGCTCTGGGTCACCGGGTTGGGGCGGTCAGGCACCATCGTCGCATACGGGGCGGGCTCTTCACCCTCGTCCTGTCCCATGGTTTCCGATGCCAGA
Organism: Rhodoferax sp. RT5P35; assembly: GCF_056521385.1. Lineage (NCBI taxonomy): Bacteria > Pseudomonadati > Pseudomonadota > Betaproteobacteria > Burkholderiales > Comamonadaceae > Rhodoferax > Rhodoferax sp. RT5P35. Next base: position 445,422 of record NZ_JBWMAX010000002.1, on the reverse strand, counting down.
CGGAATGCGCAGGCCTGCAGCATCAAGGTGGTGTGCACGATCAATTGCGAAGCCATGTCCTGGAATTGCAGCTCAGTGACGGCGGCACGCAAATCACTGCGCACATCGTCCATGGCAGACACATTGGGCAGGTTTACCGCCTGGAGCCCCAGATTTACACTGTTGAAGCGGGCCATCAGGTTGTCCATGGTGTGGCTGAGCAGGCTTTCCAGTCGGCTCAAATCGTGCATCACCACCATGAGCGAATCCTGCAACTCAGCGACCAACATCACCGGCAGTTGCACTACCGGTCCTGTCGGAAGGGTTGGCTCTGTTTGCATGTATTCTCCGTTGCTGCAGGAAAGCCTTAGACAAATTGCCTCGTTTGCGTGAATGTTAATTCTATTTCACATCCTGTTACGAAAAATCTGCGAATTCAACCGCAATCCCTCTGCACCCGCACGCCCACCATGCTGATATCTGATGTTTATGTAGCTCACGCCTTCCCGCTCCAGGAGTGCGCATGAACCCCTGGCCCTGGCCCGAGGCCAAAGCCATCCAGATCCTGCACCTGGAGGACTCGGCCATTGACCACCAGATTGTTGTGCGGGCGCTCCGTAAACAAGGCCTAGTATGTACCCTGCAGCGGGTCGAAACGCTGGCTGCGTTTACCCAACTTACCGGCAGCACGCCGTTTGATTTGATTTTGGCAGACTACCGGCTACCGGGTTTTACGGCCATCGATGCCTGGCAAGCCCTGCAACGGCAGGCGCAGCAGCCGCCCTTCGTGCTGCTGTCGGGCGCCATCGGCGAAGCTGCGGCCGTGGATGCCATCCGGCTGGGTTTTAGCGACTACCTGCTCAAGGACGACATCAACAAGCTGGCGCATGTGATTGCCCGCGCCATTGAAGTGCGCGATGTCCGCCAGGCCAAAGAGCGCGCGGATGCCGAACTGGCTGCGTCCGAACGCCGCCTGGCCGAACTGGCCGAGCACCTGCAAAGCTCGATCGAACAAGAGCGCGCCGCCATTGCCCGCGAGGTGCACGACGATATTGGCGGCTCGCTGGCCGCCGTCAAGCTAGACCTGGCCTGGCTGGCACGCCACCATAAAGATGTGCCGTCGGTCAAACATCTGGGCTCGGCGCTAGAGATGCTGCAGCACGCTTTGGGGGCCAGTCAGCGCATCATGATGGACTTGCGCCCGCCGATTCTGGACCAGGGACTGACCGCCGCCGTGCAATGGCTCGCGCAGAGCTTTCAGAAGCGCACCGGCATTGCCACCAGCTTCCACGCCACCTTGGAGCAGTTCAGCGTCAACAAAGCCATCCAGCTTGTGGCCTACCGCACGGCACAAGAGGCTTTGACCAATATCTCCAAACACGCAGAATGCAGCGCGGTAAGCATCGAGCTGACCGACGGCGAAGGCGTATTGACGCTGGAAGTTACCGACAATGGGCGTGGTTTACACAAAACCATGCTGGACAAACCCAAGGCCTTTGGGCTGCGTGGCCTGCACGAACGGGCCAAAACCGTCGATGGTTGGCTGGACATCAGCAACCGGGGTGGGGTGGGCACCTCTATCATTTTGTCGGTGCCGCTGTTGCCCGACACCTCCACAGAGGCCACCATGACCGAAAGCGCCCCATGATCCATGTAGTTTTATGCGACGACCACGCCATGGTGCGGCGCGGCATCCGCGACATGCTGACGGAAGCGGTGGACATCCAGGTCACCGGCGAGGCCTCGGGCTATGCCGAAGTGCGCGAACTGCTGCGCAGCGCTGCCTGCGACGTGCTGGTGCTGGACCTGAGCATGCCCGGGCGGGGTGGCATGGAAGTGCTGTCCAGCCTGCGCGAAGCGGATTCGCCCATCAAGGTTCTGGTGGTGTCGATGTTCCCCGAGGACCAGTACGCCATCCGCTGTCTGCGCGCCGGGGCGCAGGGTTATTTGAATAAGGCGGGCGACCCTGAAGAACTGGTGCTGGCCGTGCGCACCGTGATGCAGGGGCGCAAATACGTGACCCCTGAGGTGGCGCAAATGTTGGTGGAAAGCCTGTCCAAGCCGGTGCTAGAAGTGCCACACGCCGCCTTGTCGGAGCGCGAAATGCAGACTCTGCTGAAAATTGCCTCCGGCAAACGCCTGTCTGACATTGCCGAAGAGCTGCTGCTCAGCCCCAAAACCGTCAGCGTCTACCGCACCCGGGTACTGGAAAAGCTCAAACTGGCCAACAACGCAGAACTCACGGTGTACGCCATTCGTAATAATTTAGTATAAAAACAATAGCTTCTAGCGCATACTAAATATGCGCCAGAGCTTGATTTTATACTTGAAAATTATCGTAAAAATGCTAGCGCTGGGCTGCGAACAAATCTATCGCCCGCGCCATCAGCGCCATCACCGGCTGGTCCAGCATCGGCAGGGTCACGGTCATCCCGACCAGGCCCATGGTCAAGGTGACGGGGAAGCCAATCGCGTAGATATTCATCTGCGGTGCCACGCGGGAAATCACACCCATCGTCAAGTTGACAAACAGCAGCATGGCCACCATGGGCAGGGCCATCCACAGTGCGCTGGCAAATAGTTGGGCCCCCAGCGTGTACAGCTTGACCTGGGCCAGCACCTCCAGAAAGTTGCCATCCACCGGAAAGCTGTCAAAGCTTTTGACCACGGCCATCAGCACGATCAGATGCCCGTTCATCACCACAAACAACAGCATCGACATGTGACCCAGAAAGCGCGCCACCGCGCTGACCTGGGTGTTGCTACCGGGGTCGAAAAAAGAGGCGAAGTTCAGCCCCATCTGCAGGCCCACCAGCTCGCCCGCCAGCTCCACCGAGGCAAACACCAGCCGTACCGCAAAGCCGATGGACATGCCCACCCCCACCTGCTGGATGACCGCGCCCAGCGCCTGCGGGCTATTCATGCTGATCTGGGGCTGGTTAACCAAACTGGCCTGGGCGGCCAGGGCCACAAAAAAGGCCAGGCCGATCTTGGCCCGCTGGGGGATGGATTTGAGCGAGAACACCGGCGCCACACTGAACATGGCCAGCACCCGCAAGAACGGCCAGAGGATGGGCGATAGCCACCCGGCCAGTTGGGCTTCGGTAAAGGTAAACACCGAGGCAGGCTGTCGCTAAAGAACCAGGGTGGGAATGGATTCGATGGTGCGACGGATGTAGTCCACCAGCGTCGCCAGCATCCACGGCCCGGCCAGCGCAAACACCAGCATGCAGGCAATCAGTTTGGGCACAAAGGACAGGGTCGCCTCGTGGATCTGGGTAATGGCCTGGAAGATGCTCACCAGCAAGCCCACCACCAGCACGCTAACCAGAATAGGAGCCGACACCAGCAGCAGCAGCCACATGGCCTCTTGCCCCACGGTCAATACCATTTGCGAGTTCATGTTGCCCCCCTGCTACTGGACGAAGCTGGCGGCCAGCGAACCAATGAGCAGGTTCCAGCCGTCGGCCAGCACAAACAGCATCAACTTGAACGGCAGCGCCACCAGCACCGGCGACAGCATCATCATGCCCAGCGACATCAGCACGCTGGCCACCACAATGTCGATCACCAGAAAGGGGATGAAGATCATGAAGCCGATCTGAAACGCCGACTTCAGCTCGCTGGTCACAAATGCAGGCACCAGCACCCGCAGCGGAGCGGTCTCAGCCGTCACGCTGGGCTCCAACCGGGCCAGCTTGGCAAACAGCGCAAAGTCGGATTGGCGGGTTTGTTTGAGCATGAACTGGCGTACCGGGGCCTCGCCCTTCTCCAGCGCCTGCTCAAAACTGATGGTGTTGGCGGTGTAAGGGGCGTAGGCTTCTTTATAAACCCGGTCAAAGGTGGGGCCCATGACAAAAAAGGTCAAGAATAGCGACAGGCCGATCACGATCTGGTTCGGCGGTGCCGACTGCGTGCCCAGCGCCTGGCGTAGCAAAGACAACACAATGACGATGCGGGTAAAGCCCGTCATCATCAGCAAAATCGCCGGTAAAAACGACAACGCGGTAAAGAACAGCAGCGTCTGGATCGGCACCGAGTAGCTCACGCCTTGCCCGCCCGCGCCAATCAGCAGCGGCAAAGTTCCCGCCGCCTGCGCAAACACCGGGGCATGCACCACGCCCACCACAGCAGGCAGCCACCAGCGAAACCGTTTAAACATGCGAAGTCCCATCTTGCAGCTTGGCCGCCACAGCGGCATAAGAAGGGGTAGCAGACACAGCAGGAATGGGTGCAGTGTGCAGACAGGTAATCGACTGCCCGGTCACGCCCAGCACCAGCCAGGTCCGCGCGCCTTCAGGGCCAACCTCGACCGTCACCACGCGCTGGTGCGGCCCCACGCCCACGGCAGACACCACGCGGGCGTTGCCAGACGTAGCCGCCCCACCTCCCTGGGCGCGGCGCTGTATCCATTTAATGGCCAACGGCAGCATGGCCATCACGGCCACAAACAGCACCACCACCAGCAAGGTCTGCCCCATCATGGCGGATCAGCCTTTGCTGAGGCGTTTCAGCCGTTCGGACGGCGTGACCACATCGGTCAGGCGGATACCGAACTTGTCATTCACCACCACCACCTCGCCCTGGGCGATCAGATAGCCGTTGATCAGCACGTCCATCGGCTCGCCCGCCAGCGCATCCAGCTCCACCACCGAGCCCTGCGCCAGTTGCAGGATGTATTTGATCGGCACTTTGGTACGGCCCAGCTCCACCGACAGGGTGACCGGGATGTCCAGCACCATGTTGATGTCTTGCGAGCCACCGTCTTTGTCCTTGGACATGGGGCCACTGCCAAACAGGGGACCGCCCTGGCTGGTGTCCTCGGGTTTGGCTTCGGCTACTTTTTGCTCTTCCAGGGCCTCGGCCCAGGCGGCCATCGGGTCTTCTTCGTCTTCTGTCTTTTTATCCGTTGCCATTCATTTCTCCCTGGAAATTGCCGTCTTCTTTGCGCAGGCATTCTTCAATGCGGATCGCATACTTGGAATTGTGGGTTCCGTACTGGCAATCAAATATCGGCACGCCTCCAATCGAGGCCCGGATGCGCGGCTCGCGCTCCAGCTCAATGAAGTCGCCTGGTTTCATACTCAAAAGCTGCTCTACCGTGGCATCGGCCCGGGCCAGTTCGGCCACCAGTGTGACCTCGGCAGACTGTATTTCGCGGCTCAGCAAGGTGATCCAGCGGCGGTCCACCTCGACCGAATCGCCCTGGGTGCTGGAATACAGCACATCCCGGATCGGCTCCAGGGTGGCGTACGGCATGCATATGTGGATAGCGCCGGTGATGTCGCCAATCTCCAGCTGGAACACCGTGGACACCACGATTTCGCTGGGCGTGGCGATGTTTGCAAACTGGGGCTGCATCTCGGAACGCTGGTAGTCCAGTTCCAGCGGGTAAATGCCGTGCCAGGCCTTTTTGTATTCGGTGCAAATTACATCGACCATGCGGTTGATCACCCGCTGCTCGGTCATGGAAAACTCGCGCCCTTCGATGCGGGTCTGGAACTTGCCTACGCCGCCGTACAAGGTGTCGATCACCCCAAACACCAACGAGGGCTCACAAACGATCAGCCCACTGCCGCGCAACGGGCGGATGGCCATGATGTTGAAATTGGTGGGCACCGCCAGCTCGCGCAAAAAGGCGCTGTAGCGCTGTACCTGCACCGTCCCCACCGAGATTTCGGGGCTACGTCGGATGAAGTTGAACAAGCCGATTCGGAAGTTACGGGCGAAGCGCTCGTTAACGATCTCCATGGTCGGCATGCGGCCTCGGACAATCTTTTCCTGGCTGGAGATATCGTAGTTACGGATTTCCCCGGTCTCGAAAACGGTTTCCACCGTTTTTTGGCTTTCGCCCGTGACGCCTTCGAGCAGGGCATCCACTTCCTCTTGGGATAGGAATGATTCACTCATGAAGTTACTCCATGGTGGTGTGTCATTGGATGATGAAGCTGGAAAACAGCACGCTCACGATCGGACTGGCAGCCGCCGCGGGCTTCTTTTTGGCCTTCTTTTTGGGTGCAGGATCCTCTTCCACATCGGCATCCTCCACCTCGTAGCCTAAAGGCGCAGAAACATCTCGCAAAATTTCATGGGCCAGCTTCTCTTTGCCTTCCTTGGTCAGCAGTTCTTCCGAGGTGCGCTGCGAAATCAATAGCAGCACCGCGCTGCGAATAGTAGGCAAGTGGGCTTTGACGGCATCCGAGGTGTGTTGGTCCACGACACCAATGGTGATACCCACCTGGGCAAATTTTTCGCCTCCGGCATCCGCCAGATTGACCACCATATTATCCATAGGCAGAAATACGGGAGGCGTGGTGGGCTTGGCCGATGAGTGGGCTGCGGGTGCCGCCTCTTCGCCGTCTTCGGTGGCCGGATGTCGCAGGAAAAAGAACCAGCCCGCACCACCCAGCACCAGCAGCAAAACAACTGCCATGATGATGACGAGCATTTTTTTACCCTTGGCCTTGGGGGGGGCAGACGCTTCAGCGGCAGCAGGTGCAGACACAATAATTCCTTCCGGGGTGGGGCCTGATGCAGCCCACATTCGCCATCAACTCAAAGCTTGTGCGTGGATTATTCATCCAGACGCTTCGGATAATAGCCAGATAAGCGGTGCAAAACCGCCGCATTCGCGTGCCTCGGTGGCCTACACGAATAGATCGACCGCCCGGCCTGTAGACCGCTGGGGTGCCGTGGGGCGCACAGCGGCAACTTCTGGCGCCGACCTGGCCGTGTTTTGCCGCCCCTCCGAGGGTGCCCGCCGCTCCCGCGCATTCGTACCCCCGGCCCCCGAAGAGCCTACCGACAGGCCCGACAGCACCATGCCCTCGCTGTGCAACAGGTCCTTCAAATGCGATGCAGCACCGGTCAGCAGGTCGCGGGCTTCGGGTTGGTCAGTCCGAAACTCCACATGCGCCTCGTTGCCCGACAAACTGATACTGACCTGCACCGGCTGGGCATCAGCCCCGTCAAAGGTCAACTCGGCGTTCTGGATACCCTGCGATATCCAGTAGCTGACCTGGTCGGCCACGGCCGCCTCGGGAGCGGGCTGGCTGGTGTCCACGCTGGCAGCAGCGCTCTCGAAATGTACGGTGGGGGTGAAGTGGTTGTGGCCCACGCCGCCCTCGGGCACTTTGTCGGCCACCAAGCCCTCGCGCTTGTCCCCTGTCTCGCGAACGGCCAGCTTCAAGGCTGCGGCTGCATCGGTGGCCGCCTGCAAGGCCGCCGCTTCCGTGACGGGCATAACCCACAGACCTCCACTGGCCATCGTGGCCATGTGGTCGGCACGTGTATCCGCGGTCGCCGTGCCCAACACGGGTTTGGCCGAGCCTTTGGAGCCCGATCCCGTCGCATCTTGCCCACCGGTGCCACCAGCCGCCAACCGGCTCTGGATTTGCTCAAAAACCGAGGCATAGTTGGCCAGATTGACCGACTGGGTTCGCGCATCGGGCAGCACGGTCGGCAGAGCTGCATTGGTCGCCACCGCAGCGGAGCCCGCCACACCGGCAGCATCGGCCTTCAATGCCGCTAAAGAGCCGGGACCTTGCAGCACATTCATGGCATCTGACGTACCGGACACCGATACCGCCACAACAGGCGCCGCCAAGGGAACCGGCACGGGTGGCAGGTAAGCCGCCATCCAGCTCGCGGCATCGGTGGCACCGGGATTGGTACTGCCCGCCTGGAGCTTGCCGGTATTGAGCAGCTTCTTGCGACCCACCCCGCCGTCTATCGGGTCTGCATCCTTCGATGGCACGGCACCATCGGCGGGCACATCCTCGTCGGTATCCAGGCCCTCCAGCAGGTTGCGGAATTCCTGGCTATCTTTGTCGACGGCTTTGCCATCGGCCGTGGGTTTGCTATTGCCTTGTGAGGCGGACGACACCGGCGGGGCTGCTTTGGTGGGCACCAGTGCGACTGGAACGGATTCAATGGCCATGGGAGTCCTCACCAAATTGTTGGTCTATCGATTTTCCAAACCGCTGCGCGGCAAATTCGTCGATTTGCTTCTGTTCACGGCGGTTTTGCAGCCGGTCGGCTTCCACTTGTTTGTTGCGGCACACCTGCTTCAGGGTGGCCACCCGGATTTCTGCCTCGGTGAGCTGCTTTTTTGCAGCCTCTACCCAGCGGGCGTTGTCCCCCAAGATGCCCAGTTGCATCTGGATGGCCTGCGCCAGGCGCTCCATGAACTGGTAGTGGTGGCGCATCAACTCGGGCACGGCGCAGGTTTGGGCCTGCGTCATCCAGCGCGTCTCGGTCTCCGACGCGTAGGTTTCCAGCTGGGTGAGTTGGTCGTGGGCGGCAATGTATTTTTGCTGCGCCTGGCCCACTGCTCGGCTGGCTGCGTCGCGCTTCAGGCTGGCCACATCCACGGCCACCGCCAGGGTTTTCAGCAGAGACATGGCCGTGTCCAGTCAGTCAGCCAGTTAGTCATCGTGCACCTGCTGCTTTGGAAATACTCTGCTCCATCTCGGCCAGGCTGCGTGTCAACGGAGATGCCTCATACATGCCCTGCTGCAAAAACGCAGCCATACCACCACTGAGGCGGATGGCTTCGTCCAACCCGGGGTCGGAGCCTGCGGCATAGGCACCGATCTGCACCAGGTCGCGGCCCTTCTGGTAGCGCGAGTTAACCATGCGAAAACGCCGGGCCGCTTCGAAATGCGCCGGACTGACTACGTTGTGCATCACCCGCGAGGCCGATTGCTCGATGTCGATGGCCGGGAAGTGGCCCGCCTCGGCCAGGGAGCGCGACAGCACGATGTGGCCGTCCAGAATCGCCCGGGCGGCATCGGCAATCGGGTCTTGCTGGTCGTCGCCTTCGGTCAGCACCGTGTAGAACGCGGTGATCGAACCCACACCGTTAAGGCCATTGCCGCTGCGTTCCACCAGTTGGGGCAGCTTGGCAAAGCACGATGGCGGGTAGCCCTTGGTGGCCGGGGGCTCGCCAATCGCCAGGGCGATTTCACGCTGGGCCATGGCAAAGCGGGTCAGCGAATCCATCAGCAGCAGCACATGCTGGCCTTTGTCCCGAAAGTACTCGGCCACCGCAGTGGCATACGCGGCACCTTGCAGGCGCAGCAACGGGGGCGCATCGGCCGGGGCGGCCACCACCACCGAGCGGGCACGGCCATCGGCCCCCAAAATATCTTCGACAAATTCTTTGACTTCACGGCCCCGCTCGCCGATCAAGCCGACCACGATCACGTCGGCCTGGGTGTAGCGGGCCATCATGCCCAACAGCACGCTTTTGCCCACACCCGAGCCCGCAAACAGGCCAATACGCTGACCACGCCCGACGGTGAGCATGCCATTGATGGCGCGCACGCCGGTGTCCAGTGGCTCGCGTACCGGGTCACGGTCCATCGCGTTGATGGGGCTGCGGTCCAACGGGGCAGCCACCACATCACGGATCGGGCCGCCGTGGTCCAGCGGCGCGCCCTGCGCGTCCACCACCCGGCCCAGCAAGCCGTCGCCCAAGGGCAGGCGCAGCACGCCCACGGCAAAAGCCGCAGGGTCGCGCGGTACATCGCCGAGCCGGGGAACCGAAATAAAAGGCGCAGCAGGCACCACACTGGCACCGCTGCTCAGGCCGTGCACATCGCCCGCGGGCATCAGATAAGCGCGGTCGTTCGAAAAACCTACCACCTCGACCAGCACCGACGGCCGCCCAGGCATGCTCACATGGCATTGCGAGCCCACCGGCGTGCGGATACCCACGGCCTCCAGCACCAACCCCGCCAAGCGGGTCAATGTGCCCCGCGCTTCCAGGGTGCTGCCGCTATCGACGCGCTGCTGCGCATCGGCTATGAATTGCGACCAAACCTGTGCGTCCTGGGGACGTTCAGTTGCCATCGTCCGCATCCGTCCAGGCCGAGACCAGTCCCAGATTGGCCACGGCCCGCTCCCAGCGCTTGGACAGCGTGCCATCAATCACCGTGCCGCCCGATTCCACCATGCAGCCGCCGCGCTCTACAGCGGCATCGGGCATCCAGGTCAGGGCCGGCGATGGGAAGGCCTCTTTCAGTGGGGCCTGCAGCACCTCCCAATCGTCCGGGTGCAGTTTGATGACAGCGGCTTTGCCGTCCATTACCAGCATGCCCAGCGCTTCGCGGATAACCGGCTCCACAGCGGCGGTGTCCACCATCAGTTCGCGGCGCACGATTTGGCGCGCCAGCCCGCAGGCCAGGGCCAGTACCTGCTGGGCCATGTCTTGCTCTACCTGGGCCAGGCGCGCTTGCATGGCGCTGAGCAGTTCAGCCAGGTTGTGCGCTGTCTCTACGCCCTGCCCCTGCACAAATGCATCGAGTTTTTGGTTGCCTTCCAGGGTGGCTTCGGCCAGTCCCTGGGTCAAACCAGCGGCGTGGCCATCTGCCCAGGCGCGGTCCAGCCGCACCTGCTCGGGCTCTTCGGGCTCCAGCTCGGGTTCTGGCAACAGCTCCAGCACCACCGGCACCACTGGGCCGACCGCGCCAAACCGCCACTCCGACACCTCGCCCAACTCTTCACTGCGGATGAAGCGCGAATGGGCGCGGGAGGAACTGCGGGTATTAGACAAAACCATCGTCACCTCCACCGCCCAGCACCACCTGGCCTTCGTCTACCAGGCGGCGCACAATTTTGAGCACTTCTTTTTGCTGCGCTTCGACTTCGGACAGGCGCATCGGGCCGCGCGACTCCAGGTCCTCGCGCATGGATTCGGCTGCACGGCTGGACATATTGGCCAGGATTTTCTCCTTGAGCTCGGGCGAAGCGCCTTTCAGGGCCACCACCAGGGTCTCGGAGGCCACCTCTTTGAGCACCATCTGGATGGATTTGTTGTCCAGCTTGGCCACGTCGTCGAAGACGAACATTTTGTCCACAATCTTCTGCGCCAGGTCGGAGTCAAAGCCCTTGATGGATTCGATGACCGTGCCCTCGATGTTGGCCCCCAGCAAGTTGATGATCTCGGCAGCCGCCTTGACCCCGCCCAGCGAAGACTTACGGATCTTGTCGCCACCGGCCAGCACCTTGAACAGCACTTCATTCAAGTCCTTCAAGGCCGTGGGCTGGATACCCTCTAGTGTGGCGACCCGCAGCAGCACCTCGTTGCGCTGGCGTTCGGTCAGTTGCTTGAGCACCGCAGCCGACTGCTCGTAGTCCAGGTGGACCAGAATGGCCGCCACGATTTGCGGATGCTCGTTGCGCAGCAACTCGGCCACCGACAGCGGGTCCATCCACTTCAGGCTTTCGATACCCGACACGTCGCCGCCGAGCAAAATGCGGTCGATCAGCAGCGAGGCCTTGTCGTCGCCCAACGCCCGGCGCAGCACCGCCTTGACATAGTCGGCCGTGTCGTTGACCAGCAAGCTCTGGGCCGCAGCAGCAGTGGTGAAGCGCACCAGCACCTGGTCCACCTTTTCACGGGTCACCACCTTGGTTTTGGCGATGGTTTCGCCCAGCTTTTGAACTTCCTTGGGTGAAAGGTGTTTAAAGACCTCGGCGGCCTCTTCTTCCCCCAGAGACATCAGAAAAATAGCGGCGTCGGTAAGACCTTGTTCGTCCATGGGGTTGCCTCAGTCTTCTCCGTTGATCCAGTTTTTCACGATATTGGCCACAGCGGTGGAGTTGGTGCGGGCCAGTTGGCGCGCATCTTCCAGCCGTAATTGGTGGTCGGTGGGAGCCAGAATTTGGATGCCATCGGCGCCAATGATGGTGCCGCGCGGCGTATCGCCTGCCACCAAGGCATCCAGCGGCCCGCCCAGTGGCCCCATACCCAGTGCCAACGGCTGTCCGTCCATACCCATCGCCATCGGCTTCCCGTCAGGACCCACTATCAGAGGCCGCCCATCCGGACCCAGCAGCGGCTTGCCGTCCGGACCCAGCGCTACGGTACCCGCAATACCCGATTTCGGTTCGGCCATGGCCTTCAGGCCGGGGCGCACCAGGCCCAGGATCACAATCGCGGCCAGCAGCAAGGTCCCCACCGGCCAAGCCAGGCTGCGCGCCATCTCCAGGGTTGCGGGCTGCTTCCACAGCGGGGTGTTGTCCACCACCGGCACGTCCACCAGAAACGGTGCGTTCATCAGGTTGACCGAGTCGCCCCGGTCTTTGTTAAAGCCGATGGACTCGCGCACCAGGGCGGTCATTTGCTCGATTTGCTGCTCGCTCAGCGCTTTGGTGGTGGGCTGGCCTTTTTCGTCGGCAGACACGGCGTGGTTTACCACCACGGCGGCGCTCAGCCGTTTGATGGAACCCGAACCGCCACGCACCACCCGCACAGTCTTGTCCACTTCGTAATTGGTCACCGATTCACGTTTGGCACCGGCTGCCGGGCCAGCGGCAGCCGCCGCGGCGTTGGCCGATCCGGCGGCTGTCAAGGCCACGGCAGGGCCATTGACGGGCGCGGTGGCCGAAGCCGGTGGCTGGTTGGTGGTAGCACCAGGGATGCCGCTGGGCAAAGGCGTTCCCTGGGCACCGCCGCCAGTTTCTACCACTTGCTGGCTGCGTACGGCGCTGGCATCAGAGGCCAGATTGGGCCGGTGCGATTCGGCAGTAGATTCGGTTTGCGAGAAATCAACCTCGGCCGTGACTTGGGCCTTGACGTTCTGGCGGCCCACGATGGGCTCCAGCATGTCCAGGATACGGCGGCTGTACTGCTGCTCGATGCGTTGCACGTACTGGAGTTGCTCGGCATCGGCCCCGCCCGTGCCGTCGGGTGACTGGGACAGCAGCTTACCGGTATCGTCCAGCACGCTGACGGCGCTGGGCAGCAGCTCGGGCACGCTGGATGCGACCAGGTGCACGATGCCCGCCAGTTGCGTGCGGTCCAGCGACTGGCCGGGCTGCAGGCTCACCAGGATCGACGCCGAGGGCTTTTGCTGTTCTCTGAAAAATCCATTCTGGCTGGGCAGGGCCAGGTGCACCCGGGCGCTGGACACCGACGACAAGGCCTGGATCGAGCGGGTCAATTCGCCCTCCAAGCCGCGCTGGAAAGCGAGCCGCTCCTGAAACTGCGTCATGCCGAAGCGGTTGGCCTCCATCAGCTCGAAGCCGACCACCGAGCCCTTGGGCAGACCCAGGGAGGCCAGACGCAAGCGGGTATCGTGTACTTTCTCGGCGGGCACCATGATGGCACCCCCGCCCTCGGTGTACTTGTAGGGCACATTCATCTGGGACAGCTGGGCCACGATGGCACCACCGTCTTTGTCGGCCAGGTTGGTGTAGAGCACCTTGTAGTCAGGCTGCCGCCCCAGCAGCACGGCCACCAAGGCCCCAACCACCAACAAAGCGACACCCGCGCCCAAACGCATACGCTGCGGACGGTTCAGATTGGCCAGTCTTTGCGTCAATGGCGAGAGGGTCGGTGCGGGTATTTCGGCGACTGCAGACATCATGCTTTCCGGATCGGTATGGCGCGAGCTTGCTCCACTAACTTGCATGGACTTGCGTGCAGAGCACCCCGAGCCATGAAAGTTGATTCACGTTTATGGGCTTGATTATTCGGGCAAGCCGCTAAACCATCGGCCTGATAAGCCGGGGTTTTGACTGCCTTTTCAGCACCATACACCGACTGCACCCCACTACGATTGGCGCATTCGTATCCATCCCCTGGAGGGAACTGTCATGGATCTCCGCTTAGCCCCCGTATCGACCAGCGTGCCCACCCGCACGGGCATGGTGCAGCGCACGCCTACCGCCCCCACTTCGGAGGCAAAAAGCGCCGGTTTCTCCAGCGCACTCAAAGGCGCTCTGGCCGAGGTGAGTGCGGCACAAAACAACGCCACCCAGCTGCAAAATGAAGTGCAGATGGAGAACCCGAACGTGAGTCTGGAAGAAACCATGGTGGCCATCCAGAAAGCCCAGATCGGCTTTCAGGCCACGCTGCATGTGCGCAACCGCATGGTGCAGGCGTATAGCGACATCATGAATATGCAAGTGTAGGTACACCCCCAGGCTACAGCGCAAGCGCTTTTCGCCAACCCCCTTACAGGGGGCAACAGCAGCGGACTGGCGGAGCCAGATCCGCACTGTTCACGAAGGCTTGTCTAGTTGACTAGTGATATGGCTTTTAGGTCGTTCGCGCATGTATAACCTACGCAAGCCGCTATTTAATACATAGCAAATTTTTGGGTGCCGTGGGCGATGGCATCCCAATGCAAAAAAGCCCCTAGCGGGGCTTTTTATGTATCAAATTGGCCTCTAGCGCATATGCTACATACGCTAGAAGCTATCAATTTGATATCAATGTAGCAACTGGGGCTTGCGCTCTAAAATTTGCTCAAACTGATGGATCCAAGGCTCGGTCAGGCAGCGGATCTGGGCATCGTTGCGCAGGATGCGTTGCATGATGCGGGCTTTCTCGGTCTTGTTCTCGGGAGTCAGTTGGTCGGCCATGGACTGGTGGCGCAGTTGCTCGATCAGCACGGCGCAGGCACCCTCAAAGCGTACGACTTCGTCCCAGTCTTCCATCTGGGCAGCCTTCAACATTTTGTGGCTGCTGTCCTCGATGGCTTTGTAGTAGTCAATCAAAATTTGCGACATGGTCTGGGTCCGGCAAGGTGTACGTGTGAATGAGGTGGCTTAGGCATTGCCGACGGGGGGCACAGGGATGCTTTTCCAGGCATCGAATACGGGCACGATCAACTGCGTCACCTCTTCAATCAAAGTAATGTCGTTCTTCAAATTCGCTGTGGTCAACCGCAGAATGCTGTAGTTGTACACACCGCGCAAGTTCACGGCCAAATCACCGCCAGACTCCACGTCCAGTGCGGCCTTCAGGCCTTCTTCCAAAATACGCACCGCCTTGCCAATCGACTGGCCCTTGCCATCGATGTCACCACGGGCCAGGGAGCCACGGGCGGAATGCAGGGATTGCAACAGAGCTTCAAACAGCAGGCAAATCACCTGGTGGGGGCTTGCGCCTTCGATGCTGGTTTGGGCGCCCACACGTTTGTAAGCGGAGGCTGCGCGGGCACTTACGGGTGTAAACATGGTGGAAGCATCCATTTAAACTTGATGTATTAGTTATCGGCAGTACGGTCAAAAACTCAAGTCCCGTTTGGTTGAAATACCGCAAAGTTTTGTAGCCAATACCATCGGCTACTTGCTGCTCCATGCCGCCACCTGCTGTGTGATGTAGGTACTGAGAGCCGTCAGACCGGCCATCTTGGTGTCCAGCGCGGTGTAGGTGGTGCGCAGGCGTTTTTCCACCGCTGCAGCCCGTGCGGTGACCTTGTCCTGGTCGGCACTGTTGCGCTTGGTCTCTGCAGTAAGGGCATCGGCCTTATTGTTCAAGCCACCGCTGAAAGCCAGCAAACCGTCGGCAAAGGTCTTGACCTTGCGGGCAATGCCGTTGGTCGACGCATCGGTGTTCTTCTGGGCGAACAATGTCTTGACGCTGGCGGGGTTGTCCAGGGCTGCGCCCAGTTTGGTGGCATCCACGGTCATGCTGCCGTCGCGGGCAATGCTCATACCAATGTCCGATAAGCGCGTGTAACTTCCGCCTACCACGCCGGTACCCAACAGAGAGCGCAGGGAGTTACGCAAGCCAATCGCGGTGGAGTCACCTTGCAAGTCGCCTGATTTCTTGGTGGTGTCGTCGTAGGCGGTCGCATCGGCCAAATACTTGTTGACCGCGTTGTAGGCATCGACAAAAGCCTGGATGTTTTTGGTCAGCGCGGCTTTGTCATTGGTGGTGGTGAGCTCCACGTCGCTAGTGGTCACCGTGCTTGCGGTGATGGTCAGGCCTGCCACTACGTCCTTGAAACTGTTGGTGGCCGAGGTGACGGCGATGCCATTGATAGTGGCCTTGGCGTTTTGCCCGGTCTGGTAGGTATTTGCGCCCATGCCGTAGGCGGCAACGGTGGGGGCGGAAGTGTTACCGGGGTCTAAGTTCAGGTCGAAGGCCAAGGCTGACAGGCCGCTGTCATTGGTGTTATTACCGTCCCCGGTGTCGGTGGCCTGCACCCGGAAGCCCTGCGCCTCGCCCGTGCTCGCAGAGCGCAGCATAAGACGATCGCCAGAGGCATCGGTCAGCACGGTTGCCACCACACCAGAACCCGCATCGTTGATCTTGGCGGCAATCTGCGCCATGGTATCGGTGGCCACCACGGTGACGTTCACGCTGGCGGCGCTGCCCGGGGTGAACAGGCTGCCAGTGGCATTGGCCCGGGCCAGGCCCCAGGTGCCGAGCTGCAGGGTCAATGTGCCCGCCGAGCCCACCGCCGTGCTGGCCGTGACGGCATCCGACACGCTGGACTGGGCCTTGGCCAATTGCGACACACCCACACTGAAACTAGTAGCACTGGCAATGCCGCTGACAGTGGCCGTCACCGCCGTACTATTAGAAGAGGACACCGCCACTGTATTCCAGCCACTGTCCAGCGAAAGCTTGGCCGCGTTGTCCGTCAGGGTGGACACCAGCGACTTGACCTGCGAGTAGTCGGAAATCTTGGTCTGGATGATGGTCGCTTTGAGCTGGAGAGATGTCAAAGGCTGCTTTTCCAGCGCGACCAGCTTGGTAATGATGCCTTCGACATCTAAACCACTGCCGATGCCGGTTGATGTAATACCCATGGTGACCTCCAGATCGATAAATTGCCGCGCCTGCTGCACTTGCTAAGAATGCGAATAGGCGTATTTGTATCCGTATTCCCAAAAGCAAAACGGCGGATAAAGGGGGTTCCTTTATTCGCCTTTCAGTTTTAGCACCCTCTTTACTTGTCTACAAGCGGCACACAGCACGCTTGACTTGTATGCAAACACGCCTTTGCAGCCTATTGCAGCAGAGACAAGACGCTTTGAGGCAGCTTGTTAGCCTGCGCCACCATGGCGGTACCGGCCTGCTGCAGAATCTGGTTGCGTGTCAAGTTGGCGGTTTCTTGGGCAAAGTCGGCATCCACAATCCGGCCACGGGACGCCGACAGATTTTCTACGCTGATGGCGATATTGGCAGTAGCACCTTCAAAACGGCTTTGCAAAGCACCCAGTTGCGCACGGGCCGAATTAACCTGGTTGATGGCTGCATCCAGCTTCTTGATGGCAACCCAGGAATTGCGCTGCGTATCAATCCGCAGCGTGTCAATACCCAACGCATCTGTAGTGGTGTTGGTTGCATTGATTTTGGTTCCCAATGCACCAGCAGCAAAGCCGTTGGTATTGGCATTAAAGCCCACCGTGGTCACGGTCACTGCATCGCCTGCCGAATCCAACTTTTCAGACATCAGGTCATAGCGGTACGTACCGTTGTCGTTTTTCGTCAAATAGGCTGTTACGCCGGTGTCCGAGGTTTTGCGGTTAATGGCCTCAACTATCTGCCCCATACGCTCTTCGCCTGAGCTGGCCGCCTTGATAGCGCCCAAGTCGACATTCGAGCCACCCGTAATCGAAATACTAAATATGCCCGATGCGAAGCTCATCAAGCTCGTCACACTTGATGCGACCACAGCAGAGGCGGAGTTATCGTACGAATAAGCCACCCTGGACAAACCTGCAGCGGTCGAATTGGTCAGCGCACCCACGGTAATGTTGTCACCCGCATTGGCACCTACTTGGAACGCAGCGCCGGCAAATGATCCGTCCAACACTTTTTTGCCATTGAACGAAGTTTGTTTGGCAATACGGTCGACTTCATCGGTGAGCTGGCTCACTTCCGACTGCAGTGCGTCACGGTCAGCCTTGCTGTTAGTGGCGTTACTGGACTGCACGGCCAACTCACGCATACGCTGCAGCATGTCGCCGACCTTGCCCAACGCGCCTTCAGCCGTTTGCGCCAACGAAATACCGTCGTTGGCGTTACGCGAGCCGACCGTCAAACCCTTGATCTGGCTCTGAAAGCGCTCAGAAATAGCCAAGCCTGCTGCATCGTCCTTTGCGCTGTTGACGCGCAAACCCGAAGACAGGCGCTGCATAGAAGTTGCTAACGAACCACCAGATGCCATCAAATTGCGCTGGGCATTGAGCGAGTTGACGTTGGTATTGATGGTCGTAGTCATTTCATAGCGCCCGATTTCGGCTTATTGCAGCAGTGACAAGACGCTTTGTGGCAGCTTGTTAGCCTGCGCCACCATGGCGGTACCGGCCTGCTGCAGGATCTGATTACGTGTCAAGTTGGCGGTTTCTTGGGCAAAGTCGGCATCCACAATCCGGCCACGGGACGCAGACAGATTTTCTACGCTGATGGCAATATTGGCGGTAGCACCTTCAAAACGGCTTTGCAAAGCGCCCAATTGCGCACGGGCCGAGTTGACCTGGTTGATGGCGGCATCCAGCTTCTTGATGGCAACCCAAGAATTGCGCTGCGTGTCAATGGTCAGGGTGTCGATACCCAGTGCATCGGTCGTGGTGTTGGTAGAGTTGATTGTGGAGGCAATGGCACCCGCAGTAAGGCCGGTGGTGGCGGTCGTGAAGCCGACCGTTGTCACCACAGTGGCGTCGCCAGCCGAATCCAGCTTTGAAGACATCAAATCGATACGGTAAGTACCGGTGTCATTCACCGACAAGAAGGCGGTGACACCCGTGTCGGACGATTTACGGTTGATGGCTTCCACCACCTGGCCCATACGCTCTGCACCTGAGCTTGCTGCGGCAAGGGCCCCCAGAGAAATGCTCGTACCCCCGGTCACCGAAATACTCAACACGCCTGTGGCAATAGTAGACAGGGTAGATACAGAGCTGGCATCCACTGCGCTGGCGGTCTGGTCAAACGAATACGCAACACTGGCCAAACCCTTGGCACTTGAGTTGGTCAGCGCGCCGACGGTGATGTTGTCACCGGCATTGGCCCCCACCTGGAATGCAGCACCGGCAAACGAACCGTCCAGAACTTTGCGTCCGTTGAACGAGGTTTGTTTGGCAATACGGTCTACTTCGTCAGTGAGTTGGCTCACTTCCGACTGCAGCGCAGCGCGGTCGGCCTTGCTGTTGGTGGCATTGCTGGACTGCACAGCCAGCTCACGCATACGTTGCAGCATGTCGCCGACCTTGCCCAACGCGCCTTCAGCCGTTTGCGCCAGCGAAATACCGTCGTTGGCGTTACGCGAGCCGACGGTCAAGCCCTTGATCTGGCTCTGAAAGCGCTCAGAAATTGCCAAGCCTGCTGCATCGTCTTTGGCGCTGTTGACGCGCAAGCCAGAGGACAGGCGCTGCATGGAAGTTGCCAACGAACCGCTCGACGCCATCAAATTGCGTTGGGCGTTAAGCGAGTTGACATTGGTATTGATGGTGGTGGTCATTTCAAAGCTCCTAAGGTTGGGTCCAATGACGAACCAATGAAAAGGCCCGTTGAGTAGGTTTTCGGGTGTCCGCGCGAAAACTTTAGGACTAGCGCGCAAATAACCGGGGTTTTCTTGCCGCTTATCCCGGCTACAGCGTGGGCCCGAATGACCACAATTTAGTTACCGCTCATGGTCGTTGGCCAGCTGAGCTGACCTCAACCGGCTTTGGCCAACATTTATCCTTAAAGGAGCTTCGCAATGGCTGCCACGATCAATACAAATATCAATTCGCTTAATGCCCAGCGAAATCTGGCTACCAACGCGATGGGGCTGGCCACTTCCATGCAACGTCTGTCCTCCGGATTGCGGGTGAACAGCGCCAAGGACGATGCCGCCGGCCTGGCCATTTCAGAGCGTATGTCCACCCAGATCCGCGGATTGACGGTGGGCGCACGCAACGCCAACGACGGTATTTCACTGTCGCAAACGGCTGAAGGCGCGTTGGGCAAGGTCGGCGACATGCTGCAGCGTATGCGTGAGCTGGCTGTACAGGCAGGCAACGCCACCAACAGCAAGGCCGACCGAGCCGCACTACAGGCCGAAGTAGGCCAGTTAACGGATGAGATCGACCGAGTTGCAAAACAAACCTCGTTCAACGGCAAAAAAATACTGGATGGGTCGTTTGCCGGGGCAGTGTTCCAGGTAGGAGCCAACTCGGGCGATGTCGCATCATTGGGCGCTTTGACCAACTCTACGGCCAAAGGCTTGTCTCACGTGGCGTATGCCTATGACCAGTCCGCCAGCTCCGTGGCGGCCAGCTCGGTCAGTACGTTGACATCCATCACCTCCAATGTTTTGACTATTTCGGTCGCGGGTTCTGGCACAGTAGTAGACCTGGGCTCCATCAAAGCCGCCAGTTCTGGCGCAGAACGCATGGGCCAAGTGGTGGAAGCCATCAACCGTAAATCGACCGACACCGGCATTACCGCCTACCTGTCGCAAAACGACGACCAGACCTACCGTATCGATTTAATGTCGCAAAAGCTGGATGCGAATGGCGACCCGGCGGCGGTGACCATGGCCGGATTCTCGCTGGCGACCACCGGCGAGGCCACAACCAGCATGCAGTCCGGCATCAGCGCCACCAACACAACGACCGATGCGCTGGGTATCGACACCTTGAGCATTGACACCCAGCGCAACGCCTGGGTCGCACTGAAGAAGATTGATGCCGCCATTGACCAGGTGAACTCGGCCCGTGCCAATCTGGGCGCACTGCAAAGCCGGTTTGAGAGTGCCGTGAGCAACATCAGCATCCAGGTCGAAAACCTCGCCGCCGCCAAGGGCCGTATCGTAGATGCTGACTTTGCGCAAGAAACCGCCAACCTGTCACGCACCCAGATCCTGCAGCAAGCAGGTACCGCGATGGTGGCGCAGGCGAACAAGCTGCCGCAGGGCGTGCTGTCGCTGCTGCAGGCGTAAGCCGCGGTGGCAACAAAAAAGGCCCTCCGGGGCCTTTTTTTCTTGGGTGTCATTGTGTTTACGGACATGCAGGCCTGCGCCTGCGTTGGATTGTCCGTTTACACAAAATCCTGTATACCCTCGCAACCCAGCACGGACATTCAATTGGAAATAAGGGCTTTTTATGTCTTTTGACCTCAGCAAGTATGATTTAAGCGATGCTGCCACGCAAAAAGCACGAAAAAAGCTGATTGAAGTGGTTAATCGTTGCCGAGATGATCGCTATGCATTCTTTCCGGAGAACGTCATGGAGATGGTGGCTGGTCCGCAGGCGCCTCGCGTGGTTGTATTCAGCACCCGAGGCCCCGATTGCGGTCATCACGTCGCACAGATTTCAGCTGCAGCCCAGCTCAAGGGGGGCTGGATCGAGGCGCTGGTGCATGACCCCAGCGATATCGAGAACCGCAATAATCCAGCCTTGTCGGCCTACAAACAAATCACGGTAGAGGAGTTCTTTGCCGACACGGCTGCTTTTGCTGGCTGCTTGATCGTTGACCGCACCAGCACCTGGTATCCAGCCATCCGCTACAAGACCAAGCTCAAGCAGGCTGGTTTCAACGTGCTGCGGCAAGAACAGTTCCTAAATGCGCCGGGCTTGGAGGCCAGTGGCGGTTTCTATCGCGAACATGCCGACGTCATGCTGGCGCGGTTCGAGGAATTCCTCCCTTTGGAGCGGCTTTGGGGCGACGCCTTCTCGCGCCAGACCTACTATTACGCATTGGCATCGTTCATCAGCATGAACTACCAATACTTCGCCGTCCATTGCGGTGATCACCTGCAAAGCTATTTTTCTCCGGATATTGATCTGAAACTGGGACCTGATACCGTCTATGCCGACTGCGGCTCGCATGACGGACGGGAAATCCTTATTTTTTCCGACAGGGTTAAGCACCAATTCAAAGCCGTCCATGCGTTTGAACCGGATCGCCGCAACTTTGTCCTACTATCCAACACCGTTAGCCAGCACATCGCACAGCATGGCGCATTGCAGATCTATTGCCATGAATTGGGCGTGTTTGATCGCGATGGCTACCTGCATGCCGAGGGCCATGGCACGCAGGTCGTCATCACGGAACAAACGGAAACGGCTGGCTCGGGCCTGCATGTTTGCAAGCTGGACAACATGCTCGACGAACTTGGACACCTGCGCCTGGAAATCGAGGGCGCGGAACTTGCCGCTCTGCATGGTGCACGCCAGCTCATCCTCAAGCACCGCCCCACCATGACGGTGTCTGTCTACCACAAAGCCTCCGATTTCCTGGAACTTCCCCGTTTCATCGAAGAGACCGGCCTGGGCTACCAATTAGCCCTGCGCCATCAATCGCTGGAGCCCGGCGTACTCTGCATTTACGCAGTTTGAGGAAACATTGCCATGCTGCCCCTGCTCAAGCCCTTTCACTACACCGATAGCGACTGGTTCGCGCAGGAACAGGCCAGCATCTTCGGTCGTCTGTGGATGCTTGCGGCGGTCAAACCGATGCTGGCCAAACACCGCGATTACCGCGCGCTGACACTGGCCGGCAAGCAGGTCGTGCTGCAGAACCATGATGGTGTCATCCGTGCGTTCAGCAACGTCTGTCGCCATCGCATGGCCCGCATCCAGAACGAGGAGTTCGGTAACCGCGCGCTGGTGTGTCCGTACCACAACTGGGCCTACGATGAGTGCGGCAAGTTGACCCACACCCACCGCGACCCATCGGTATTCGGCTTCACGCCCGAGGAAACCGCCGACATCCGCCTGCCGCAATACGCCGTGGCAACCATCGGCAGTTTGGTGTTTGTCAATTTGAGCGACGACCCGCTGCCGATCGAGGAGCAATTCGACAACCACACACGGGAACTGCTGGAACGCTATACGGGGCAGATGGACAGCAGCTACATCTACACCCGCTACGAGGGCGCTTTCAACTGGAAGACCGGCATGGAAAACATCAAGGACGCGCTGCATGTCCCCTGCCTGCACAAGTCGACCTTCCCCACGTATTTTCGCGTGGACGTCATGGGGGATGAAGCGTGCCATGGCCGCGACAGCGCCTACCTGCCGCGCGACACCAGCCTGCGGCAAGCCACCTCCAGCGGTGGCCTCCGTTTCGCCCAGGATGGGGTTGCCCCAACGTACGAATGGAAACGACTGGTGCATCGCCTGGACTGCCAGGGCAACTACCTGACGTTCCATCTTTTTCCCAATGTCAATTTGATGATCGTGGATGGCAGTTCGTTTGCCATCCAAATTTACAACCCGCTGGCCGCAGGGCGTACCGAAATGCAGATGATGGTGGCATTGACCAGGCCTGTGGACGATTTCTCCTACAAGCCGGTCGTGCTGTGGGAGCACCTGGTAAGCGACATGACGGTGTTGCAGCAAGACATCGACTGTCTGGAAGCCTTGCAGATCGGGCTGGCATCCGCGCAGGACTACGGGTTCATCCACGGTGCCTATGAAACCGGCATCTTGGATTTTCAGGCTGCCTATCTCGCGCAGATGCAGGTTGCGGAGAAGCGGCCATGAAAAAATTGTGGCTTTTCCATGCGGGCGGCGATCTGGAACACATACGGCACGAAATCCTGCGGGACGGGCAATATGAAATAGTCGGTGTGCTTGCATTGGAAGAGGCAGGTTATGGCACACCCCAGCCTCCGGATAAAGCCATCCTGGCGCAAGCGCGCCAGGATGGCGCTGCCTGTTTCATCATCGGCGATGCGCGGCTGCTCAACCAATTCCGCCTTGCGGCCTACATAGCGATAAAAGCGGGCGGGGGACGCGTCATCCCACTGAAAGCGCCGAGTAGCTCTGTCGCGGATGGCGTCAAACTTCGCGAAAACGTGTGGATCGACCATGCCGCACGGGTGCTGCCCGGCGTCAGCATTGGCGCCAATACCTGGGTCATGCAAAACAGCGAATTGGGCACCAGTTGTAAGGTCGGCAGTTCCTGCTGGATAGGCCCGAATTGCCAAATATCCGGGGGCGCGACACTAGGCAAGAATTGCACGCTGGGGCATGGCACCGTCATCGGCCCGGATGTCCTGCTGCCCGACTGGAGCACCATCGGCAGCAACGTCACCATCACGCAATCCCCAAGTACCACGCTGTTCATCGACCCGCGCTTTCGCGCGCCGGTTCATATCTTCAATTGATAAAGGTTCATCCATGTATCCAGTCAATTTCTCTGCATTCATGACGGAAGAGAAACACGCTCCACGCCTTTGGAGAAACCCGCAGGATGCTGGAAGATATTTATCAATGCTAGGAAAAGCAGGGCACTCCCGCACTCTAGGATCTGGAGCAACCCTTTCTCTGCGACATCAGTCCCGGAAAGACGCACCCCATCGTCTTGTTGAGCGCGTCCAATGACCACGCCCAGCATCTCATCGCAGAAGCTTGTCGTAATTCAAACCTGATTGGCATCATGGTCAATTATCGTGTTGGACAGATGGAGTGCGGCATTTCGATTGGCGCAGATGAGTCCTTGTTCGATTTGAAGCGCCGGCATCCTTCGCTTCCATTCACGCCACTCATTTTTCGGAGCACGAGATCGGCGAAAAACCATCCCCCTTCTTCCGCACGAAGTCCTGAGCACCGACGTTAAGTTTTGCTGTCGACTGTCGTTACCGAACCCATATTCAACTGAAAGAAACGAACTATGAAAACCGATATTGATGAGATCAGAAAGAAAGTGGTACAGGCCGCAGCAGCGGGCTATTCCCCGCCGCAAATTGAAGGTCTTGCCGAGCGCCCAGTTTTCCTGATGGGCCCAACCTCGATCATTGGCAGCTTGTTCGGGAAACAGGTGGCAGCCGCGACGCGAGTGGTCGCCGCGATCGACGACATTTCAAAAGACGCGTCGATTCATGGCGTGCCCCGCTGGACGAGCACGGAATTTCTAGAGCGGGCCCGGAAATACCCCAATGCCATCGCCATCGATTTTTCCGGTGGCCCTTACGTGCGCTGGCTGGTCACACGCCTTTGCGAGGACGCCGGCGGAGTGGAACGGAGGGATTTTGCCTTGGTAGCGGGGCAAATGAAGCTGGCCGCCGTCTTTGAGACCTGCGATGTGTACCGTGATCGCACCTTGGGGCGCATGGACGAGTTTCTCGCCGTCGCGGATCGGTTCACCGATGAACTTAGCCGGGCAACGTTATATTCAAATCTATTGTTTCGGCTGACTTACGACCGTGATCATCTGCTGCCGGTGTGGAGCCCCTACGATGAATATTTTGCGAGACGCGACCACGGTCAGACGGCCACTTTCGAGCCGGGGTTGAACGAGCATTTCGTGGATTGCGGAGCACACCAAGGCACGATCATCCACAGACTACTGGGGGCCACGGGGGGGCGCTACAAGAGCATCACCGCTTTCGAGCCTGACCGCATCAATTTTGAAAAGCTCCAGAATCTGACGCCAGTGTCTTTGCCCAATTACAAACCGATCAACAAGGCGCTTTCCAATAAGCACGAAGAGCTGCGATTCGTGGAAACTGGCACGATGTCGAGTTACGTTTCCACCAACGGCAACACCATCGTCCAGACGACCACGTTGGACGATGAAGTCGAACAGGCCACCTTCCTAAAGATGGATATCGAGGGCTTCGAAAGCAAGGCATTGCAAGGGTCTACGCGACTGCTGGCGCAGCGACCGCGCGTAGCTGTTTGCGTGTACCACCTCGCACATGATCTGCTGGATGTGTTGAGTGTGCTGGACAAGAACGTCGAGAACTATCACTACAAGCTGCGCCAGCATTATTGCGGCTGGTATTACGACCTGGTCCTGTACGGTTCGCCAGTCTATGGAGTCGATGCGCCGTCTTGGGCCGCGTGAATGCAGCACATTCCCCAAATTGACGTGAGTGTCCGAGCACCCCCCGTCATTGCGACGCTGGGTTTGACAGGCGAAGGTCAACTCTTCATTTTCAGTGAAGAGTTTGATGTCGGATCACGTGAAGATGGGCTCGGAGGCCAGCGGGGTCGGTGGCCCTGCGGACATTTCGCATGTTGCCGACCCGTCGGCC
The DNA here is from genome assembly GCF_056521385.1 of Rhodoferax sp. RT5P35. Classification (NCBI taxonomy): domain Bacteria; kingdom Pseudomonadati; phylum Pseudomonadota; class Betaproteobacteria; order Burkholderiales; family Comamonadaceae; genus Rhodoferax; species Rhodoferax sp. RT5P35. The sequence continues at coordinate 419,719 of NZ_JBWMAX010000002.1, read as the reverse complement.
ATTCCCGATCCGCGCGGAAAGGTTGTGTATTCTCCATTTGCGACGACACCAGTTTCCTCAACCAGCGCCGCCTTGCCGCCAATATGTACATCACGCGCCAGCTCTGGCCGATTGTCGGTTTGCAGGCAGGCAGCGCCTCTGTCGCGGAAGGCACCCGGCTGCGCGAAAACGTATTCATCGACCACGCGGTACGTGTGCTGCCCGGCGCCAACATCGGTGTGAATGCCTGGATCATGCAAGGCAGCGAACTGGGAGCGAACAGCAGGATTGGAAGTTCTAGCTGGATAGTCCTGCATTGCCGCGTTCTGCAGTTCGGCCTCGCCGATCACCTTACCGGAAGGCGGGAGGACGGTGGCGCCGGGAAGGAGGGGTTGCGGGCGGTAAGCGTGGCGGGCATATTCCCCGACGAGGGCGGCGATCTGCGTGCGCAGTTGTTATGGTGTCTGCCGGGAGGAGTCAGCTTGCCTCGGAGGCACACGTAGCGCTTTTCACGAGCTGCCGCCATACTGAAACGGGCCCCATCATGGCGTCAGCACCATGTAGGCGCGCTGGAAATGCATCACACGGTCCTCCACTCCCAAACCAATCTGGGCAACCCGACGCGCTTGTCGGACGCCGGCCTGCACCTTGGCACAGATGCCCCCATCCTCATCAAAAACCTGCCGCGTGAAGGCATGGCCATCGGCATGCATGCGCTCCATCATGGCCATCCCGGTCGGGCTCTGCCCCTCGAAGGACACGCCAATCGTGCGCGAATGTACGGTAGTGCGCTCCACCTCCGATGGCTCGAAGACCTGCACATGGAAGCTGTAACCCATGAAAGAAGTCACTGTCAGATTGGGGAAAATCAGGCGGTGGAAATAGTGCTCGAAGCGGTTCGGCCAGCGGCCAAACTTCTTTTCCATACGCGAGAACCGCGCTACCCAGTCCGGATTAGCGCGGTGGATCATGTAGCTATGGCGCGGATCGTCAAGGTGACTAACGGGCGAGAAGCCGGCCAAATCCATGCCCTGCACGTTCATGAAAGTATTGTTGTGCACCGCAGGCACGTGGTAACCCTCGAGCGAGTTCTCGACAACGACCTTCCAGTTGGCCTGTACATCGCCGCGAAACTCATCGATCAGGCCGGTCATGCCGTGGCTGATCTGCTGCAAGAATACCCAGGAGTCGCCTAGATACTCCGAGAGCCCTGGCCCGACATCGGCCAGCCGTACGAAAACGAATTCGCCCGCGCATTCACAGGCGAATTCGATGAGCCGATGTGATTGCGGCGATGCAACAACGGCCGGAAACGCCGCCTTGCCCGGGATCCCTACCGGCACGCCCTCCCGGTCGTACACCCAGCCGTGGTACGGGCAGCGCACGGCCCCGGTGTGCAGCCCGCGGTCGCACAGCTGCGCATGGCGGTGCGAACAGACGTTGAGAAAAGCGCGCGGCCGACCGGTTGCATCACACTGAATCAGCAACTCGGTATCGCCAACCCGCACGCCGCGGTGTGTCAGGTCGGCCAGCTCGAACTTCATGCCCACAAACACCCAGGCCGCGTGAAAAAGTCCAGCCTGTTCGGCGGCATACCAAGTAGCCTCGCAATAACGGGAAGGAGGGATCAGAGCGATCATGTTGATTCTGAAAAGCTAGTTCCAGATGAAACGCCGGGCGGGGTTACCTATCACAGTGTTGCCGGCAGGAATGCGCCCATAGACCACACTACCGGCGCAAACCTTCACACCGTCGCCGATGACCGCGCTGCTGGTGATGACGCAATTGGGATGGATCGTCACGAAGTTCCCTATACGGGCGCCGCCACTGATAGTGCAGTGGCTGTTGATCTGACACCAATCACCTATGCGTGCATCGTGGCCGATAACGGTGTACTCCTGTATGCAGGTGAAGTCGCCGATCAGAACATCGACCGACACGCCGACATGGGGGCCCGTGATGCAACCGCGACCAAAGACGGCATAACGCGACACTTTAGCGCGCGCATGCAAGACTGTGACGAATTCAGCACCGTGTTTCACGCGCAGCGTTTCTGTGTATTTGAAACGCGCCTCAGGATCGCCCAGCGCCGCCATGAAGACATCACCGTCGCTTGGTTCGTAAGTCAGCGGGTCGCCAATGATGCCGATTGAGCGCGGCGTGGCATCCAGCACAGAGGCCCGCGAGTCGAGGAACCCCTTGGGGCGGAAGATCGGATTGTCGTCCTCGATATAGGTGAGCACTTCGCGCCCAAAGCCACCTGCACCCACGATTAAGAGGCTTTTCATCGTCAGGAGATAGTCAAGCCGCCATCCATCACCATGGTGGTTCCAGTGATCCATCGGCTGGCATCTGACAACAAGAATATGACGGCGTTAGCTACATCCTCGGGTTTGCCGAAACCGAGTGGGTAGTTCTTGCGCTCTTCCTCGATGGTCCCAGTAATCTCGGCTGTTGCGTCAAGCAACGGAGACTCAACCAATGCAGGCGACAGGCAATTGACCCGAATCTTACGTTTGACCACCTCTATAGCCAAGCAACGCGCAAAAGCGATCAGACCCGCCTTGGATGCGGAGTAAACGCCGACCCCCGGCACACCAATATGCGAGGCGATTGACGAAACAAACACGAACGCCCCCCCAGGTGCCACCGAGTTGCGCTTGAGCAGGCCCTGGGTCAGCAACACCGGCGCATCAAAATTGATGGACTGCACTTCGCTCAAATGCGCCGCAGTAACCATGCGCGCTGGGCAAAGTCGGGAAATACCAGCGCAGTGCAATACCCCATGCACAGAACCACCCAGCCCATTCACCACCGCATCGCGCTGCGTGCTATTGGTCAGGTCTGCACGTAAGACCCGGTGCGGTGCTGCAGAGGCCGCTGAGAGATCATTTTCCAGCTTGGCTAATCGAATTTCATCGCGACCTACGCCAATAATCTCAGCCCCCATCCGAGCCATCGACATAGCACTCGTATAGCCAAGCCCCGAAGTGGCGCCAGTCACAAGAATGCGCTTACCGAGCAAAGTAAATGGATTGAACTCCGCCATAGGTCAAACTTCCACCAAGGCAGACATTGTGGTGGGGCCCATTTCGTAAATACAACTAGCCCAAGACAAACCCACACCAAAGCCACTCATCACCACCCGGTTACCGCCATTGGCCAGTTCAACTGCGGCACAAACCGTCATGGTGACCGGAATGGAGGCAGAACTCGTATTACCCAAATCGTGCAAGGTGGACGGCGCCTGCTCAGGCGTTAAACGCAGTTTTTTACGGATAGTTTCGTTAATCATCCGGTTGGCCTGGTGGAAGAAAAAATAATCGACCTGGTCCACGCCAAGACAAGCACGCTCGAGCAAGCCTTGAATTGCAGGGGGAATGCGGCTAATGGAAAAATTCAAAATAGCTGGCCCATCCAGAACAATATCGACAGCCCGCCGCACCACCCCATCGGCGTTGGCGCGGGGCACCAAGTGCTCTGGAGTAATCGGATCGCGGTTACCCCCTGAAGGGCAGTAAATAGCCTGATAACCAGAGCCATCACTGTTTAAATCAAAATGAACTGGCGGGGCACTTTCGTCATATTCCAGTGCTGTAGCAGTCCCAGCATCGCTGAACAAAACGACAAACCCCTGGTCTTCCGAATTGGGATTGGTCGACTTGTCGCCTACCAACAAGAGCGCCTTCTTGAGTTTGCCCGCGGCCATCATGCTGCTCAACACAAACAGACCGTAGGGATAGCCGGAGCAACCCAAATTGATGTCAAACGCCATGCAGGTTTGCGGCAGTCCAAGTCGGTCTTGTAGCAACACACCATTACCGGGGTAGGCGTAATCGGGCGACTGCGTCACGACTACCAGCGCCTCAATCTCATCACGGGCCCAGCCCAAATCAGCAATCAATTTTTCCGCAGCAGCAAATGCTAAATCGGAAAAACAAACATCGACAGCTGCAATACGCCGATTTTCAATACCAATATTACGCACCAAACGCTGGCGTTCAGACAGCTTGTCTGGAGGGCAGTCCAGGTTAGACACTACTTTTTTGGGAACGCAACTGGCAACTCCGGCGATGCGCACATTGTTGATTTGGACGTATGCCACGGTGAGTCCTTTTTAGTTTCAACTTCAGCCGACAACGACGCTATAGAGGTCACCCAAAGTGACGCATTTTTTGAGGTCGTCGCCAGTGATGGTTTTGCTGTACTCCATGTCGGCCATAACGATGATGCCCAATGCGGCCAGCGAATCCCACTCCGGCAAGCTAGCCAATGGCGTATCGGCATCAACTTCGACGGCCTCCTGGAAATCTACCGCTTCAAGAAACTTCTCAATAAATGCATTCACTGTAGTCACGGATATATCTCCAAAAAATACCGAAAAATTAAACTAACACTTTGGCGCGATCCATAGAAAGCGCCTGCTCTTCTACTACCGCTATCAACACATGCTGTTGATCAAGAGTCATGGATGGGAAGAATGGCAAACCTATCAAATCTCGGGCGATAGCACGTGCCCGTGGAATGTGAGCATGCTCCCAACACATTGCCGTACCCTGTATTTCGCCCAACAAAGGCTGGTACCACCGGCGTGTCACAACACCCACCTTGGCACACGCACGCTCCAACTGCAAACGCTGCGCGGCGCTAGGCACCCGTACACACAAAAGCACCGGAGCGGCAATATCAACCGAGCCTAAGTTCTGCCAGCGCAATGCCCCCCCTGACACCAAGTCCAGCGAGGCACGCAAGTTCCGGTACAGCTCTCGCCGCCGTTGAGCGCCCAACTCCCATCTGGCCAAAGAAGCTAATGCAACCGCCGCGTGGTATTCACTCATCTTGGCATTGGTGCCAATGCTGGCAAGATGGCCGATTGGCACCGATATACCAGCTTGCAAATTAATACCGAAATTGGACATTTGGCGCACCTTGGCCACCAGTGCGGCATTCGTGGACACTACCAAGCCACCCTCGCCGGCGGGCAAAGACTTGGTGGCGTGCAGGCTGAACACCAGCGTGCCGGGGCTGCCGTGCAACCATTGGCTGCCAAAAGCCCCCGCTGCGTCCACAATCACAGGTAAACCGGTGGACTGCTCAAATAGGCTCCAGGCAGCCATGTCTTGCGGCGCGCCAAAAGTGGCCACAGGAACCACCGCGTCAAACGCCACATGCTGGCGCATCTGCCACGCCACGCCAGGGGTCATCAGCCAACTGTCGAGGTCTACATCGCCCAACACCGGCACATGGCCTGCGCGCACCACGGCCGTGGCGGTGGCCACAAAAGTCAGGGCGGGCACCAGCACCCGGGAGCCTGGGGGCAATTCCAAGGCACTCAAGGCCAGTTCCAGCGCCAGCGTGGCACTGCTGGCAGTGGTGACCACCGCCGCGGGCGTGGCCACCTGAAAGCGTGCCGCCAGTTGCTGCTCCAGCTCACACACCAAGGGCCCAAAATTGGAGTACAGCCGGGCGGCATGCATGCGTTGCAAGTAGGGCATCAGCTCTTGCGGGCTGGGCAGATCCGGCACCAGCAGGGGAACGGAGGTTTCTAAATGCATCTGATCAGTCTACACGCAGCTGCGAGGTGAAATAGCCGGAATAGGTCCCTACTTACCCGCTTGAAAACGCTCTGTTGCAAGCACTGCCGCAGCCACATCGCAGGCACTGTCCAGGTAGCGGGGAGCTTTGCACAGGTAGTTCAGCCACATCAGGCGGTAAGCGGCCTCTACCTCGGCGGTGCGGGCGGCGTAGTCCATCAGCGCGCTGGCCTGCAAGGCCGCCCGGTTGGTCGCGCGGTAGTGCGCTAGGCGCTGGGGACTTTGCAGCAGTTCCAGCGTAAGCCGGATGTACGACTCGTCGCCGCCGCAGGCCACCAGCTCACCCAGACCAATGCCGCCCAGAATCCGGGCGCTGGAAGAATCAATGGCCCGCTGCGCATCCAGCGCTACCACCGGCAAGCCCATCCACAGCGCGTGCAAGGTGGTGGTGCCGCCGGATACAGGTGAGGTGTCCAGTGCCAGGTCGGCCATGAAACCCAGCTCCATAAACTGCTCCAACGGCAGCTCGGGCACCACCGACACCCGCTCTAGCGGCAGACCCGCATCCGCCACCCGCTGCTGCATGGCGGCCTGGGCCGCATCGGAAGTGGACTCTTTCACCATCAGGATCAGCCGGGCATCGGTGTGCTGAGCCAGGATACGGGCCCAGACCCGCAGCATGGCATCGGTCACCTTGAATGAGTTGTTCAAAGAAATCAGGGTCGGGTAGCCGTTGGCCACCATCGGCAACTGCTCCCGCAACGGCGCATGTGCGGGCGGTACATAGCTGGCCATGCACTCCAGGCGAAACAGCTTTTCGGAATAAAACGCCTCGTGGCCCACCGGGTCGGTGCCGCCATCGGTGAGTCGGTAGTCCATGGCTTTCATGCCCAGGGTGTTCATGAAACCCAGCCAGGTGACCTGCACCGGTGCCGCCCGGCGGGCGAACACCAGCAGGCGGTTTTCGGCGGTGTGGCCCGACAAATCCACCAGCACATCGATCTGGTGCGCGCGGATGAGCTGGTACAGCGCACCATCCGGCATGCCCAGAGTGTCGTGCCAATGCGGTACATCTTGCTGCATGGCCTCGGTCATGTGGTCAGGCTTGCCACCCGAATACACATAAATATCCACCTTCGCCGGATCGTGGTGACGCAGTACCGGCTGCATGAAGAAGGCAATGGAATGCACCCGAAAATCGGCCGTCACATAGCCCACGCGCAGCTTTTTACCGGGGCGGCGGTCTTGCTTGTGAAACGGTACGGCCTTGCGGGTCAACGGGTCGGCAAAACGGCGGCCCCAGTCCTGGAACACGGCCAGGGTGCGGGCCGGGTCTTTGTCAGTATTACTGCGGATCCAGGCGCGCAGCACCCAGATGTTGGACTCATGGCTGTGCCGGGCAGCCTCTTCGATCAGCGCCAGCGCCTGCTCCCGGTGGCCTAGGTTGAAATGGGCCAGAGCCAGAAACTTTTGCGCATACGGCAGGCCCGGGCTGAGGTGCAAGGCGGTTTCCAGCACCTCGATGGCGCGGTTCCAGTCAGGACCGAGCATGAAGATGCGGCCCAGGCGGCACCAGGCATCCACCAACTGAGGGTTGACCGCCAGCGCCTCCATGTAATACAAGATGGCGCGCGGGTGGTCCTGCCGCGCCTCGCAGGCCTCGCCCTCCAGCAGAGCCAGTTGCACCGCATCGATCGGGTCCAGGCCGGCCTTCAGGTCAGCCATGGCGCTTCAGAAAGCCTTCTGGGGCCACGGTCACCATTAGGCGCGACTCCATGCTGTGGTCTACGGCGAAGTCGGGGTGGCTGGCCAGCCACTGGCGGGTGGCGGTTTTAGGGTTGTTGCCCACGTCCCAGGGGCGGTCGGCGAAGAAATGGGGCGGCATGTCTTCCACAAAGGTGTCGAACACCACGCAGTAGCTGCCGGGGCTGACCAGCGGCGCGTAGGCATCCAGCTCGCCCAGCACGTGGTCGTGGGTATGCATGGAATCCAGGAACACCATCACTTTTTTATAACCCTGGGCCGCCTCGCGGACCTGGGCCACCACGTCCGGGGCGATGGACGAGCCCTGCACCATCTGGATGCGGCTGGCCATGGGGTGGGCCTGGATGGCAGCGCGGTTGTGTTCGCGGATGTCGATGTCGATGCCAATCACCTTGCGCTGGGACTGGCGCGGGTCGATGGTGCTGCCGCTCTCTATCGCATCGCACATGTCCAGCATCGCCAGCATGGAGGCACTGAGGATCAGCGAGCCGCCATGGGCAATGCCGGTCTCGATGACCAGGTCGGGCCGTACCGTCCACACCAATTCCTGGATGGCCACCATGTCCTGCGGGTACTGGATGATGGGGCGGCCCAGCCAGTCGTAGTTGTAGACGTACTTCTTGTCCATCGAAGTTTGCAGCCATTGGCGCGACAAATCCTGGAAGGCGGTGTCCTGGGTGTAGTCGGCCAGGCGCTCGGCGCGCTCGGCGGCAAATTGCTTTTCGGGGGTCATGGTGAAAGTCCTCGTTAAACCTAGGAAAGCTGGACCATGGCCGCCAGGCCCTGCTCCAGCGTGAATTGTGACCGCCAGCCAGTGGCGCGCAGCCGGGAGGTGTCGCCCACCAGCACCGGCGGGTCACCGGCACGGCTTGATGCCAGCGCCAGCACGTGGGCCGGGTCGGCACCGCACAGGCGGGCGAGGGTTTTGACCACATCGCCTACCAAGGCGGGCTGGCCGGAGCAGATGTTGAAATTACCATTGCAGCCCTGCACCAGCAGCGTGGCCAGGGCACTGGCGGCATCGGCCACCGGCAGCATGCCCCGATAAGCAGCAATGTTCACGCCAAACGGTGGCGCCTGGCCCTGGAACACCCGCACCAGCGAGGGCAGCATGCGCTGCGGTGCTTCGCCTGGACCGAATGGAAAAAAGATGTGGCCCCAGGCCAGCGACACGCCACGGGCCGCACACAGAGCGGTGGCCATGCGGCGGGTTGCATCCTTGGCCACGCCGTACAAGGTGGCGGGGGCATAGGGGCTGACATCTTCCACCAAAGTCCCTTGCGCCCAGTCGTATTCGGCGCAGGTGCCCGCGATGGTCGCGTGCCGGCCACCCGCATCGGCAAAGGCTTGCAGCAGGCGCAGCGTGGCATCGGCCCAGCGGAAGTTGAGGGGCGAGGTCCAGTAGACACCGTATTCGGTGGTCCAGGCCAGGTGCAGCAGATGGGTAGCCCCGGCGTGCTGCACAGCTTGTTTAACGGCTTGTTCCAGGTTCACGCCATCCAGCAGGTCGCAGTGCACCAGGGGCACATCTTCATACCCCAGGGGCAGACTGCGGCCCAGCACCACCACGTCTAGCCTCTGCTGGCGCAGATGGGCGAGCACGTGGCGGCCCAGGTAGCCGCTGGCACCGGTGAGCAGAATCCTCATGGGTGGATGGCCAGGCCCGGCACGGCGGTGACAAAGCGTCCGCCCCATTCGCGGATGTAGCTGAGCTGGTCCATCACCTCGGCCTGCAAGTTCCACGGCAGGATGAGCACATAGCGCGGCTGCTGGGCGCGCAAAAAGGCCTCGTCCAGGATGGGGATGCGGCTGCCGGGCAAGAACTTGCCTTGCTTGGCCGGGTTTTTATCCACCACGTAGGGCAACAAATGCGGCCGCACACCCGCAAAGTTCAGCAGGGTATTGCCTTTTGCTGCGGCACCATAGGCGGCGACGCTGTGGCCGCTGTGCGCGGCACTTACTAAAAATGAGAGCAACTCACGCATGATCCGCATGGGCTGGAGATAAAATTGACTATAAAAATCTGCCGTTTGCATGCCCGCTGCCGTCTCGGCCACCAGTACCTGCTGCACGGCGGGGGTGGCGGGCCGCTGCCCCGTATCGGCGCGCTGTGCGAACACCCGCAGGCTGCCGCCATGGGTAGGCACCTCTTGCACGTCGAACACCCGCAGGCCGTTGGCCGCAAAGATACGTTGCACGGCGGTGAGCGACAGGTAGGAATAGTGCTCGTGGTAGGCGGTGTCGAACTGGCACTGCTGCACCATCTGCTGTAGATGCGGAAACTCGAAGGTGGCCACGCCCTGGGGTTTTAGCAGCACGGCAAACCCGCCCACAAAGTCGTTGATATCGGGCACGTGGGCCAGCACGTTGTTGGCGGCGGTGAGGTCGGCCTGCAAGTCCTGGGCGGCCAGTTCCTGCGCCAATGCCACGCCAAAGAAGCGCTCCACCACGGTGATGCCCTTGGCCTTGGCGGCGGCTGCGGTGCTGGCCGTGGGCTCGATGCCATAGCAGGGCACGCCTGCGGCCTGCACATATTGCAGCAGATAGCCGTCATTGGAGGCAACTTCGACCACCCGGCTGTCTGCACCCAGAGCAAAACGCGCCTGCATGGCATCCACATAGGCTTTGGCATGGACCAGCCAGGAGCTACTGAAACTGCTGAAGTAAGCGTAGTCGTCGGTAAACAGGGCTTCGCGCCCGGCGTGGTCTTCGGTTTGCACCAGCCAGCAGTTCTCGCATACCAGCAGGCGCAACGGGTACCAGAGCTCGGGGGCGTTGACGGTGGCCGCCGTGAGGTAGGCATTGCTGGGCGGGGCGCTGCCCAAATCGAGGAACGGCAAACTCAGTTCCATAGCGCAGTGGCGGCATTTCACACTGACTCTCCTTGAATGCATGGATGGCTGGCATCGCGGGGCGACAGGCCGTGTACCGGCAGCGGCCAGCGAATAGCAAGGCGCGGGTCTTGCGGATGCAAACCTGCCTCACTCTGCGGGGCGTAGGCCTGGGAGTGGCAGTACAGCATCTGCACGTCGGGGGTCTGGGTTTGGAAGCCGTGGGCAAAGCCAGGGGGGATCAGCAGCGCGCAGTGGTTGTTGGCCGACAAAATTTCAGCATGCCACTGCAAATAGGTGGGCGAGTCAGGCCGCAGATCGACTGCTACGTCCCACACTGAACCCTGAAGGCAACTGACCAGCTTCATCTCCGCGTGTGGGGCCCGCTGGTAATGCAGGCCGCGCACCGTACCCGGTTGGGCCGTGAAGGTGTGGTTGATTTGGGCAATAGCGCCCATCCAGCCTGCGGGGGCCAGATCATCGGCACAAAACAGGCGGGACAAAAAACCGCGTGCATCGCCCAATGGCTGGCGCTTCACCACCAAAAGACCGGTGAGCGGGGTTGGCTGGATGTAAAAGCGGCTCATAAAATTTTGAGCATGACCGATCCAGCCACAAAGTGCAAACCACTAAAGGAGGGGGAAACAGGTGGATTTAACGCCAATACGCGCCGGGAGTTGTGCCTATTGCCAACGCAAAACGGCAGCCTAGGCTGCCGTTGTACTGGGGTCTCACCGCGCCGGATATACCGCGCTTCGGGAAAAGCCTCCGAGTTTTTTAAAAAACAGGTCGTTCAGCGCGCTGGCATGCGGCGGCGATCGCGGTCGTCAGAGGGCCAGTTGTATTCGGTGGTAACGTGCAGTGTGGTCATCGGGAATCTCCTTGTGCACCTACAACGAGGCACCCGGCGATTCGGTTGACAACTTTTTTCAAGTACCAGCGCCCCTCCAGACTACACACTGCGTGTTTTCGCCAACCCCTTGCAGGGGGCAACACCAGCAGCCTGGCATAGCCAGTTCTACGGTGTTGTGCGGTTGCTTACGTTTTGGCTCAGTGAGCGTTGGCTCTTATGCAAACACATGGGCTTGGCCCATGACGGTAATTCGCACAGTGGAGCCTAGCGCTGGAATGTGGATGGCCGGGCTGCGCACCAACAAAGGCGCAGTTTGGCTTGGCGCCCCCCCCAGCAGGCGGACGGTCAAGCCGCACAGTGCACCGCCGAAGTCGATGTCTTCCACCACCCCCAGACAGGCCTCGGTGTCATTGTCGGTCTTGCCATCCATGGCATCGGCGGGCACCGGGGTCAGTTGCAACTGCTCGGGTCGGAGCATGATCTGTGCCGGGCCGTTGCGCTGGCTGTCGTTGGTGGCGACCACGCCCAGGGCGCAGGTAGCCCAGCCTTGGGACAGTTGGGCGGGCAAAACGATGGTTTCGCCCAAAAACTGGGCGGTGGCGGCATCTGTGGGACGCAGGTACAAGGTGTGCGGCGGGCCGACCTGGACCAGACAGCCTGCGCGCATCACGGCCACCTGGTCGGCAAACGACAGAGCCTCGGCCTGGTCGTGGGTCACCAGAATGGTGGTGATACCGGCGGTACCCAGCAACTGGGCCACGGCTTTGCGGGTACTGGCGCGCAGGCCAGTATCGAGAGCAGAAAAAGGTTCGTCCAGCAGCATTAGGCGAGGCCTTTGGGCCAGCGCGCGGGCCAGCGCAACGCGCTGCTGCTGGCCGCCGGAGAGCTCATGCGGGCGGCGGGTGAGCATGGCGGGGTCGAGCGCCACCATCTGCATCAGCTCGGTGATGCGCTGGGCGCGGTCGGGCGCGTTGCTGGCCAGGCCGAAGCCGACGTTGTCGGCCACGCTCAAATGTGGGAATAGCGCGCCTTCTTGCGGCACAAAGCCGATGCCGCGGCGGTGGGCAGGAACGGCGTTAGGACCGTCGGCCAGCGGCTGGCCGCCGAGGGTAACGCGGCCCACGTCCGGGGCTTCAAAGCCCGCAATGATGCGCAACAGCGTGGTTTTGCCCGAGCCAGATGGGCCGACGATGGCGGTGCGGCTGCCTGCTGTTACCTGCAGATCGACACCGGCCAGCGCCACTTGGAGGCCATAGCTTTTGCGTACGGCGTGTAATTCTAGAAAGCCCATGTCAGATTAACGTCCAGCCGTTCGTTTGGATTGCACATATAAAAGCCAGGTCATGGGCATGGACAGCAGCACCATCATCAGCGCGTAGGGGGCGGCGGCGGCGTAGTCGATCTCGCTGCTGAAGGCCCAGAACGCGGTGGCCAGGGTTTGCGTGCCAGTGGGGGCCAGCAGCAGGGTGGCGGTGAGCTCGTTGGTGATGCCCAGCGCCACCATCGCCATGCCAGCGGCAGCGCCCGGTGCGGCCAACCGCAGGGTGATGGACCACAGCGCCTGCGTGGGTGTGCGGCCCAGGCTGCGGGCCGCGTATTCCAGCTCTACCGGGGCCTGGGAGATACCGGCACGCAGGCTGACCAGCGCACGCGGCAAGAACATCAGCATGTAGGCCAGCAAAATCGTGGCCACGGTTTGGTACAGCGGCAGCGCCACCCGCACGGTGATGGTGACCAGGGCCAGCGCCACCACCACGCCAGGCAGCGAGCCGACCATGTAGTTGCAGGCCTCCACCACGCGTTGCAGCTTGCCGGGTTTGCGGATGGACAGCCAGGCCATGGGGATCGACACCACCGTGGTCAATACGCCGCCCAACACCGCCCACACCAGGGTTTGGCCCAACGCCGCACCGATCACGTCCAGGTGCCAGACGGAGGCACCGCCAGCAATCAGCCAGCGCACCAGCGTAAACAGAGGCACGCCCAGCGCCAGCAGGCTTGTCAAAAATGGTAGCAGCCAGGCCAGTACCGTCCAGCGGCCCAGGCGGCTGCGCACCGGCATGCGGGCGGCTCCGGTGCCGACGCGGGCGTAGCGCTCGTGGCCGCGCAGGCGGGCTTCCAGCGCCAGCAAGCCAAAGCAGCACACCACCAGCACACCCGCCAGCATGTTCGCCGCCGGGCCGTTGTAGGTGGACTGGAACTGGTCCACGATAGCGGTGGTGAATGTGTCATAGCGGATCATCACGTACAGGCCGTATTCGGCCAGCAGGTGCAGGCCCACCAGCAGCCCGCCACCGCACAGGGCCAGACGCAACTGGGGCAATACCACGCGGTAAAACACCGCCCAGGGCCCCAGACCGAGCGACGCAGCCGCGTCTTCCATACCCGGGTCCAGCCGCCGCAGGGCCGCCGACAAGGGCAAATACATGAACGGAAAATAGGCAATAGTAGACACCAGCACCGCGCCGCCCAGGCCGTGCAGGCTGGGGGTGACCGTCATCCACGCATAGCTGTGCACAAACGCGGGTACGGCCAGCGGGGCCACCGCCAGCGCCGCCCAGGTGCGGGCGCCTGGCAGGTCGCTGCGTTCGGTCAGCCAGGCCAGCGCCAAGGCCAACACGCCGCAGACCGGCACGGTGAGCAGCTCCAGCAGAGCGGTATTGACCAGCAACTCGCCCACACGGGCGCGAAAAATTAGCGGTGCGGCAGTTTCCCAGCCGGTTTGCCAGGCCACCCAGACCACAAAGCCCAGCGGCAGCAGCGCAAACAAAGACACCAACACCGCTGCCGCGCCGACCCATGACAGGCGCGCGCCAGCCATGCGGCGCATGCCATGCGCGGGTGCGCCCACCAGTGCAGGCACGCGGTGCAGATCAGACGGAACGGCAGACACGGAAGGTGTTTACAGCAGGCCCGCCTGGGTCATCAGATCCGAGACTTTTTTGCTGTTCAGGTTGGCGGGTTCGACCTTGGGCGACTGCAAATCGGCCAGCGGCACCAGTTTAGGGTTGGACTGCGCACCTGCGCCAACGGCGTATTCGTACGAATCGCCGGTCTTCAAAATTTCCTGGCCCGCCTTGCCTGTGACCCACTTCACGAAAGCCTGGGCTTCTTTGGCATGCTTGCTGGTGGCCAGCACACCGCCGCCAGAGATGCTGACAAAAGCGCCTGGATCTTCGTTGCGGAAGTAATGCAATGCGCTGTTGTTGCTGTTTTCAGCGGTCTTGGCCTGGTCACCAAAGTAGTAGTAGTGGTAGATGATGCCGCCGTCGATTTGGCCCGCATTGACGGCCTTCATCACCGTGCTGTTGCCTTTGTAAGCGGTGAAGTTGTCCTTCATGCCCTTGAGCCAGGTCGCGGTGGCAGGTTCGCCCTTCATTTCCAACATGGCACTGACGATGGCCTGGAAATCTGCACCAGACGGAGATGCCGCCCAACGGCCCTTCCAGCCAGGACCCGACAGATCCATCATCGACTTGGGTAGCTGTTCAGCGGTGAACTTCTTCTTGTTGTAGACAAACACCGTGCTACGTGCAGCAACACCAATCCAGCGGCCATGCGCGGGGCGGAAGTTGGCCGGTACCTGGGCCAGCGTGGTCGGCTCCAGCGGGGCAAACAGGCCTGCTGCGTCCACCAAGGCCATGGCGGGCGAGTTTTCGGTCAAAAACACGTCAGCAGGCGAGGCCTTGCCTTCTTGCACCAGCTGGTTGCCCAGCTCGCTGTCGCCACCGTTGCGCAAAATTACCTTGACACCGGTTTCCTTGGTAAAGCCATTGGCCCAGGCCTGGGTCAGGCTGACGTGCTGCGCGTTGTAAACCACCAGCGGTTCGGAGTCTTGCGCCTGGACACCCAGCGACGCAGCCAACACACCAGACGCCAGCGCCACAGCGCGAACCAAGAAAGGGATGGACATTTTCATGAGAACAGTTTGGATAAAGGAGGAAGCGCCGGGGGATGGTCCTACCGGCTCCGCGTTGCGAACAGTGCAAATAAGAATTAATTGCATCTGAATTCTAACCCCGCTCTAGCGCCAGCCAGGACAGCCCCTTGGGACAAGGGGGCTATTTGCAGATCTTTACGAAATCAGCGGTCAAAGTCGGGCGCTGCGCGATGCACCGCCACTGCTGGATTTGCGCCGCTTGCGTTTGCGCTCTGCCTGGCGGTGGCTGAAGGCCAGCATCATGCGCAAACCTTTCGCGCAGCCCAGCAGCACCGCCGCCCCGATGGCCCACGGCATCACATCCTGGACCAGGGCCGATGCCAGGAAGGAGGCCTGCTCTTCGTCCAATTTGAGTTGCTCCTCTGAACGGGGCTGCGCAGTATTGGTGTTCGCTGCGTCGCTGTTGGCGCGGCGACGCAACACATTGGGGCTGTCGGCACCGGCCGAAGTGTCCCCTGACTTGTCCAAGCCGAGCTCGGCACTCAGATATTGCTTGGTATCGACAGCGCCGGTACTGACGGCCAAATCTTTGGCGGCTACGTGCAAGGTTTCGCCCAGGTTGCGGGGATCGGGTTTGCTGGCAAAGGCGGGATTCTGGGCGGCATCGCTGCGGGCATCGGTCGTGGCCGCTTTGTCCGCAGACACTTTGATTGGGGCGGCAGATAAAGCCCGCAGCACGGGGGAATCGGCACTGGCATCGGCCAGATCAGCCGCATCCTCGGCATCGCGTCCGGATGCAGACGACAGATTCGCTGATGGCGCAGCCCATACAGACAGCCCCCAGCCGATACCAGCCACCCCGCACAGCACGCGGATGACCCACCGCTGCGTCTTGGCTCCCCACAATTCCATAGCCTGTCTCCTGCTCCAAAAATCTTGCCCGCGCTTGATGCACGCGTAACAGTTTGAATTAATTGATTTTATTTGCAATCGGCTTTTCCACGGGGTGGTACCAACGCATCCCAAGCCGTGCCGCGTGCCGCAACCAATTGCACATCAAATGCTATATATTTTATAGCTACTAGTGCAAATACAGCCTGCGCTAAGCAGCTTTTTTTATATTTTTAGGCCGCAAAACTGTTTCATCGCGTAAAAAACGCCAGTACCATGACTTATGCCCACCATCGCTGCCCTACCAGACCCTCGCACCTGCCCGCTGTGTGGCCAGGGCAACGTTTGTGCCATGGCGCTGGTGCGCAGCACCGGCTTGCCACAGCCCCCCTGCTGGTGCGTGGCGGTGGCCATCCCGGCGGCCACGCTGGCAGGCATTGCGCCGCAGGCACGGGGCCTGGCCTGCATCTGCGCCGTCTGTGCTACCAAAACGCCCACGGCCTGACGCTCCAACCCAGCAAACGCACATGACTTCCTGGACCACCGGTCTGCTCCGCCCCGAATTGCTGCTACTGGCGCTGCTGACCACCGCGCTGGCCGGGGCGCTACGCCTGCTGCGCCCCGACCACCAACGCGCACTGCGGTCTACCTGGGCTCTGCTCAGCCTGGCCTGGTGCGCCCAACTGGTGGCATTGCTGGCCGCCAACCAGGACCACGCGCTGCTGATGGGCATGTTTCGCGACAGCGCCCATGTGCTCACTGTCTGGGCCTGCATCCAGATTGGCTCGCTGCTGGTATTTAAGGTGCTGCTGCCCGCCCTGCGGATATCTCTGCCGCAAATCGCCCATGACCTGACCCTGACCGCCCTGTCGCTGGCCTGGGGACTGGTATGGCTGCGGCTGGCGGGCGTGGACCCGACCCAGCTGTTTGCCACCTCGGCCATCATGACGGCGGTGGTGGCCTTCGCCATGCAGGACACGCTGGGCAATGTGATGGGTGGCGTGGCGCTGCAGCTGGACAACTCGCTGCGGGTGGGCGAATGGGTGCAGATCGACGAGCTGAGCGGGCGGGTGGTGGATGTGCGTTGGCGCTATACCGAGATCGTCACCCGCAACCGCGAGACGGTGGTGGTGCCCAATAGCTGGTTGATGAAAAACCGCTTCAAGGTGCTGCGCAAACAGCCCGGCGAACCCCTGCTCTGGCGGCGCATGCTGCACTTCAATATCGACCACAGCGCCCTGCCCGGCACAGTGCTGCGCACGCTGGAACTGGCGGTATCCGATGCCAGCATCGCCCACGTGGCCCCGCAGCCCCCGCCCAGCGCGGTGCTGATGGAGGTGTGTGCGGGCTACAACCACTACACCCTGCGCTACTGGCTCACCGACCCACAGTTTGACGACCCCACCGACTCGGCCGTACGGGTCCACGCCCTCACCGCCCTGGCCCGCGAAGGCATCCGCATGGGCCTGCCGCAGGCCGAACGGCTGGTGGCCAGCAAAGACGAGCAGTCGCGCAACCTCCACGCCCAACGAGAACAGGCCCGCCGCATCCGCGCCATCCGCAGCATTGCCCTGTTTGCCAACCTGCCCGATGCCGAACAGCAAACCCTGGCCGCGCACCTGGTATACGCGCCATTTGTGGCGGGCAGCGCCATCACCCGCCAGGGCGCGGTGGCGCATTGGCTGTACCTGATCTTGCACGGTGAGGCCGAGGTGGTGGTGGACAGCAGCGCGGGCCGGACCACCGTGGCCCAACTGCACGGCGGTGAATTCTTTGGCGAAATGGGCCTGCTGACTGGCGAGCCACGCAGCGCCACCGTGCAGGCCGTGACCGATGTGGAGTGCTACCGGCTGGACAAGGAAGGCTTTGGCCTGGTGCTGGCCGCCCGCCCCGCACTGGCCGAAGACATCGCCACCCTGCTGGCCCAGCGCCGCGCCGAATTCACCGCCCGGCTGCAACAGTCGGCCGCCCCCAGCGCCCCTGTGCGCAGCAAAGACCTGTTGGCGCGGATGCTGACATTTTTTGCAGTGAAGTAGGAACACCCCCAGGCTACAGCGCAAGCGCTTTTCGCCCCCCCTCGCGTAGGTTTGAAAAACCGATGCGACACGCAGGGGGCAACACCTGCAGCCTGGCGAAGCCAGTTCTGCGGTGTTTCTGATGGGCAGACGTTCTGCGCCGCGGCTGCCCAGCCAATCTCCAACCCAGTCCGGGTACAGTACCTTTATGTGCCAACTATTAGGAATGAACTGCAACACCCCCACCGACGTGGTGTTCAGCTTTAGCGGCTTTGCCGAGCGCGGTGGCCGCACCGACCACCACAGCGACGGCTGGGGGATTGCATTCTTTGAAGGCCTAGGCCTGCGCCATTTTGTCGACCACCAGCCCGCCTGCGAGTCACCGGTGGCCGCGCTGATCCGCAACTACCCCATCAAAAGCCGCAACGTCATTGCCCACATCCGCAAAGCCACCCAGGGCGTGGTAGCGCTAGAAAACTGCCACCCGTTTGTGCGCGAGCTGTGGGGCCGCTACTGGGTGTTTGCCCACAACGGCGACCTGAAAGACTTCCACCCGCGCCTGCACAGCAGCTTTCGGCCGGTGGGCAGCACCGACAGCGAACGGGCGTTTTGCTGGGTCATGCAAGAGCTGGCCAAATCCCACGCCGGGGTACCCAGCGTGGCCGAACTGACGCTGACCCTGCGCGAGCTGGCCGAACGCATCGCCCGCCACGGCACCTTCAACTTCTTGCTCAGCAACGGCGAGGCGCTGTGGGCGCATGCCTCCACCAGCCTGCACTACATCGAGCGCCAGCACCCGTTTGCCCAGGCCACGCTCAAAGACGACGACCTGAGCATCAACTTTGCCGAACACGCCAGCGCGCAAGACCGCGTGGCCATGGTCGCCACCACGCCACTGACCACCAACGAGGCCTGGACCGCGTTTGCCCCCGGCGAGCTCGCAGTCTTTGTGGGCGGCGCACGGGTCGGCTGAACCCGAACCGCTACAGTTTAAATAGCTGCTTGCGCAGGTTTCATAAGCGCAACAGCCTATTTCATTTAAAAAATGTATCCCTCCGCCCCGGGCTCGGACGCGGTGCGCGTGGCATGCACGCAACAAACAGCGCGATTAACACGAAATACACATTTAGATACCAGAATACGCTGCGTTTTCCACCTTGTTTCCTCTGGCCCCTGCCGGTCGGTTTCTGAACTCTTTTTGCTGCCCGCACCGACCATGAAAAGCACCTCCCCCCAGCTTGTAAACAATAACCGGACCGGCTTTACCTGGGTGGATGGCCTGGTGCTACTGACCCTGTTTGGGCTGCTGTGGAGCGTGATGCACTTCGGCCACGGCATGCTGGTCGCGTTCGACCCCAGCCACGTGCCCGAGCCAGAGTTCTCTACCAGCCAGATTCCCTACTACGCCGGGCGCACCCTGCTGCGCATGTGGATTGCGTTTTGCTTCTCGCTGTTTTTTGCGATTTCACTGGGCTACCTGGCCGCCAAGAACCGCACGGCGCGCGCGGTGATCTTGCCCGCGCTGGATGTGCTGCAGTCGGTGCCGGTGCTGGGTTTTCTATCGGCCACGGTGGCAGGGTTCATGGCCCTGTTTCCGGGCAGCCTGCTGGGCGTGGAATGCGCGGCCATCTTCGCCATCTTCACCGGCCAGGTGTGGAACATGGCATTTGGTTTTTACCATTCCATGGTCACCATCCCAGCCGACATGCAAGAGGCCGCGTCCACCTACGGTCTGAGCCGCTGGCAGCGCTTTCGCACGGTGGAACTGCCCGCCTCGGCACACAGCCTGATCTGGAACTCGATGATGTCGTTTGGCGGCGGCTGGTTCTTTGTGGCGCAAAGCGAGGCCATCAGCGTGATGAACAAAGACATCAAGCTGCCCGGCCTGGGCTCCTACATGGCCACAGCCATTGAAAAAGGCGACAACCAGGCCGCCTTGTGGGCCGTGGTGGCCATGCTGGTGCTGATTTTGGCCAGCGACCAGCTGGTCTGGCGGCCCCTGCTGGTGTGGGCCGACAAGTTCAAGATCGAACTCACCGAATCCGGCCTGATGCCCACCTCGTGGGTCTACAACCTGCTGCGCGGCAGCTATGTTTTTACCTGGCTGTCGCTGCACGTATGGCAGCCGCTGGAAGATGGGCTGGGCCGGTTCCTGCGACGCAGCCTGCCAGCCGCCAAACGGACGCGGCCCGAGGCGGTGGGCTGGCCGCTGCGCGTAGCGGGCTGGGCACTGGCGGCCTGGCTGGGCTACCAGGCCATCGTGGGGGTGTTTGCAGCCGTTGCCGCCTTGCACGGTGCGCTCAACTGGAGCCTGTTTGGGCACATCCTCTGGCTGGGTTTTCTGACCCTGCTGCGGGTGCTGGCCATGACAGTGCTGGCCACGCTGGTCTGGACACCGATTGGCGTGTGGATCGGCTTCCACCCCAAGGTGGCGCGCTACGCCCAGCCGCTGGCGCAGATCGGGGCCTCGTTCCCGGTCAACATGACCTTCCCCATCATGGTTGGCTTCTTTGTGGCCACCCGCACGCCGATGAACTGGGGCAGCATCCTGCTGATCGCCATGGGCACGCAGTGGTACATCCTGTTCAACGTGATCGCCGGGGCCATGGCGATTCCGAACGAGATGAAAGAAGTCGCCAAGATCTACGGCCTGCGCCAGTGGAAGCTGTGGCGCACGCTGATCCTGCCCGCCATCTTTCCGTTCTGGGTGACCGGGGCCTGCACCGCTGCCGGGGGCGCCTGGAATGCCAGCATCGTGGCCGAGCTGGCAACCTGGGGTGACACCACCCTCAAGGCCGATGGCCTGGGTGCCTATATTGCCGAAGTCACCAAAAGCGGTGATACCGCCCTCATCATCGCCAGCATTGGCGTGATGTCACTTTTCGTCGTCGCCATGAACAAGCTGGTCTGGCGGCGTTTGTATGGTTTTGCAGAACGCCGCTTCCGGCTGGATTGATATGCACACCCCCAGGCTACAGCGCTTCGCTTCTTTCGCCCACCCCCTTGCAGGGGGCAACACCAGCGGCCTGGCAAAGCCAGTTCCGCGGTGTTCCTGGAATGGGCCGCTCACGTTTAATGCGTCGCGGGTTACGCAGCGCGCAATGGAAAAACTCATATGAATAACGCCACTTCTTCCACCAGCGCCCAAGCACCGATTGCCGAGCTGCGCGCCGTCACCAAGCTGTTTACCACCAGCGGCGGGCACGAACTCAAGGTGCTGGACCAGATCGACGTGGCCGTGCACGAGGGCGAGCTGCTGGCCTTGCTGGGCCAGTCGGGCTCGGGCAAGTCCACTATTCTGCGCTGCCTGACCGGGCTGATCGAGCCCACCTCGGGCCGGGTCTTGCACAAGGGTGAAACCCTGCGCGGCATCAACGACGAAGCCTCGGTGGTGTTCCAGACCTTCGCGCTGTACCCCTGGCTGACGGTGGAGCAAAACGTAGCCGTAGGTCTGATGGCACGCCCCATCAGCCGCGCCGACCGCGACATCGCCGTAGACCGCGCCATCGAGCTGATTGGCCTGGGCAACTACCACGGGGCCTATCCGCGCGAACTGTCGGGCGGCATGCGCCAGCGCGTCGGCATTGCCCGGGCCCTGGTGTCCCAGCCCCGGCTGCTGTGCCTGGACGAAGCCTTCAGCGCCCTGGACGTGTTGACCGCCGAGAACCTGCGCCAGGAGCTGATCAACCTGTGGCGCACGCCGGGCACGGGGCTGAGCTCGATCTTCATGGTGACGCACAACATCGAGGAAGCGGTAGAGATGGCGACCCGCATCGTGGTGCTGTTCCCGCGCCCCGGCCGCCTGGGCCTGGTGCTGGAGAACCCCTTGCCGTATCCGCGCGACACCAAAAGCCCGGAATTCCAGCGGCTGGTCAGCCTGATCCACGAATGCATCACCACCACCACCTTGCCGGATACGCCCGCCGAGGTGCACGTTGCGGGCCAGCCCATCTCGCGCGCCCGCACCCGCATGGAGTCGATTCCGCTGGTGCCAGTGGGGCAGATTCTGGGCCTGTTGAGCATCTTGAACGACTCGCCTGAGCTGTCCAACATCTACGACATCTCGGACGAGATCGGCAAGGAGTTTGGCGAGACGATTGCGCTGGTGAAGGCCGCAGAAATCCTGGAGCTGATCGACACGCCCAAAGACAAAGTGGTGTTCACCGAACTGGGCCGCCGCTTTGTGGCCGCCGACCCCACCACCCGCCGCGCCATTTTTGCCGAGCAGGTGTTCAAGCTGCGGCTGTTCCACATCATCATCGCGCTGCTGCACGAGTACGAGGAAGTAGAAGCCGACCGCGTCATCAAGGACATCGGCAGCGCCCTGCCCTACGACAACCCCGAGCGCATCTTCCAGACCATGATTGCCTGGGGCCGCTATGCCGGGCTGATGGACTGCAACGCCAAAACGCGGATGGTGTTTGTGCCGAAAAGCGAAACCGCCGACGAGACGGCGTAGCCTCACTACAAAATAGATAGCTACTAGCGCAGGTACTACCTAGGCTAGAGGTCTATTTTCTTTAAATTTTCAGCGCAGCTTCCAGCGCGTCGATAAACAGCGCCGACACGTCGCAGCCGGTCTGGTCAAAGATTTCCTGGAAGCAGGTGGGGCTGGTCACGTTGATCTCGGTCACGCAATCGCCGATCACGTCCACGCCCACCAGCAGCAGGCCGCGCGCCGCCAGAATGGGACCCAGGGTTTCACCGATCTCGCGGTCGCGCGCTGACAGCGGCTGGGCCACGCCCTTGCCGCCCACCGCCAGGTTGCCACGCACCTCGCCACCTTGCGGAATCCGCGCCAGGCAAAACGGCACGGGCTTGCCGCCGATCACCAGCACGCGCTTGTCGCCCAGGGCGATTTCGGGCAGAAACTTTTGCACCATCACACTTTGGGCACCGTCTTTGTTCAGCGTCTCGATGATGCCGCCCAGGTTCAGGCCGTCGTCTTTCACCCGGAAGATGCCCATGCCGCCCATGCCGTCCAGCGGCTTCAAGATGATGTCGCGGTGCGTGGCGTGGAAGGCGCGGATGGCCTCGGCGCTGCGTGTCACCAGTGTGGGGCCGCTGAACTGCGGGAACTCCATGATGGCCAGTTTTTCCGGGTGGTCGCGCAGTGCCCGCGGCTTGTTGAACACCTTGGCGCCCTCGCGCTCGGCCTGCTCCAGTAGGTGGGTGGCGTAGAAAAATTCCGAATCGAACGGCGGGTCTTTGCGCATGATGATCGCGCCAAAGTCTCTCAAAGCGCGCGGGCTGCCCGCAAACAGCGGCTGTGCCACGCTGAACCAGGCGGCCTTGTCACAGGTGGCATGGGACTCACCGGATTTACCGGTGAGATGAATATCCCGCACCTGCGCCGTCACCACTCCGCCGGTCTGCCACTGCAAATCCTGCGGCTCGCAGGCTGAAATGGTGTGCCCGCGCCGCTGCGCCTCGCGCATCATCACAAAGGTGGTGTCCTTGTGGATTTTGAAAGACTCAAGGGGGTCGGCAACGAAGAGGATGTTCATGGGGCTAGTGTCGCGTTAAGTGTGATGTGTCGTGTTTTCTGATGTGTCGTGTTTTCGCAAGGCTATCGGCGTGAAGTGCTAGGCGTGGTCCGCAGCGCAGGCTAAAGCCTGGGCAAGGGGCACAGCGACGCAACGCGCGTCGAGAGCAAGTGCAAACTGACAGTTCACGCTTGACGCGACACGCAGTGGGCAAGTCAATGGCGAGAAAGCTTAACCTATGGCTCCTGCAAGCTCACAGCCAAGGGTTTTATTCAGAATTTATCCATGAAAAAGGAACATCAATATTTTCAATTTCATGGATAAATGCTAGTATTTCCCCATGATCCCCCGCACATCCCTGGAGCAGGCCGTCCGCAAAGCGCTGGGGCGCTCTCGCGGCGTGGTGCTGAGCGGGCCGCGCCAGTCGGGCAAAAGCACGCTGGCGCAGCAGTTCCTCAGCCGCCAGTCACCCAATTACTTCGACCTGGAATACCCGCCCCACGCCCAGCGGCTGGAGCAGGCCGCCTGGACCCTGGAGCCGCTGCAAGGGCTGGTGGTGATTGACGAAGTGCAGCTCCACCCCGGCCTGTTCCCGCTACTGCGGGTGCTGATGGACCGCACCAACACGCCGGGGCAGTTCCTGCTGCTCGGCAGCGCCTCCCCCGCGCTGCTGCGCCAGGCCGGCGAATCCCTGCTGGGGCGGGTGGAAACCATCGACGTGGGCGGCTTTAACCTGCAGGAGTGCAGCGCGGCCGAAGCGGGTTTCAACGATGCCATAGCCCAGCGCCTGTGGCTGCGCGGTGGCTTTCCGCGCGCCTACCTAGCCGCCACCGACGAAGACAGCTTTGCCTGGCGGGCCCATGCCGTGGCCGACCATGTGCGGGTGGATATGCCGCAGTTCGGCATCAATATCGCCGCGCCCGCCATGCTGCGCTTCTGGACCATGCTGGCGCATTACCACGGCCAAATCTGGTCGGCGGCCCCGCCCGCGCAGTCCATGGGCGTGTCCGAGCCCACCATCCGCCGCTACCTCGACACCCTGACCCAAACCCTGATGGTCCGCCAGCTCCAGCCCTGGCACGAAAACCTGGGCAAGCGCCAGGTGAAAGCCCCCAAAATTTACTTCCGCAACACCGGCTTGCTGCACGCGCTGATGGGCATCCAGACGCTGGAGCAGCTGCGCAGCCACCCGCAATCCGGCGCCAGCTGGGAGGGCTTTGCGCTGGAGCAGGTGCTGCGCATCGCCCAGCCCGACCAGGCCTACTTCTGGGCCACCCACCAGGGTGCCGAACTCGACCTGCTGATGTTCAAAGGCGGCCAGCGCATCGGCGTGGAGTTCAAACGCGCAGACGCTCCGCGCGTCACCCCCAGCATGCGCATCGCCATGGCCGACCTGCAACTGGATGCACTCTACGTGGTCTACCCCGGCCTGCACCGCTTCAAAATGGCCGACCGCATCGAGGCCGTGCCACTGTGGGCGATGCTGCCCTCAGACCTGTGAGGCCTGTGAGTTGCGCCCCAACCGCTGCACCCCCAGCGCCAGCGCCCCGGCCACCACACCCCAAAACGCCGAGCCCACACCGGCTATCACCACGCCGCTGAGCGTGACCAGGAAAGTGATGGTAGCGGCCTCGCGGTGCTGTGGTTCGTGCAAGGCGGTAGACAGCGCACCGCCGATGGTGCCCAGCAGCGCCAGCCCGGCGATGGCGGCGATCAGCTCGCGCGGAAAGGCGGTCAGCACGCCGGTGATGGCCGCGCCAAAGATACCGATCAGCACGTAAAAGATGCCGCAGGCCGCCGCTGCGGTGTAGCGCTTGGCCTTGTCGGTGTGCGCCTCGGGGCCCATGCAGATGGCGGCGGTGATGGAGCTTAGGCACAATGCAAACGCGCCGAACGGGGCCAGCACCAGCGTGGCCAGGCCGGTGATAGTGATGAGTTTGGAGATCGGCATGGCATAGCCTGCCGCCCGGATGGCCGCCACGCCGGGCAGGTTTTGCGAGGCCATGGTCACCACGAACAGCGGCAGCGCCATGCTGACCATCGCGCTCCAGGTAAAAGTGGGCACCACCAGCACCGGTTTTGCGAAGGAAAATACGATGCCAGCGCTTAAAAAATCTCCGCGGGCAGCTACAAAGGTAATAGCAACCAGCAGAGTCAGCACCACTGCAAAACGCGGCAACCAGCGCCGGGCCAGCAAATAGGTAGCCAGCATCAGCAGCACCAGCGGCAAGGCCGACTGGGCGGCGGCAAAGCCATTCAGCCCGAAACGCGCCAGCACCCCGGCCAGCAGGGCAGCGGCAATTGCCACCGGAATACGGCCCATCACCCGCTCGAACAGGCCGGTGATGCCGCACAGCGCAATCAGCGCGCCGCTGGCCATGAAGGCACCAATCGCCTCGGACATGCCAAAGCCACCCGCCAGTGCCGCCGTGGCCACCACTGCCGCGCCGGGCGTGGACCAGGCAATCATCACCGGCTGGCGCAGCCACAGCGAGGGCAGCAGCGTGCACAGCCCCATGCCCAGGCCCAGCGCCCACATCCACGAGGTGAGCTGCTCCGGCGTGGCGTGCAGGGCCTGCGCGGCCTGGAAAACGATGGCCACCGAGCTGGTGAAGCCGACCAGTACCGCCACGAAACCGGCGGTGGTGGCGGAAAGGTTTATGTCTTTAAAAAACGTCATGCGTCCATTGTCCATGACAGAAAATGCGTTCTCCCCTAAAATAGTTAGCAAGCTAACTAATTTAAATGTACATATGCCCTCCCACCCCACTCCGGCCGAACGGGCCGCCTCGCTGATGGCCTTGTCGGTCTCTCTGGCCAGCCTGCAGCGCGGCTACCGTGCGGCGGTGGACAGCACCGTGGCCCACGCCGGTCTGTCGCAGGCGCTGGCCCTGCCGCTGGTGATGATTGGCCGCCACGGCGATGGGCTGCGCCCCGGTGTGCTGGCCAATCTGCTGGGGATCGAAGGGCCGTCGCTGGTGCGTTCCATCGCCCAGCTGGAAAAGCTCGGACTGATCGCCTGCATGGAAGACCCACTGGACCGCCGTGCCAAAACCCTGCACCTCACCCCCCCGGGTGCCGAGGCCCGCGCCCACATCGAGGCGGCCCTCACCGACCTGCGCACCACGCTGTACGAGGGCGTGAGCGATGCCGATGTAGCCGCCTGCCTGCGCGTGTTCGCCACGCTGGAGCAGCGCCTGGGCCGCAAACCCAGTGTGGAGCTGCGTTCAGCTCCGTCGGCACCATGAAACTCCCGCACTTCAGCCGGGCCGACCTGCTGTTCTCGGCCAAGAGCTTTGCCGCGGGCATGCTGGCCATGTACCTGGCCAACCGGGCCGGGCTGCCGCGCCCGTTCTGGTCACTGCTGACGGCTTACGTAGTGGCCAACCCGCTGGCGGGGGCCGTGCGCTCCAAGGCGCTGTTCCGGTTTTTGGGCACGCTGGTGGGCAGCACCGCCGCGGTGCTGTTGGTGCCCTCGCTGTCCAACGCACCCGAGTTGCTGACCCTGGCGCTGGCGCTGTGGGTCGGGCTGTGCCTGTTTGTCTCGCTGCTGGACCGCACGCCGCGCGCCTATATTTTTCTGCTGGCCGGGTACACGGCAGCGCTGATCGGCTTTCCGTCGGTGCAGGCCCCGGTGTTGATTTTTGACACCGCCGTGGCACGGGTGGAAGAAATCGGCCTGGCAATTTTGTGCGCCACCCTGGTCCACAGCATCGTGCTGCCCGTGGGGTTGGCCCCCACCGTGCTGGGCCTGCTGGACCGCACGCTGAGCGATGCCAACCAGTGGCTATCCAAGCTGCTGCAGCCCGGCCCACGCCAAGGCACAGACGACCCGCACGCCCTGCAAACCGACCGCCGCAAGCTGGCCGCCGACATCACGCAGCTGCGCCTGCTGTCCACCCACGTGCCGTTTGACACCACCCACCTGCGCTGGACCGCCGGGGCCATCCGCGCCATGCAAGACCGCGTGGCCGCGCTGACCCCCACCCTGTCGTCGGTAGAGGACCGGCTAGCCGCACTGGAGCAGGCCCAGAGCACGTTGGCCCCCGACGTGACCGCTCTGCTGGACCGCATCGGCCAGTGGCTGCAAGCCCCCACCGTCCAGCAAACCGCCGACCTGCCCGCGTTGCAGGAAGCCATCCGCGCCGTGGGCCACCCTACCGATGCCAGCACGCCGTGGGAGCAGGGACTGCGCGTCGGCCTGGCCACCGGACTGCAAGAGCTGGTGGAAGGCTGGCGCGCCTGCGCCGCCCTGCGCCGCGATATCGACGCAGGCATGACCGGCGCGGCCATACCACGGCACACGGCCTCCAGCAACCAGGTGCTGCACCGCGACTACGGCATGGCGCTGCTGTCGTCCCTGGCGGCCTTCCTGGCGATCTGCGTGTGCAGCGCATTCTGGATTGCCACCGGCTGGTCCAGCGGCTCGGCGGCGGCCATGATGGCGGCGGTGTTCTGCAGCTTTTTTGCGTCCATGGACGATCCGGTGCCCGCCATCCATGGCTTCCTGAAATTCACCCTGTGGTCGGTGCCGATCTCGTGCATCTACGTGCTGTTGCTGATGCCGCTGGTGCACGACTTCGGCATGCTGGTACTGGTGTGTGCGCCGGTGTTTTTGCTGGCTGGGTGCTTCATGGCCCAGCCGGCCACCACGCCAGGAGCGCTGGCGCTGCTGTTTGGCGTGGCGGGTACCCTGGCCCTGCACGACACGGCCAATGACGACCTGGCCAGCTTTTTCAATGGGCTGCTGGGCCAGGTGGTGGGCATCGTGGTGGCGGCCCGCATGACACGGCTGGTGCGCTCGGTCGGAGCCGAATGGAGCGCCCGGCGCATCCAGCACGCCATCTGGCGCGAGCTTGGCGAGATGGCCGGATCGCGCGGCACGCCCACCACCTCCCCCGCCTACACCGTGCGCATGCTCGACCGCATCGGCCTGCTGGCCCCGCGGATCGCCATGGCCAGCACCGCCGACCCCAGCCTGGTGGCGAATGACGCGTTGCGCGACCTGCGGGTGGGCGTAGACATTGTGGGTTTGCAACAGGGCCGCGCCGCGCTGCCACCGCAGGCCATGGGCGGTCTGCTGTCCAGCGTCGCCCAGTTCTTCAACCAACGCGGGGCCGGGCGCAGCGCCGTGTGGTCCCCCAGCCTGCTGGCCGACATTGACCACAGCCTGCAGACGGTGCTGGCAACACCCAATGCCAGCCCGGCCTGGCACAGCGCCGTGACCGCCCTGGTCGGCCTGCGCCGCAACATCTTCCCCGAGGCCACCGACCTCGGCCCCATCGCCACACCCCTCGCTGGAGCTACTACATGATTGGCCAAATCTCTGTCTACGGCCTGTACCTGCCCTGGTTGATGGTGCTGGCCTTTGGCGCACTCATCACCCTGTGGGCTGTGCGCCGCCTGCTGGCTGCTACCGGCGCATACCGCTGGGTCTGGCACCCGGCCTTATTCGACCTGGCGCTGTACGTGCTGCTGCTCTACGGGCTCAGCCTCCTCCATACCCCTTCTTTGCATTGACCGCCCCATGACCACTTCTTCAAACACCTGGACGATGCGCATCGCCCGCATCCTCGTCACCCTGTTGGTGGTGGCTGCCGCCGTGTGGGCCGCCCTGCGCCTGTGGGACCACTACGAACTCGCCCCCTGGACGCGCGACGGCCGGGTGCGGGCTAACGTGGTGCAAATCAGCGCCGACGTGTCCGGCCTGGTCACCACCGTGGCGGTGCACGACAACCAGCAGGTCAAAGCGGTTGAGTTGTTGTTTGAGGTAGACCGCGCCCGCTACGCCCTGGCCCTGCGCCAGGCCCAGGCGGCTTTGGGGGCCCAGCGCATTGCTTTGGCCCAGGCGCAGCGCGAGAGCGCCCGCGATGCCGGGCTGGGTGCACTGGTGTCGCAAGAACTGCGTGAACAGGCCGGGGTGCGCGCCGACCAGGCCCGGGCCCTGGTAGCCCAGGGCGAGGTGGCGCTGGACACTGCCAAACTCAACCTCGACCGCGCCCAGGTGCGCGCCCCCAGCGACGGCTGGATCACCAACCTGGACCTGCACACCGGCAACTACGCCGCGACGGGCCACGCGGTGCTGGCGCTGGTGGATGCCAGCTCTTTCTACGTCGAGGGCTACTTCGAAGAAACCAAGCTGGCCCGCATCCACATCGGCGACCGGGTGGACGTGACCCCCATGGGCGACGGTACGGTGCTGCCCGGCGTGGTGGAAAGCCTGGCCGTAGGCATTGCCGACCACGACCGCAGCCCCAGCGCCAGCGCCAGCCTGCTGCCCAATGTGAACCCCACCTTCAACTGGGTGCGGCTGCCGCAACGCATCCCGGTGCGCGTCAAGCTCGATACCCTGCCCGCCAGCGCCCGCCTGGTGGCCGGCCAAACCGTGACGGTGCAGGTACGGGAAGCCGCCGCACTGAAGGGTTGAACATGCGCACGTCCCTTTTTTATCTGCTGCCCCTGGTAAGCGCGCTGGCCGCCTGCAACACCGCCCCCGTCGGCCCCAACTACCAGCAGCCACCCGAGGCCCTGGCCAGCCAACCCACCGCAGGCCAACCGTTTGCCCAGGTAGACGGCCACGCACCGTTCTCGGCCCAGCCGCTGCCCGACCACTGGTGGCGGCTGTACCACGATGCACGGCTGGACGCACTGGTCGAGCAGGCGCTGGCGCACAACACCGACCTGCGCCAGGCCGTGGCCAATCTGGAACGGGTGCAGGCCCTGCAAACCGAAGTATCGGGGGCGCAAAAGCCCACCCTGGCTATCGAAGGTGGGCCGCAGTACGGCCATGTATCCGGCATCTCGCTGCTGCAAGAAGGCTACACGCCGCCCAACAGCGTGCTGTACAGCGCCGGTGCCGGGCTGTCGTACCAGCTGGACCTGTTCGGCCAGATCCACAGGGCCATCGAAGCCGCCGATGCCAGCAGCCAGGCCGCCCAGGCCGCGGTAGACCTGGTGCGCGTCAACGTAGCCGCCAGCACCGCACGGGCCTATGCCCAGGTCTGCTCCAGCGGCCTGCGCATTGCCGCCGCGCAAAAGTCACAAGACCTGCAACGCGAGGCGGTGGATGTATCTGAGCGCTTGCAGCAGGCGGGGCGGGCGGGCCTGATCGACGCGGCCCGCGCCCGCGGCCAGTTGCAGCAGCTCAACGCCACCCTGCCGCCCCTGCAGGCCGAGCGCCAGGGCGCGTTGTACCGGCTGGCCACGCTGACCGGCGCGCTGCCGCAGGATTTCCCGCGCGAAGTGGCTAGTTGCACCACGCCGCCCCAGGTGGCCGGTGTGCTGCCGGTGGGCGACGGTGCCGCGCTGTTGCGCCGCCGCCCCGACATCCGCCAGGCCGAGCGCCGCCTGGCCGAAGCCACCGCCCGCATCGGCGTAGCCACCGCCGACCTGTACCCCAAGATCAGCCTGGGCCTGAGCGCCGCATCGGCGGGCGAGTGGGCCGACCGGGGCCACCGCGACACGCTGAGCTGGGGTATCGGTCCGCTGATCAGCTGGAGCATCCCGATCAACGGCGCGGTACACGCCCGCATCGCACAGGCCGAAGCCAGCACCCGGGGCGCGCTGGCGCAGTTCGACGGCACCGTGCTCACCGCCCTGCGCGAGACCGAAACCGCGCTGGACACCTACGCCCGCGAACTCGACCGCCACACCGCCCTGCAAGCCGCCCGCGTGGAGAACGCAGCCG
This sequence comes from Rhodoferax sp. RT5P35, assembly GCF_056521385.1. NCBI lineage: Bacteria > Pseudomonadati > Pseudomonadota > Betaproteobacteria > Burkholderiales > Comamonadaceae > Rhodoferax > Rhodoferax sp. RT5P35. The sequence goes on along the minus strand of NZ_JBWMAX010000002.1, from coordinate 388,799 downwards.
TGGCCCAACAGGCCCGCCAGCTCTACCGCAATGGCAAAACCGGCTACCTGGATTCACTGGATGCCGAGCGTGCCCTGGCCAGCAGCGAAGCCGCCCTGGCCGCGTCCGCGGCGCAACTGGCGGACGACCAGGTGGGGGTGTTTTTGGCTTTAGGGGGTGGCTGGGAGCCGGAAACGCACACCACCGCCGAAAAATAGGCATAAAAATAGCCGCTTGTGCATATTCCATATACACAATCAGCTATATTTTATATAGCAAACTTAGCACACCAACTTAGACCATCCAACGGGGTACTGCCGTGGACGGCCCGCGCCTTCAGACTGCGCCGGGGTTGGCGATCAAGGTGGTGCTGGAGCCCGAGGTGCCCAGCAGCCCGGCCTGGGTGTACACCGCCAGCTTCTGGCGCGTGTCGGCGATGTCCATGTTGCGCATGGTCAGTTGGCCGATGCGGTCGGCGGGGGTGAAGCCACCGGCTCCGCTTTCCATCGTCAAACGCTCGGGGTGATAGGTCAGGTTGGGGCTCTCGGTATTCATCAGCGAATAGTCGTTGCCGCGGCGCAGCTCCAGCGTCACTTCGCCGGTGATGGCGCGGGCGATCCAGCGCTGGGCGGTTTCGCGCAGCATCAGGCTTTGCGAGTCGAACCAGCGGCCCTGGTACAGCAGGCGGCCCAGTTTGCGGCCATTGGCGCGGTACTGTTCGATGGTGTCTTCGTTGTGGATACCGGTCACTAGGCGCTCGTAGGCGATGTGCAGCAGCGCCATGCCAGGGGCTTCGTAGATGCCGCGGCTCTTGGCTTCGATGATGCGGTTCTCGATCTGGTCGCACATGCCCAGGCCGTGGCGGCCGCCGATTTCGTTCGCGGCGTACATCAGGGCCACGGCATCGGGGAAGGTCTGGCCGTTCAGCGCCACTGGCTGGCCTTCTTCGAAGCGCACGGTCACGCTCTCGGCCTTGACCACGCAGTCGTCGCGCCAGAACGGCACGCCCATGATGGGCTTGACGATGTGCATGCCCGCGTTCAAAAACTCCAGGTCCTTGGCTTCGTGGGTCGCGCCCAGGATGTTGGAGTCGGTGGAATAGGCCTTCTCGACGCTCATCTTGTAGTCGAAGCCGTTGGCCACCAGGTACTCGCTCATTTCCTTGCGGCCGCCGAGTTCGTCGATGAACAGCTGGTCCAGCCAAGGCTTGTAGATGCGCAGCTCGGGGTTGCACAGCAGGCCGTAGCGGTAGAAGCGCTCGATGTCGTTGCCCTTGTAGGTACTGCCGTCGCCCCAGATGTTGACGCCGTCGTCGCGCATGGCCACCACCAGCGCAGTGCCTGTCACCGCCCGACCCAGCGGCGTGGTGTTGAAGTAGGTGGCGCCACCGGTGCTGATGTGGAAAGCCCCGGACTGGATGGCGGCAATACCTTCGGCTACCAGCTGCGGGCGGCAATCCACCAGACGGGCCATTTCGGCGCCGTAGGCCAGCGCCTTGCGCGGGATTTCGTCGTAATCGGACTCGTCGGGCTGGCCCAGGTTGGCGGTGTAGGCGCAGGGAATCGCCCCCTTGGCGCGCATCCAGTGCACGGCGGCGCTGGTGTCCAGCCCGCCAGAGAAGGCGATGCCGACGCGTTCGCCAGCGGGAAGTTTTTGCAGGATATTGGCAACCATGGTGTTCTCTGGGTCAGTGCGAAACCTTCGATGTTAAATGACGCGGGGGAATGGCTCTGGTAGGGAGGCATCGCGGCTTACCCACGGTGGGCGTGGGCTACTATGTTTTTTGTAGCTGCCTGCGCAGGTAGATATTGCGGTAAAGACCAATTTGATTCAAAAACTGCGCTGCATCACTCGCGTGCTACGTGCCATGCATGCTGGGGGCTTTGATTTACAGTGGAAGGCAGACTAGAAAAATGGCCGTTATCGGCCAGAAGCAGACACCGCAAGTGTAGAAACGAACAACACAATGATGACAAGTTATCAAAGTAAGTGCTGCGCTATTGCCTCTATCGCAGTTATCGGATTGATCAGCGCATTTGTACTTGCTGGCTACCAACACAACTACACGACGCAACTATCCTGGAGTCGATTGGCAGTGCTTGGCGCAAGTTTCACCACCGGAATTTATATGGCCCTCAGCGCCGTAAGACATTCGCGTGCGGTAATGGGCAAAGCAGGCTTTATCTTGCTGGCTCTCTTCTACTTGGCATTCGATATCGGCATAGTCCGAATGGCTGCACGATAGGGCAAGGCCCGCACGTTTCAAAGGTCTGCTTTGGGCCCAAAGCCGCCCCGCCCCCCAATGCCCCGCCAACACCTGCTCCAGCTCCGAAAACGTCTACGCCGTCATCGGCAGGGGCGTCCCTTGACAGCCATCCAGTGCACGCAAATCACTACATTATTGATAGCTGCTTGTGCTGATAGATATTTCGGTAAAGGCCGATTTAATCTAAAAACCAGAGCCTATCACCACGCTCAAACAGCCGGTCGCCGGGCAATCGGAGCATGCTGCGCCATCAGCGCAATCACCCAATCGATGAACACCCGCAGTTTGCTACTGACATGCCGGTTCGGCGCAAACGCCAGGTACAGCGGCATGGGGTCCAGCCACCAGTCCTCGAACAGCGGGAGCAATTCGCCGCTGGCCCGGTGCGGTTTGGCCATGTAATCCGGCAGCCACAGCACGCCCACACCGGCCAGCCCCGCTGCGAGGTAGGCATTGCCATCGTCCACCGAGAACACGTAGCGGCCTTGCACCGTGAGGCTTTCGCCGTCGCGGTGCATCGCGTACGGAAAGGTCTTGCCGCTGCGCGTCCACAGGAAGCCGACGACGCGGTGCTGCGTGTTCTCCAGCTCCCGCGGGTGCACGGGTGTACCAGCCTGCGCCAGGTAGCTGGGGGCGGCGTACACGCCCAGCTGCAGATCACCCACGTGGCGGGCCACCAGCGACTGGTCGGTAAGCGCGCCGCCGCGCACCACGCAGTCCACGCGCTCGTCGATGATGTCTACCATGCGGTCGCTGACACCCATGTCGATCTGGATGTCGGGGTACTGGGCGTGGAAAGCCGGCAAGGCCGGCACCAGCACCATGCGGGCCAGGGGGCTGGGGACATCCACCCGCAGCCGACCGCGCGGCAAGGCTGCGGCGCTGGACAGGCTGGTCTCGGCATCGTCCACGTCGGCCAGGATGCGCAGCACCCGCTCGTAATAGGCCGCGCCATCGGCAGTGAGGTTGACCTTGCGTGTGGTGCGGTTCAGCAGGCGCACGCGCAGCCGCGCCTCCAGCTGCTGCACCAGTTGCGTCACGCTGGTCTTGCCCATGTGCAGGGTCTCGGCCGCCTTGGTGAAGCTGCCGGTTTCCACGACCCGGGCAAAGGCCTGCATTGCATCGAAACGGTCCATTGCGGCCCCAGGCAGTGATGATTGTTTGGATTTTACAAACAGTGATGCGTGGACTTGCCGGTTTATCGGCCGGGCACAGGGTCCTACAGTGGCTGCATCGTTCACCACGGGGCGGCTGCGCCCCACCACAAAGGATATGTATGACCCAACGCGACGTCGTTTTCCCACCGGGCCGCCAGGCGCTGTATGCACGCAACCGCTACTCGCTTGCGGTGCGCTCCAACGGCTTTTTGTTCGTGTCGGGCCAGGTGGGCAGCCGGGAAGACGGGTCGCCCGAGCCCGGGCTGGAAGCGCAGGTCCGCCTCGCCTTCGACAACCTGAACGCCATTTTGCAAGCCGCGGGCTGCACGTTCGACGACGTGGTGGATGTCACCGTCTTCATCGTCGACCCGGCCTCCAAGTTCGAGACGATCTGGAAGGTGATTCCCGACTACTGGGGCAACGCGCCGCACCCGACGCTGACCGGCGTCGGCGTGACCTGGCTGTATGGCTTCGACTTTGAGATCAAGGTGATTGCCAAGCTGCCAGAGGCCAGTGCTGGCTGATCTGGCGCGGGGAGCAGTCGGCACCGGTTGCCGGGCTTACATCATGCGAAGCGGGCTAGTGCAAACGGTCTGAAGTCAAACCCACACGGTTCACCCGCGTGCTGCTGCGCCAGTGCCTCGCCAATGGCGGCGGAATGCTTGAAGCCGTGTCCCGAGCAGGCGCTGACCACAGTGACGTTTGCCAGCCGTGGGTGCTGGTCGATGATGAAGCCCGAGTCTGGCGTGACCGTGTAAGCGCAAACAGCCGTCTTGAGCACCTCCGAGCTAACGCCCTCGATGCGGCCCAGCACGTGGTCTCGGAACATGGCATCGGATTCCTGGACACTGACTTCACGCTCCAGCCCGTCTGGACCGCCCCCTACTTCGTACTGCTCGGTCGCGATCTTCATGCTGTTTTCGCCCGGCAGCGGTGGGAATCCGTAGCAGGTGTCCTGCTCAGTCGGGCCGTGGAACAGAATAAAACTGGGCGATGGTTGCGGAAAAATCGATGGCTGCCGCAACTTGAACCAATAGAGCTTCTGCCGGTACACCTTTAACAGCCGGTCAAAGGGCGCCCCGAGCAATGGACCGCTCCACATGCCAGCGGAAACGATCACCTTGCGCGCGCGGATGGTGCCGCCAGCCGTGCCGATGGTCACTTCGCCTGCGTTGCTGTGCAAGTCGGTGACCGCCACGCCGGTGTGCAATGCAGCGCCATGGCGCATCGCCAGTGCGATTTGCGTTTGAATGCAGAGCTCGGGCTTGACATAGCCTCCACCGGGTTCGAAATAGCCGACGGTGCAGTCGGGCAAGGGGCCGAATTGCGGAAAACGCGCCCGGATCTGCAGAGCGTTCAGGACTTTATGTTCAATGCCGTAGGCCCGTGCGACCTCGATGGTCCGCCCCGTGAAGTTCGACATGCCATGGTGGCTGGTGGTGGTGTCACTGGAGGCCATCACCAGCACGCCGCATTCTTCGAACAGCCGTGTCCCGGTGGTGGTCTCGATCTCCCGCCAGAGCGCTTGCGAGCGCATCACCAAGGGCGCGTAGGCCGGCCCCTCACCAACGGCTTGGCGCGTGATGCGCGTGTCGCCATGGCTAGACCCCAGGTTGTGGGGCGGTGCAAAGCGGTCCATACCGACCACCTTGAGACCGCGCTTGGCCAGTTGGTACAGCGCGGCGGATCCCATCGCGCCCACGCCAACCACGGCGACATCGTAGATCGAATCTTGCATGGGGCGATCCTAGCGTTTTGAAGGAAAGTTTTATTGCGCCAGGGTAGGCCTATTCCATTTGCGGCGAACCACCTCTTCGAGCAAATGCTGCTTGAACGCCAGGGCCAGTGGCGAGAACTTCTTGCCCGTCGGGTGGACGATGTGCCAAGCGGATGGCAAAGGAAAGCCCTCCACATCGATCACACTGACCCCGTGCTCTTTCTGCAGCCCATGCAGGGCATGGCGAGATACCACCCCCACACCCAGCCCCCCAGCGACCGACTCCTTCACGGCTTCATTGCTGCCCAGTTCCAGCCGGACATCGGGTCTGAACTTCTGCTGGCGAAAATACTGGTCACTGCCCATCCGGGTGCCAGACCCTTTTTCTCTAAGGATGAAGCGGCGCTGGGCGAGTTCGTGCAAGGGTACGCGTTTACGTGTGGCCAGGGGATCGGAAGTCGGCGCAATCACCACAATGGGATTGGGCATGAACACCTCGTCATCCAGGTCCATGTCCGTCGGTGGCATGGACATGATGTAAAGGTCGTCCAGGTTCTCACGCAAGCGGTGCACCACGCCATCGCGGTTGAGAATCTGCAATGCCACATCGATACCCGGATGCAGGTTGCAAAAACTGCCCATCAGGCGCGGCATGAAGTACTTTGCCGTACTCACCACCGCCACCCGCAACTTGCCTCGCGACAAGCCCTTGACGGCATCCACGCCCTGCTCAAAGGCGTCCCAAGTGTGTGCAACCGAGCGCGCAGTGCTGGCCAGCTCTTTGCCCACATCCGTGAGGTAAATCTTTTTCCCCACGATTTCATACAGCGGCAGACCTACCGACTGGGCCACATCTTTCAGCTGCATGGAGGCCGTGGGCTGGGTCACATGCATGGCCTTGGCAGCCGCGCTCACGCTGCCGGTATCGGCCAAAGCCAGGAACAACCTCAGTTGACGAAAAGTGATATTCATAGACTTTTATCTATTCTTAAACGCATATAAATCGATTTTACAAAGTAGATGTTTATTTTTAGGATGTAAGTCTGGAGAACCCTATGCAAAACCTGCTCGACCCCGCAATTCTTTTCTTTGTCTTTGGTGTATTGGCCGGAGCGGTCAAGTCCAACCTCGAAATCCCGCCCGCCATCTCACGGTTTCTGTCCTTGTATCTTTTGATGGCCTTGGGCCTCAAGGGCGGGTTTGCGCTGTCGCATTCCGGGCTGACGGCCAACGTAGCCGTCAGCCTGGCGGCGGCGATTGCGCTTGCGGTATGTATTCCGTTGCTGGGCTACGGGTTCCTGCGGCGATTTGTTTCAGGCTTTGATGCCGCAGCCGTCGCTGCCACCTACGGGTCTGTGAGCGCGGTGACCTTTGTGACCACCGTCCAGTATTTGGAAAACCAGCATGTGCCTTACGGCGGGCACATGGCCGCAGGCATGGCTTTGATGGAGTCGCCGGCCATCATCATGGCCATCGTGTTTGCCAACCGACTGCGCCAAAAGGCCACCCCGACATTGGCCGAACAGACCAAGCCGGGTGTGTCCATCGGCAAGATCCTGCACGAATCCTTCACGGATGGTGCCCAATTGCTGCTGCTGGGGGCGATGGCCGTGGGTTTGATCACGGGCGACGGCGGAAAGGCGGCCATGCAACCGTTCACGGGGGACCTGTTCAAGGGGATGCTGTCCTTTTTCTTGCTGGACATGGGCCTGATGGCGGCGCGCAATCTGCCCCAGATTCGGGGTAAGTCACCCGTGCTGATCGCCTATGCCGTGCTCGGCCCGATAGTGCATGCGGGCCTTGCCCTGGGTCTGGCGTTTGTATTCAACCTGCCTGCGGGCGACGGCGCCTTGCTAATGGTTCTGGCGGCAAGCGCCTCGTACATTGCCGTGCCTGCGGTGCTGCGGTACGCACTTCCAGAGGCCAATCCCTCGCTGTACTTCGGCCTGAGCCTGGGCGTGACTTTCCCACTGAACCTGCTTTTCGGGATACCCAGCTACACCGCCCTGGCGCAGGCGGTGCTGCATTGAATACCTCCACAGGGGCACCTCCAGCAGCGTTACGGGCTCATTGGTAGCTGATTGCGTAAGGCTCGGCAACACACAACACGTTTTCGATGGGTTCGGGCTTGTGCAGCAAAAATCCCTGGGCGTAGTCGACACCGATCTCGCGCACGCGTTGAAGAACCTCTGGCCGGTCCACAAACTCGGCGACGGTCTTCACATGCACCACGCGCGCCACGTCGACGAAACAGCGCACGGCGGCATCGTCCAGCGGATCGTCGATCACGTCCCGGATGAAGCTGCCGTCGATCTTGAGCAGGTCAACCTTGAGGTTTTTGAGATAGCCAAATGAAGATGCCCCCGCGCCAAAGTCATCCAGCGCAATCCGCACCCCCAGTGCCCGTGCTTGTTCGATGAAGATGACGGCATCCGTCATGTTGGTGACGGCTGCCGTCTCGGTGATCTCGAGACAAATGCGCTGGCACACGGCGCTGCCAGCAGCGGCCAGTGCGTCGATAGCGTGGCGATGAAACGCCCGGTCGCCCACCGACTGCCCAGAAAGGTTGATGCACAAGGTGTCCAGCACCGCCAATGCGGGCAAGCGCTGAATGTGCTGCATGGCGCGCCTGAGCACCCAGCGGTCGATGCGCGTCGCCATGTGAAAGCGCTCTGCGGCCGGCAAGAAGGCCCCCGGCGGAATGAGGCTGCCATCGGTGTCCAGCAGGCGAATCAGCACTTCGGCATGCAGCCCGGTGTGGTGCTTGTCGAGCGGTTCGATCCGCTGCGCGTACAGGACGAACCTGTCTTCATCCAGAGCCTGCTCTAGCCGGGTAGCCCATTGCATCTCGCCATGGCGTGCGCGCATGGCCTGGTCGGTATCGAACCATACATGCACGCGGTTGCGCCCCGCTTCCTTGGCCGCAAAGCACGAGGTGTCGGCCGCCTGCAAGGCGGCCGCCGTGTTGGCCCAGCGGTTGTCTACGGGCACCAGCCCAATGCTGGCGCCAATCCTGAAACGCCGCTGGTCGTGGAGGAATCTGAACTCCTCCATGCGGTCGCATATCTGCTGCGCCAGCCGGCCAGCCTGGTCAGCCGAGCAGTGCTCCAGAATGACCGCAAACTCGTCGCCGCCCAGCCGCGCCAGGGTGTCGCGCGCGCGAACCGCTTCCTTGAACAGCTTGGCTACCTGTTGCAAAAGTTGGTCGCCCACCGAGTGGCCGCAGGCATCGTTCACGAGCTTGAATTGATCGAGGTCGATGTAGAGCAAGGCATGTTCGCTGCGGTCCTCATGCGCCTTCTCCAACGTTCGGCGCAGCCGCGTCTCGAACTCGGCCCGGTTCACCAGCCCGGTCAGCGCGTCGTGCGTGGCCCGGTAGCTCATTTCGCCCGACAAGCGGCGCTGCTCCGTCACATCATGAAAGACCAGCACCACGCCGAGGATGTCGCCGTTGGCGCTGCAGATAGGCGCGGCGGAGTCTTCAATACCAAACTCTTCGCCGTTGCGCGAGATGAGCACCGTGTGATTGGCAAGGCCCACGACCTTGCCACGCTGCAGGCAAGTGGTCACCGGGTTCACGGACGGCTGGCGGGTTTTTTCATTGAGGATTTGGAAGACCTGCGCGATGGGCCGCCCCAGCGCTTCGTTCGACAGCCAGCCGGTCATGCGCTCGGCGGCAGGGTTCAACCAGGTCACCTGGCTTTTGGCATCCGTGGTGATTACCGCGTCGCCGATGGAGTGCAAGGTCACACGCAACAACTCGTGCTGTTCGGCCAGTCGGGCGTTCAGTTCCCAAAGCGGTGTGACATCCCAGTTCACCCCGATCATTTGCGCGGCGTTTCCCTGGCTGTCGTGCGTGACACGCGCCGCAGTGTGCAGGTGGTGAACGCTGCCGTTGGGCCAGACGACGCGGAAATCAGCCTCCAGCTTCGTGCCGTGACCCGTCGCGTCGCCTATGGCCTGCTCCAAGGCCGCTCGGTCGCCGGGATGGACGCACTGGGCCATCACTGTGGCGGGGTCGTCTCGGCAATCGGCTGGCAGCCCGAACAGCGCATAGGTGCGCGGCTCCCAGTGCTGCGCACCGGTTTGCAGATCGCGCTCCCAGATGCCGATGCCACCGTTCTCGGCGGCCAGGGTGACCCTTTGCTGGGCAACCTCTAGAAACTGGCGCTGTCGAATGTCTTTCGTGATGTCCTGAAAGGCACCCAACAGCCGCACCGGCTTGCCACCCTGGAATTCTGCATGGCCTACCGCACGCACCCAGATACGCTGCCCGCCCCGCTGAATAAATGGCAACTCCAAGTCATAATCTCCGCCGTTGGCCATCGCCTTCACCACCGCAGCTTCGATGGTTGGCCGGGCTTCTGGGGCATAAAACTCGATCGCTTCGGCAAGCTGCGGCTGGTAGCCGGGCGGCACACCGTGGATACGGCAGGTCTGTGCCGACCACACGATGTTGCCACTGGCGATGTCGAATTCCCAACCGCCGACTTGCGCCAATTCACCGGTCTGGTTGAGTAATTCTTCGCTCTTGCGCAGTTTGTCTTCCTGCAACTTACGCTCCGTAATGTCCTCGACCGAACCTACGTAGTCATTCACCTCGCCATCCGCATCAAACACAGGGCGGGCAATGGAACGAACATTGCGCACCGTGCCGTCGTCACGGCGCACCCTGAACTCCATGTCGAACTCGAGCTTTAGCGCGGCTTTGCGCTGCCACTCCGCAAAAACGGCGGCCTTGTCATCGGGGTGCAGCGTGCGGCTCCAGCCGCTGCCGAGGGCTTCGCTTTCGTCCAAGCCGTAGATGTCTTGCCAGCGAACATTGGTATAGGTGCATGCGCCGACCGCATCGGCGGCGAAAACGCCCAGTGGAGACGCGTCGCTGAGGATGCGAAACCGGGTCTCGCTAGCCACGAAGGCGCGGGCCAGCTTGCGGGATTCCAGCGCCTGCACGGCGGCCACCGAAAGAAGACGCAGTGCTTCGCGCTGCTTGTCGCTGAGCTTGCGGGGAACCCGGTCGATCACGCACAAGGTGCCAACGTGGGCACCGTCGCTCAGGCGCAGCGTGGCCCCTGCGTAGAAACGGATATCGGGCGCCATGGCGACCAACACGTTGTCGGCAAATCGTGGGTCGGCCAAAGCATCGGGCACCTCGAACACGCCATCTTCCAGGATGGCGTGGGCGCAGAACGCCACGTCTCTAGGTGTTTCGGTCACTCCTGGCAAGCCGACGTTGGCCTTGAACCACTGGCGGTTGCTGTCGATCAGGCTGATGAGCGAGATGGGAACGCCGCAGACCAATGCTGCGGTCGCCACCAAGGCGTCAAACTCGCGCTCCGGTGCGGAGTCGAGAACATCAAGGCGCTCGAGTGCTCGCAAACGCTCGGGCTCGTCCACTGGCCTGGGTGCTGTCAACATGGGGAGTCCTTCCTTAAAACTCCCTGATTTTCGGGACTTTTCAGGCCTTATAGGAGAGTAATTTACCCGTTGATCAGAAAAATTGGACTAGAACTTCGCTTCTTATCGTCGGTTAGGTGCAGAAACAGAGATTTATTTGAACCGACACGCTGTGTCCAAGGGCGCCGCACTCGAAACAACTATGCACGCATGGCGCTCAGACCAGCCTATGGGCACGGAATGGATTGCAACGCCGTCATACCCATGGGCGGCTCGGCGGCCATACATCGCCTGAGGCCACAGACTGCGATGGACCCCAAGGAGCCCCAAAGCCGCTTTGTCCTCAATGCCCCGCCAGCACCTGCTCCAGCTCCGCAAACGTCTGTGCCATGGCCGTCACCGGCAGCGCATGCCCCAATTGGCGCTCGACCTGGGTTTGCGAGATCAGGCCGCGTATGCGCGGGGAGCCATCGGCGGTTTCGGAATCGACCACCAGCAGGTGTGGGCGGCCGCGCTGTATCAGCGTGGCTACCACCTGTTCCACGGTGGCGCGCTGCAGCGAGGCAAAAGTGACCGCGTCGATGGCAGACAGCGGGGTCATCACATCGGCGGCGGTGAGTTCCTGGTACTTGACCTGGCGCTGGTGCACCAGGCGCATGGGGCGGTCCCCGGCGATGTCGGCGGCGGTCAGGATGCCGTCCACCGAGGGCATGTCGGATACCACAAACAGCAGGCGCACGCCCTGGTAGATCATCTTCAGCTCGGCCTGGCCCAGGCCGGTTTGCGGCTGCACCGTGGCGGCGCGGATCTGCGCCAGATCGGTAAACACTTCCAGCGCGGGCGAGCCCAGGGTCACGGCGCCGTGCTGGGCCGGCTGGACCTGGACGATGTGGGTGTTTGCGGGGAAGCGGAAGGTGGGGAGAGAGCCGTCGGACATGGAAACCTTTCAAAACCACACCCTGGGAGTCCGGGGGCGTGAGCGTCCGTCGGAGGCCGGTCGCGTGGGTGTCAATGCGGTGCAACCGCCTCGGTTATAGGCCTGCCCCGCCAGCACCACAAGCGGATTTACTAGGGTTTTCCCGGACTTTACCGGCGGTTTGCAATGGGGGTGGCAGAGGGGAAACGCCGAATAGGGTAGATTGACCCTCCCCCACCGCACTGTTCACGCCCCCATGACAAGCTCCGCCTGGCTCCTTTTCACCACCATTTCCCTGGTGACCGCATTCACCCCCGGCCCGGCCGTGCTGCTGGCGATGTCCAACACGATGGCTTGGGGCCTGCGCAAGACGCTGTTGGGCAGTTCCGTCGGCAGCGCGGTAGGGGTTTTTGTGGTGTCGGGCATTGCCATGGCCGGGCTGGGCACCTTGCTGCATACCTCGGCATGGCTGTTCGCCGGGCTGAAGACCGCCGGGGCGCTGTACCTGATGTACCTGGGCTACCGCCAGTGGACCCATCCCGGCTCGGTGTTCAGCAAGACCACCCAGGTCGTGGAGCAAGCCGACAAATCCCGCTTGGCACTGGCCCGCCAGGGCCTGCTGGTGTCGCTGACCAACCCCAAGAGCATTCTATTTTTCACCGCGCTGTTTCCGCAGTTTCTGCACCTGGACGCGCCCATGCTGCCGCAGTATCTGGCGCTGACCAGCGCTTTTACTGCCTGTGCCTTGGCGTCGCACGTGGTCTATTCACTGCTGGCTACGCGCTTGCAGGGCTGGTTCGCCACCCAACGCCGGGCCCAGGTATTCAACCGCGTCACCGGGGGTGCCTTTGGCCTGCTGGGTCTGGGCTTGCTGCAGCTCAAAAACCCGAACTGACCCGAACTGAACCTGGCTCCATGGCCGCGCCACGCAACGCCACCGGCGACTCCTTTTTTGCCTGGGATGGCGACGTGCTTATCGTCAACATCCTGGGCAAACCTTCGGCTTGCTGCGACGCGATTGCCAAGCCCATGGGGCCGCAGCTCAAGGTCAGCGTCACGGCCATGCCCAAGAACGGCAAGGCGACGGACCACATGGTGCGCTTCCTCGCACCCTTGTTTGGCGTGGCGGTAGGTGATATCGAGGTGGTGTTTGGCCAGGAAAGCGTGCACAAGCAACTGCGCATCACCGCGCCGAAGAAGCTGCCTGCCGTGTTCACGCATGTCTGACTTGGAACTTTGCCCCCTGCCAGCCGCTCCCACCCTCATACTGAAGTGTGGTGTTGCGCGCTATCTGGAACATAAAACCGCGTCTTTTTGTCCATGATGTCGTTGCAAATCCGCGCAATAGCAGAGCTATTGCTGTGGTTTTCGCCTAATCCTGACCAAAAATCCATCGGTTTTATTTGTTCCATCTAGCACGCAACACCACACTAGCTCCACCATGCTGCACCGCCTCCTCACCGCTCTTCTTTTAATAGCTACCAGCGCAATACCTATCTGCGCTAGCGCCCAAAAAAGCTTGAATTCCGTCGTCACCACGCCGCAGGTGCGCGCCGAGCTGCTGGCCCACGCGCCGCAGGGTGTGGTGCCTGGCCAGCCGGTGTGGGTGGGTTTGCAGATTGCGCACCAGCCGGAATGGCACACCTACTGGAAGAACCCTGGCGATTCGGGCCTGGCCACCAGCCTGACCTGGACCCTGCCGCCCGGTGTGACGGCAGGCGACATTGCCTGGCCGGTGCCGCGCAAAATCCGTATCGGCACGCTGGCCAACTACGGCTTTGAAGGCACGCTGCTGCTGCCCGTGCCGCTGACCATCTCGCCCGATTTCAAACCGTCTCTCTTGGCCAGCGAGCTGGAAGTGAAGCTGCACGCCGCCTGGCTGGTGTGCCGCAAGGAATGCATTCCCGAAGAAGGTGACTTCATACTGAAGCTGCCGGTCAAAAGCTCTACCGGCATGCAAGCCGCCGCGTTCGATGCGGCGCTGGCAGCCCAGCCGCACGACTTGGCCGCACGCAGCAAGGTACAGGTAGATGGCGCAGAACTCAAAATCACCGTGACCGACCTGCCCGCCGCACTGCGCGGCCAAACGCTGGAACTGTTCCCCGAAACGCCGGAGATCACCGCTCCCGCCGCCGACATCACCCAGCGCTGGGACGGCCCCAGCTGGACCGCCACTGCGCCGCTGACCGCCATGCGCAGCACCAGCCCCACCGAGATGCCGCTGGTGCTGGCCACTGCCGAAGGCCAGGGCTACCGCAGCGTGGCCGATGTGCAAGGTGTGTGGCCACGCACCGTGGCCGCACCAACGGTATCGCCCGCCCTGGAAGCCGCCCTGCGGGCCAACAGCGCTGCATCACAAATCCCTGCCGCGCCCAGCCTGTCGTGGGCCGCTGCCCTGCTCGGGGCGCTGCTGGGCGGGCTGATCTTGAACCTCATGCCCTGCGTGTTCCCGGTGCTGGCCATCAAGCTGATGGGCTTTGCCCAGCACGCGGGTAACAAAAAGGCGCACCGTGTCGATGGCCTGGCCTACACCGCCGGGGCCGTGCTGTCCTTTCTGGCGCTAGGGGGCTTGATGCTGGGCCTGCGGGCGGCGGGCGAGCAGCTGGGTTGGGGCTTTCAATTGCAGTCGCCAGCGGTGGTGGCCGGGCTAGCTGTGTTGTTCACCGTGGTAGGGCTGAACCTGGCGGGGCTGTTCGAGTTTGGGCAGTTTGTACCCAGCCGCGTGGCCACGCTGCAGGCGCGCAACCCGGCGCTGAACGCATTCTTGTCGGGTGTGCTGGCCGTGGCCGTGGCCTCGCCCTGCACCGCGCCCTTCATGGGTGCCTCGCTGGGGTTGGCGGTGGGCCTTCCGGTGGCGCAGGCGTTGCCCATCTTCGCGGTGATGGGTTTCGGCATGGCCCTGCCCTACCTGCTGGCCAGCCTGAGCCCGGCCCTGGCCCGGCTGCTGCCCCGGCCCGGCGCGTGGATGGCGACCTTCCGCCAGCTCATGGCGTTTCCGATGTTTGCCACCGTGGCCTGGCTGGTCTGGGTGCTGGGCCAGCAAAGCGGCATCGACGGCGCGGGCAGCCTGCTGCTGCTGCTGGTAGCGGTGGCCGCGGTGCTGTGGGCGCTGGGGCTGGCCGGGCGCACGCGCTGGGTGATTGCTACGCTTTCTATAGCAGCTCTCGCAGGTGTTTTGAGCGCTACAGGCCAAAATCTTATAAAAATTGCGCCTGCTCCAGGCGTGGTGGCCGCTACCGAGCGCTGGCAGCCCTGGGAGCCGGGCCGTGTCGAGCAAACCCTGGCCACGGGCCAGCCAGTAATGGTGGACTTCACCGCCGCCTGGTGCGTCACCTGCCAGTACAACAAGAAAACCACCTTGTCCCACCCCGCCGTGCTGGCCGACCTGGAGGCCAAAAACGTGCAGCTGCTGCGGGCTGACTGGACGCGCCGCGACCCGGCCATTACCGCTGCACTCGGCCAATTGGGCCGCAACGGCGTGCCGGTGTACGTGCTGTACAAGGCGGGCAGCGCGCCGCAGGTGCTGTCGGAAGTGCTAAATGTGGACGACTTGCGGGCGGCTATCGCCAAGCTGTAGCGCGTTCGCCTCTGTCAGCCACGGGGCGGACTGTCACACACAAAGGGTTTTCCCGTCATCGGGCCGTCACGCTTTGTGGCTATCGTGCATGCCAGTTAAACGATGTCCGACAAAGAGCCCGAGTGAACCCTATTATTTCCGTGCGCGGTCTGCGCGTAGCCTATGGCGCAAACGAAGTGCTCAAGGGCATCGACCTGGATATTGAACCAGGCAGTTTTGTCGCTCTGCTAGGCGCGTCGGGCTGCGGCAAAACCACGCTGCTGCGCGCACTTTCGGGCTTTAACCCGGTCAAAGCTGGCAGCATCAGCGTCAAGGGCCAGGACATCCAGCACCTGCCGCCCGAACGCCGTGGCATGGCCATGGTGTTCCAGTCGTACGCGCTGTGGTCGCATATGAGTGTGGCGCAGAACATCGGCTATGGCCTGAAGCTGCGCCAAGTCCCCCGTGCCGAGATACAGCAGCGGGTAGACAAGCTGCTGCAGATGCTGGGCCTGCCAGGCTTTGGCGCGCGCGCAGTGACCGAGCTGTCCGGCGGCCAGCGCCAGCGCGTGGCGCTCGGTCGGGCGCTGGCAGTGGAACCTGAAATCCTGCTGCTGGACGAGCCACTGTCGAATCTGGATGCCGGCATCCGGTTGCAGATGCGCCACGAGATTCGCTCGATCCAGCGCGCGCTGGGTGTCACCGCCATCCTGGTCACGCACGACCGCGAAGAGGCCATGGTGATGGCCGACCAGGTCGTGATCCTGGAGCAAGGCCGCGTGGCCCAGATCGGCACGCCGGAAGATGTCTACCAACACCCGCAAACGCCGTATGTGGCGACCTTCATGGGGGCAGAAAACACCATCCGCTGCGAAGCCCGTACCGAGGGTGGCGGCGTGCATCTGCGGTTGCCGCAGCTGGCGCAAATGGCGCATTCCGAGGTCTGGTGCCCCCACACGGCGCCGGTGCAGGGCGCGGCCCAGGTGCACTTCCGCAGCGAAATGGCGACGCTGGCCGGGGCCGATGCGCACACCCCCGACAGCCTGCAGATTCCGGGCCACATCCACCAGGTGAGCTATCTGGGCGGCGGCTACCGCTGCGAGATCAGCACCGCCTGCGGTGACTTCTTCATCGACCACCCGCAGGCCATGGCCGACGGCGACGCCGTGACCGTGCGCATCCCGGCCCAGGCGCTGCACGTTTACCCGCGCGGTACGGTGCAGGCCTGAGCCCCGTTTTTTTATTCATCTCCACAGGAGCACGTCATGCAACTACTTCGCCGCAGCCTCACGGTTTCCATCGCCCTGGCATTGGGTGCCATCTCGGGAGGCGCACAAGCCCAGACCACTACGCTGAATGTGATCAGCGGCGGCTCGCAGAACATGGTGGACTACGTCACCGACTACCTGGGCCCGCTGTTCGAAAAGCTGAACCCTGGCGTCAAGGTCAGCGTCGTCGGCACCGGCCCGGACGATGCGGGCTCGCAGAAAATGCTGGAGAAGCTACAGGCCCAAAAAGCCGCCGGCATGGCCACCTGGGACACCGACGTGATCGTGCCCAACCAGCAAAAGACCGGTGAGATGGTGCGCGACGGCCTGCTGCTGAAATACCGCGACAGCATCGCCACCGGCAAATTTGCCGTCAGCCAGTCGGCCAGGCAGGCACTGGGCGTGAACGTCGATGGCTATGTGATGCCGATGTTTGAAAGCCAGACCGCGCTGGCCTACAACCCCGACCTGGTCAAGAACCCACCCGCCTCCTACGATGAGCTGCGCGCCTTCGTGGCCAAGAACCCCAAAACCTTTGGCTACAACGGCCTGAAGGGCGGCATGTCTGGCGTGGCCTTTGTCGTGGGCTGGATGTATGCCTATGGCGGCAGCCCGGAAACCGTGCAGCAAGGTCCGTACGATGCCAAATCCCCCGCGGGCTGGAAGAAGGCTTTCGCCGACCTCAAGAGCTTCAACCAGCAAGTGGTGTTCACGCCTGGCAATGCAGGCACGCTGGACATGCTGAACCGCGGCGAAATCGCCATGGGCCCGGTCTGGGTGGACATGTTCCAGAGCTGGAAGGCTGAGGGCCGTTTGGCACCCAACATGAAGCTGAAGATTCTGTCACCCGGCATGCCTGGCCAGCCCTATTACTACGCGATTCCCGCCAAGGCGAAAAACGTGGAACTGGCCAAGAAGTTCATCGCCCTGGCCACCAGCCCCCAAGTGCAGGCCGATGGCATCGTGCGGCGCTTCAACTGGTACCCGGGCATCGATGCCAACGTGGTCAAGCCGGTGCTGGATGCCAAGGTCTGGAACCAGCTGTTCGTGGACGTGACTCCGGCCGAACTGGCCCGCAACGGCAAGCCTTTCCCGCTGGCGCCCTACTTCAAGGACTTGCGCGAGCAGTACGAAGCCCAGGTGCAAAACTAAGCACACCAACCGATGCGCCGCCGTCCCTCCGAACTTTTGCCCGCCCTGGCCTTGATGCTGCCCGCCTTGGTGATGGTGGGTCTGCTGTTTGTCTACCCGCTGCTGTTTTCGCTGACCTACGCCTTCCGCAATGAAGGCACGGGTGGCTGGGATCTGGCCAACTTCAGCAAGGCCTTTGCGCTGTATGGCAACGACATCACGCTGACGGCGGTGGTCACCGTGCTATCCACTGCGCTGGTCGGCGTGCTGGCGGTGGCGATTGCTGGCTACCTGACGCTGGGCGAGAACCGGCGCGCGGTGGCGGCACTGCGCTGGATCTACCGCTGGCCGCTGTTCATTCCGTTCGTGGTGGCGGCCCAGCTCATGCGTACCTTTTTGGCCAAGAACGGCATGCTGAACAACGCGCTGATGTCGGTCGGACTGGTCGAGCCGCTGCACGCCATGAGCCTGCTGGACTGGCGCGGCGTGGTAGTCACTTTTGTGTGGAAGCAGTTGCCGTTTGCCGCGCTGCTGATCAGCGGCGCCATGGCATCCATGGACCGCTCGATGATCGAGTCCGCGCGCGGCCTGGGCGCGGGCCGGCTGCGCATCCTGCTGGAGATCGTGCTGCCGCAGGTGGCCTCCACCGTCTGGGTCAGTCTGATTCTGTCGTTTGTGACCATGCTATCGGCGCTGTCGGTGCCGATGATGGTCATTGCCGGTTCGCCCACACTGTTGACGGTCGACATGGCCTGGCGCGTCAACTCCTACGGCGACTACGGCGTGGCCAATGCGCTGGGCTTTGTGGCGTTTGCCATGAGCGGCGTGGCCGCCTGGTTTTACCTGCGCCAGGGCCTGCGCACCGGCGGGCAACCGAAATGAAGCTGCGCCATTCCCGCACCCCGGAATTCTTAGGCACGCTGCTGCGCGTGGCGCTCATCGGCCTGCTGGCGATAGCCGTGTTCGGCCCGCTACTGAACATGCTGATCTGGACGGTTACCGAGGCCTGGTACTTCCCGGCCAAGCTGCCGCAACGCTGGGGCTTTGCCTTCTGGAACAAGGTGTTCCGCCCTGAAGCCGGAGCCATGCGTGCACTCACCACCAGCCTGCTGATTGCGGTGCTGACGGTGCTACTCAGCCTGGCGGTAGCCATCCCTGCGGGCTATGCCTTGTCCAAACGCACGCTGCCGTTTCGTAACCTGTTTCTGCTGTTCTTTCTGCTACCGCAAGCCTTTCCCACGGTGGCGGTGCACATGAATATTGCGCGCATCTTCTACGGCCTGGGGCTGACCGGCACCATCTGGGGCGTGATGCTGGTGCATGCCATCCAGGGCCTGGTGTTTGCGGTGTGGATCGCCTCGGCCTCGTTCGCGGCTATCCAGCAGGAACAGGTGGAAGCCGCGCGCAACCTGGGCGCGTCGCCGCTGCGGGCCTTTGTGTCGGTATCGCTGCCGCTGGCAGCACCCGGTCTGATGGCCAGTGCCATCTTCGTCTTCCTTATCTCGTTAGACGAGTTTTCCGGCACCTTCTTCGTCGGCGTGCCCGATGTGCGCACCTTGCCGCTGACCATGCTGAACGCGGCCATGGAAGGCAACTACCAGATCGCCTCCATCACCGCCTTGCTGCTGCTGGTGCCGTCGGTGCTTTTCATGCTGTTTGTGGAGCGTTTTCTGAAGGCCGATGTGCTGGCCGGTGTAGGAAAGTAACGGCCATGAGCCTGCCCGCCGAATATTCCCTCTGGCTGCGCCCTGCCGCCGCCGATGAAGCCGCCCTGGTGCAGACGATTGACCGCCTGGCGGCGCTGCGCGGCAGCGAACGTTTTGCGCCGCATATCACGGTACAGGGTGATCTGGCCCAGCCTCTGGAGCGGCTGCGCAGCGCACTCGGCTCGCTGGCAGGCCAAACCCGGGTGCAGCGCTGGCGGGTTCAAGCGGTAGAGTACAGCCCGCATTTTTTCCGCCGCATCGTGCTGCGCTTTGCGCCCTGCGCAGCATTTGGTGGTTTGCAGGCTGCGGCACAGGCATGGAGCCAGACGCAGCAGGGTTTGTCGCCGTTCCCGCACCTGAGCCTGGCCTACGGCGAGGCGCATGCAAACGATGCCGGTGTGCAGCAGGCGCTGGAGCAGGAATTTCTAGGACGGGAAGTCCGCTTGGACCGGCTCAGCATCTGCCATTCGTCCCAGTCCGTACCCATCCCGGACTGGACCTACCAGGCGGACCACCCGCTGGAAGCTGGGGCAGGCACCTAAGGCGGCATCCCCACTGACAGCCAGGTTCATCCAAGCCTGCTATCTTGGGGACCTCTGACCAAGGAGCCCCCATGCCCACCCCCCACAACAACACGCCCCACGCGTTTGCCACCACGCTGCAAACTTTCACCACGGCCAGCGGCAGCACCGGGCAGTTCTGGTCCCTGCCCGCGCTGGCGCAGCAGTACCCCGGCATCACCCGCCTGCCGGTGTCCATTCGCATCGTGCTGGAATCGGTGCTGCGCAACTGCGATGGCAAGAAGGTCGCGCCGCAGCATGTGGAGCAACTGGCGCACTGGCTGCCGAATGCCGAGCGCACCGAGGAAATCCCGTTCGTTGTGACCCGCGTGGTGCTGCAGGACTTTACCGGCATCCCGCTGCTGGCCGACCTGGCGGCGATGCGCACCGTGGCGGCGTCCCTGGGTAAAAGCCCCAAGACCATCGAGCCCCTGGTGCCGGTGGACCTGGTAGTGGACCATTCTGTGATGGTCGACTACTACGGTACACCGCAGGCGCTGGACCTGAACATGCAGCTGGAATTCCAGCGCAACCACGAGCGCTACCAGTTCATGCAGTGGGGCATGCAGGCGTTTGACACCTTCCGCGTGGTGCCGCCGGGCTTTGGCATCGTGCACCAGGTCAATCTGGAGTACTTTGCACGCGGCGTGTACAAGAGCCCGCAGGACACCGGCACCAACCCGGTGTACTACCCCGATTCGCTGGTCGGCACCGACAGCCACACCACCATGGTCAACGGCATTGGCGTGGTGGGCTGGGGTGTGGGTGGCATCGAAGCCGAGGCGGCCATGCTGGGCCAACCGGTATACATGCTGACCCCGGACGTGGTGGGCTTCGAGCTATCGGGCACGCTGCGCGAGGGGGTTACCGCCACCGACCTGGTGCTGTTTGTGACCAACATCTTGCGTGCCGAGAAGGTGGTGGGCAAGTTTGTGGAGTTCTTTGGCCCCGGTGCCGCGTCCATCCCCGTGCCCGACCGCGCCACCATCGGCAACATGGCCCCCGAATACGGCGCGACCATGGGCTTCTTCCCAGTGGACGACAAGACGATTGCCTACTTCCAGAACACCGGCCGCACCGCCGACGAGATCGAGCGTTTCGAGGCGTACTACAAAGCGCAGGGCCTGTTCGGCATGCCCAACCCCGGCGACATCGACTACACCAAGACCGTGCGGCTGGACCTGGGCACCGTGGTGCCCAGCGTGGCCGGCCCCAAGCGCCCGCAAGACCGCATCGCCCTGGACCAACTGGCCAGCACCTTTGCCGCGCTGTACAACCTGCCCAACGCAGCCAATGGTTTCAACCGCCCGGCCAACACACTGGCGCTGCGCCATCCGCTGCCGTCTAACGACACCACCATCGGCAATGGGGATGTGCTGATCGCCGCCATCACCTCCTGCACCAACACCTCCAACCCCAGCGTGATGCTGGCGGCGGGCCTGCTGGCCAAGAAGGCGGTGGAAGCAGGCCTGACGGTGCTGCCGCACATCAAAACCTCGCTGGCCCCCGGCTCGCGCATCGTCACCGAGTATTTGCAGAAAGCCGGGCTGCTGCCCTACCTGGAGAAGCTGGGCTTTTACCTGGCGGGCTATGGCTGCACCACCTGCATCGGCAATGCGGGGGATTTGTCGCCCGAGATCAATGCGGCCATCGGCACCCACGAATTGGTCTGCGCGGCGGTGCTGTCGGGCAACCGCAACTTCGAGGCGCGTATCCACCCCAATTTGAAGGCCAACTTTCTGGCCTCGCCGCCGCTGGTGGTGGCCTACGCGATTGCGGGCAATGTGATGACCGACCTGGCCACCCAGCCAGTAGGTCTGGGCACGGATGGCAAATCGGTATTTCTGGCCGACATCTGGCCCAGTATGGACGAGATCGACGCACACCTGCGCTTTGCCACCGATGCACAGGCCTACCGCGCCAACTACGACAAGATCAAGTCCGACCCCGGTGCACTGTGGAGCAGCATCCAGGGCACGACCGGGCAGGTCTACGACTGGCCGCAGTCCACCTACATTGCCGAGCCGCCGTTTTTTGGCGGCTTCAGCCTGGTCCCGCAGCTATCGGCGGCGGGCTTTACCGGCGCGCGGACCATGGCGCTGTTTGGCGATTCCATCACCACCGACCACATCTCACCCGCAGGCTCCATCGCCGAAAAATCCCCCGCCGGGCAGTGGCTACTGGCCCACGGCGTGCCCCGCGCCGACTTCAACAGCTATGGCTCGCGCAGGGGCAACCACGACGTGATGGTGCGCGGCACCTTCGCCAATGTGCGCATCAAGAATTTGATGCTGCCGCCCGATGCCACAGGCTCACAGGAAGAAGGCGGCCTGACGCTGTACCACCCCGCCCAGGGTTCGCCGGAGAAGATGTCCATTTTTGAAGCCGCACAAAAGTACATGGCGGCCGGTGTGCCTACGGTGGTGTTTGGCGGTGAAGAGTACGGCACCGGCTCGTCGCGCGACTGGGCAGCCAAGGGCACGCAGTTATTGGGCATCAAAGCGGTGGTGGCACGCAGCTTTGAGCGCATCCACCGGGCCAATCTGGTGGGCATGGGCGTGCTACCGCTGCAGTTTTTGGGCAACGATAGTTGGCAAACTTTGGGCTTGCGCGGCGATGAAACCATAGACGTGGTGGTCCGCGCAGCCCTGCAGCCGCAGATGGACGTGGCCCTGGTCATCCACCGTGCCGACGGCAGCCAGCAGGAGGTGAAGGTGCGCCTGCGCATCGACACACCGATCGAGGTGGACTACTACCAGCACGGCGGCATCCTGCCGTTTGTGCTGCGCCAATTGCTGGCGGACTGATTTCAACCCCAAGGAGCTCCCTATGTTGACCTGTAAAAACCTTAGCTCGCTGGCATTGGCTACCCTGCTGACCGCCTGCGCCACGCAGCCCAAAGGCCCCATGGCCACCGCTCCGCTGGCCGCCACCGCGGGTAACACCGCCACCGGCAGCATCCAGTTCATCCAGTTGCCGGGCAAAGTGCTGGTTCGCGGCGAGGTGCATGGCCTGCTGCCCAACACCGTGCAAGGCTTTCATATCCATGAAAAGGGCGACTGCTCCAGTGGCGACGGCATGTCTGCGGGTGGCCATTTCAACCCCGACGGCCACGCCCACGGGGCCGCCACCGGCCCCATGCACCACGCGGGCGACCTGCCCAGCCTGCAGGCCGATGCCTCGGGCAGTGCCAAGATCAGCTTTGAAACCGCCGACCTGGCCGTGGGCAGCGGCCCGCACGACGTGGTCGGCCGTGGCCTGATCGTGCACAAAGACCCGGACGACTTCACCACCCAGCCCACCGGTAATTCTGGCGCGCGGCTGGCCTGTGCCGTGATCACCCGCAACCCATAGGACCCCACAGCATGCAAATCCAAGCCAGCGAAGTGGATCTGGCCACCCCCACCGGCACCATGCGGTGCTATGTTTACCGCCCGAAAACCGAGGCTGGGGCCGTCTCCAAACCCCTTAAAAAATACCCGGCACTGATTCTGTATTCCGAGATTTTTCAGCAAACAGGGCCCATTCGCCGCAGCGCGCAAACCATGGCGGGCCATGGCTTTGTGGTCGTGGTGCCAGAAGTGTTCCATGAGCTCAACCCTATCGGCACCGTGCTCGGCTACGACGACGCGGGGCGCGACAAGGGCAACGCCGACAAAGTAGCCAAAACCCTGGAAGCCCACGACAGCGACGCACAAGCCATCATCGATTACCTTGGAACGCTGGACGACTGCTCCGGGAAAGTCGGTGCCATGGGTTTCTGTTTGGGGGGTGGACTGGCTTACCGTGCCGCCCTGAATCCGGCCATTGCGGCCACGTCGTGCTTTTACGCCACCGACATCCACTCCGGCATGGTCCCGTCCCAGCCGGGCAACGAAAGCCTGGTACGCACGGGTGAAATCCAAGGCGAATTGCAAATGGTCTGGGGCAAACAAGACCCGCACATCCCTGCAGAGGGCCGGGCCTTGGTCTACAAGAAGCTGAGCGACGAGAAAGTGAACTTCACCTGGCACGAGTTCAACGGCGTGCACGCCTTCATGCGCGATGAGGGCGAACGCTTTGATGCCGAACTGCAGCTACTCGGCTACCAGATGGCGATTGGGATGTTCAGGCGGGTTTTGTCCTAAGCACGCACCAAGCGCGGCTACCCTGGCCGCGTTCAAACCCGTTCCAGTACGAGAGCAATCCCCTGGCCCACGCCAATGCACATGGTGCACAGCGCATAGCGGCCTCCGGTGGCGTGCAAACGGTTGATGGCGGTAGTGGCCAGGCGCGCACCACTGGCACCCAGCGGGTGGCCCAGCGCAATGGCACCACCCCAGGCGTTTACCCGTTCATCATCGTCTTGCAGGCCCAACTGGCGTAGTACCGCCAGGCCTTGTGCGGCAAAGGCCTCGTTCAGCTCGATCACGTCCAACTGCGCCAATGCCAGGCCGGTGAGGGCCAGCACTTTTTCGGTGGCAGATACCGGGCCGATACCCATAGTGCGCGGGGCCACACCGGCGGTGGCCATGCCGACCACGCGGGCGCGCGGTGTCAGGCCGTTTTTGGCAGCACTGGCTGCATCGGCCAGCAGCAGTGCACATGCACCATCGTTTACCCCCGAGGCATTGCCTGCCGTGACCGTACCGCCAGGGCGCACCACGGGCTTGAGCTTGGCCAGGCTGTCCATGCTGGTGGCACGCGGGTGTTCGTCGGTGTCCACCACGGTGGCATCGCCCTTTTTTTGGGGGATGGTGACGGGGGTGATCTCGCGCGCCAGGTGCCCGGCCTGTTGGGCGGCCACGGCGCGCAACTGGCTGTGCAGGGCCATGGTGTCCTGGTCTTCTCGGCTGATGTGAAAGTCGGTGGCAACGTTCTCTGCCGTTTCGGGCATGGAGTCCACACCGTACTGTTCTTTCATCAATTTGTTGATAAAGCGCCAGCCGATGGTGGTGTCGTGCACCGCGTTGCTGCGGCTGAAGGCGGACTCCGCCTTGGGCATGACGAAAGGTGCACGGCTCATGCTCTCGACACCGCCCGCTATCATTAATGTAGCTTCCCCCGCTTTAATGGCACGGGCTGCAGTGCCCAAAGCATCCAAACCCGAGCCGCACAGGCGGTTCACGGTGGAGCCAGGCACCGCCAGCGGCAGGCCTGCCAGCAGCGCGCTCATGCGGGCCACATTGCGGTTGTCTTCACCGGCCTGGTTGGCGCAGCCGTAGATCACATCGGTGACCGCGGCCCAATCGACGTTCGGGTTGCGTGCCATCAGCGCCCGCAGGGGAATGGCACCGAGGTCGTCGGCACGCACGCTGCTCAGCGCACCGCCGTAGCGGCCAAAGGGAGTGCGGATGGCATCGCAGATAAATGCTTGGTGCATGGGGTTCTCGGTACGGATGGGGGTCAATGGTGGCGTTCAGGCCTGGATGGGCAGGCCCACCAGACGCTCGAGTTCGGCGTGCTCCAGGCCTTCCACCTTGTCGATGAGCTGCAGGCCTTGCGGCGTGCACGCCAGCGTGGCCAGATCGGAATAGATGCGCTTGACGCAGGCGATGCCCGTCAGCGGATAACTGCAGGCATTGACCACCTTGCTTTCGCCCTGTTTGGTCAGCAAATCCATCATCACCCAGGTTTGTTTGGCACCGATGGCCAGGTCCATGGCACCGCCTACGGCGGGAATGGAGTCGGGCTCGCCGGTGCTCCAGTTGGCCAGGTCGCCGGTGGCAGAGACCTGGAACGCGCCCAACACGCAAATGTCCAGATGGCCGCCGCGCATCATGGCGAAGCTGTCGGCGTGGTGGAAGTACGCACCACCGGGGAGCAGCGTGACCGGTTGCTTGCCCGCGTTGATCAGGTCGTAGTCTTCTTCCCCCGCCGCAGGGGCCGGGCCCATGCCGAGGATGCCGTTTTCGCTGTGCAGCACCACTTCCCGGTGGGCTGGAATGTGGTTAGCCACCAGGGTGGGCTGGCCGATGCCGAGGTTCACATAGGCCCCGTCCTGGATGTCTTGCGCCACGCGCTGGGCAAGCTGGTCTTTGCTGCGTTTTTGGTAATTGCCCATGGTGTATTTCTGGCTCAAGCGGCGTGTTTGAAACCACCGGCCTGGGTGGCCACGTGGTCAATCCGCACAATTTTGGAAACAAAGATGCCGGGCGTCACGATGGCCTCGGGGTCCAGCGTGCCCAGATCCACAATCGAATGCACGGTGGCTACGGTGTATTTAGCAGCGGTGGCCATCACCGGACCGAAGTTGCGTGCCGCCTTGCGGTAGACCAGGTTGCCCCAACGGTCGCCGCTCTCGGCCTTGATCAGGGCCACGTCGCCGTAGATCGGGTACTCCAGCACATACGGCTTGCCGTGGATGACGCGGCATTCCTTGGGGCTGCCGTCGGCATTTTTGGCCAGCTCGGTACCAAAGCCGGTGGGGGTGAAAAAGGCCCCCACACCCGCCCCGGCGGCGCGCAGGCGCTCGGCCAGGTTGCCCTGGGGCACCAGTTCCAGCTCGAGTTGGCCGCTGCGGTACAGGCCGTCGAACACCTGGCTGTCGGCCTGGCGCGGAAAGCTGCAGATGATCTTGCGCACCCGCCCGGCCTTGAGCAGCGCCGCCAGCCCGGTCTCGCCGTTGCCCGCGTTGTTGTTGACCACGGTCAGGTCGCGGGCACCTTGGGCTATCAAACCGTCAATGAGTTCGTTGGGAATACCGGCGGTGCCGAAGCCACCGATCAGCACAGTGGCCCCGTCCTGGATACCTGCCAATGCCTCGGCGACCGAGGCGGCGATTTTGTGGATCACACACACTTCCTCAGGTAAATGCTCAGGCCGTAACGCGTTCCATGCGGGTCAGGGGCAGTGCTTCGCTGGCGTTCAAGGCTTTTTGCAGCACAAAGTCAAAGCGCGAGCGGGTGAACGGGGCGCTGATGCCCAGCGACTCATAGCCTGCAGGTGCCACATCTTTTTCGATTTCGACGATCAGGCCGTCGCGGGTGGCGAAGGCGAAGTCGTCGTCAATGAAGCTGTCGCCCGGGATGTTGACCTGCGTGGTCAGCGTGCGCAGGCCGGGGGCGACCACCAGGAAGTGGATGTGCGCCGGGCGGTTGCCGTGGCGGCCCAGCGCCTCAAAAAGCTCCGAGGTGGGGCTGTTGGGCGGAATGGCGTAGCCCGGTGGCAAGAAAGAGCGGAAGCGGTACTGGCCTTGGGCATCGGTTTCGATCTGGCGGCGCAGCTCAAACGGTTGCATGCCGGGGAAGAAGTGCGAGTAGCCGCCTTTTTCGTTGGCGTGCCACACATCCATCACCGCATGGGCCACGGGCTTGCCGTCCACGTCGCGCACCTGGCCTTCCATCACAAACACTTCGCCCTTGGGTTCGCCTTCGTCGACCCGCACTTCAAACTTGGAAGAGGGGGCACCGGCGATGAACAGCGGGCCTTCAATGGCGCGCGGCGTGCCGGCGGCACGGCCGGCCTTGGCATCGGCTTCGTCCAGACGGATGTCGAGCAGGCGGTCAAAGCCCAGGCCGGCGGTGATCAGGCCGGTCTGGCCGCTTTGGGCCAGGCGGTTGAGCCAATCCACCGCGCTCCAGAACTCGTCGGGGCTCACATTCAGTTCGTCGATGGTTTGGAACAGGTCGGCAACGATGCGGCCCGTGATTGCGCGCACGCGCGGGTTGCCCGGGGCGTTGTGCTGGGTGTTGACGATGTCCAGCAATTGCTTCTGGTTGAGTTCGGCCATGGTGTTGTCTCCTCGTTGGGATGGTGGTGGGGGAACGGAAAAAAGGGGGCTGGCAGCTTCAGGCAATGGCCGAGGGGTGGGCTGCCAGCGGCGTGACGTGGATCTTCATGAAAGGAAAGAGCGGCAGACCTTGCAGCAACTGGTGCAGCTCGTCGTTGGAGGCCACATCAAAAATGCTGTAGTTGGCGTACTCGCCCACCACGCGCCAGATGCTTTTCCATCGGCCATCGCGCTGCAGGTCTTGTGAATAGGCCTTTTCGCGGGCCTTGATTTCATTGGCTTGTTCCAGCGGCAGATCCCGCGGAATGTGCACATCCATACGAACCAGAAATAGCATGCGGTAGCTCCTTAAACAGGGGTGGCACGGTGGCCGAGGTCGATGACGATGGGAGCCTGGCCCGCGTGGGCGCGGTCAAAGCGGTTTAATTGCGCCACATCCACCTCCACGCCAAAGCCGGGGCCGTCGGGCAACTGCAGTTCAAAGTCGCAGATCACCATGCGTTCGGTGACGATGTCGTCCACCAGCAACTGGGGACCAAACAGCTCGCAGCCATGGTGTTGCGCGCCCAGCGTTGAGAACACGTGCGCCGATGCCGCGCTGCCGACCGAGGTTTCCAGCATGGTGCCGCCGTACCAGCCGATATCGGCCGCTTCGGCCACTGCCGCCACCTGGCGGGTGCGCAGCAGGCCGCCATGCTTGGCTACCTTGAGCGAAAACACGTGGCACGCCTGGCCACGGGCCAGCCGCATGGCGTCTTGCGGGGTGCACACGGTTTCGTCGGCCATGATGCTGGCCCGGTCGCCCAGGGTGGCGCTCAGGGTTTGCAGTGCTTCCACGTTCCATTTGGCCACCGGCTGCTCGATCAGGGTGACGCCCGCGTCGATCAACTGCGGCAGGTAGCGGCGCGCGGTGTTGCCGTCCCAGGCCTGGTTCACGTCTACCGTCAAGGTGGCTCGACCGGCCAGGCCGTGGGCGATTTGCACCACGTGGGCTACGTCTTGCGCCGGGCTGCGGGCCCCAATTTTCATTTTGAAAATGCGGTGGCGTTTTTGCTCCAGGCGCAACTGGGCCTCGTCCAGGTCGCGGGCCACATCGCCGCTGGCCAGCGTCCAGGCCAGGGGCAGGCTCTGGTGGCGCTTACCGCCCAGCAACTGCCAGGCGGGCAGATCCAGGGAGCGCGCCACGGCATCTATCAGCGCCATCTCCACCGCGCTTTTGGCAAATGCGTTGCCCTTGCAGGCCAGGTCCATGCGGGCCAGCGCGGCCTCAAAATGCGCGCCGTCTTGCGCCAACAGTGCCGGTGCCAGGTAGTTGTGGATGGCGTGCTGCACGCTCTCGGGGGACTCTTCGTTCCACGATGGTCCGCCGATGGTGGCCGCCTCGCCAAAACCGCAGGCACCGTTGGCCAACCAGAGCTGCACGATCACGGGGCTCTGGCGGCTGATGGAACCAAACGACAGCTTGTGCGGACGGATGGTGGGGATGTCCAGAATCCGCGCTTCGATACGCTCAATCGGGAAACGACTCGTCATGGAAGGGGGCCTTTGGCACGTGAAACAAGAACAACGGAGTCAAGGTTAATTCCCTGCAAGAGTTCTTTCCAATGGTTTATTTGTGATTAATCGTTCGACGTAATCGAACGAAAAGCCTTACCATGCCCGCATGGAAATCCGCCAACTCCGCTACTTTTTGGACATCGCCCAGACCGAGCACCTGACCCAGTCGGCCGCCAATCTGTTCGTCACCCAGTCCACGCTGTCGCACGGCCTGCGCCAGTTGGAGGACGAGCTGGATGTAGCGCTGTTCGACCGGCTGGGCCGGGGCCTCAAGCTGTCGCAGGCGGGGGCCGAGTTTCGCGTCTACGCCACGCGGGCCTTGAAGGAAATCGAGGCCGGGCGCATGGCGCTGGCCGAACTGGGCGGCCTGCAGTCGGGCAAGCTGACGGTGGGCGCGATTCCTACGTTTTTGAACACCGTGCTGCCCGCCACGGTCGCACGCTTCAGCCAGTCGCACCCGAAGGTGATGGTCGAGGTGCGGGACTTGCGTGCTGGAACGATCGAGACGCAACTGCTGCGGGGCGAGCTGGACCTGGGCATTGCGTTCCAGCCCACCGAGCACGGAGATATCGAAACCGAACCCCTGTTCGACGAACGCATGCTGTTGGTGGTGGGGCCGGAGCACCCTCTGGCCGCCCTGCGCAGCCTACCCATGGCCGCATTGGTGGATGTGCCTTTGGCGCTGTTGCCGCGCAGCTTTGCCACCCGGCGGCTGATCGACCAAAGTTTGCGCCAGGCGGGGGTCACGCCGCTGGTACGGGTGGAAATGGATTCGGTGGAAGCCTTGCTGGGCGTGTGCCTGTTGGGCGACCTGGCCAGCATCGTGCCCGAGCGGGCGGCGCAACAGGTGCCCGACCTGCATGCCATCGCCCTAACCGATCCCGAGATGGTGCGCCACGCGGGCATTCTGTGGCGGCGCGGCGCATCCCGCAGCAAAGCGGCCCAGGCGTTTGCGGCCTTGCTGCTGACCAACCCGCTGCGCTGGTCGCCCACCCGGGTACTGACCGGCCCGTCCAAAACAACGCCAAATTAATGGGTTTTATGAAGCTGAACCACGCACCCATCCAGGCCGCCATCGTCGACCTCGACGGCACCATGGTCGATACCCTGGGCGACTTTGCTGCCGCCTTGAACGGCATGCTGGCCGATTTGGCGCTGCCGGCCATTGCGCCCAGCGCCATCCGGCCCATGGTGGGTAAGGGGTCTGAGCATCTCATAAATTTAGTACTAAAACATGCTCTAGCGCATATTCCACCTTTGCAAGACGCTATCAATAGCGCAGCATTGTTCAACCGCGCGATGGACCGCTACCAGCACCACTACGGGGCGATCAACGGCCAGTTCTCCGCGGTGTACCCCGGCGTGGTGGACGGCTTGCTGGCGATGCAGCAGCGCGGCTGGAAACTGGCCTGTGTGACCAACAAACCCATTGCCCTGGCCCTGCCGCTGCTGCAGGTCAAGGGGCTGGTGGGCTTCTTCAGCCATGTGTTTGGTGGGGATTCATTCGAGCGCAAAAAGCCCGACCCGCTGCCACTACTCAAAGCCTGCGAAGCCCTGGGCACCCTGCCCGCCCAGACCCTGGTGGTGGGCGACTCCAGCAACGATGCACAGGCCGCACGGGCGGCAGGATGCCCGGTGCTGTTGGTGACTTACGGCTACAACCACTGCGAACCCGTCTCGGGCGTGGATGCCGACGGGCTGCTGGATTCGCTGGCCGGGATTTAGATCAGGACCGGTACGCCGCAGGCTGCCGGTTGACCAGCCACAGTGACAGCCCGATCAGCACGCCGCCCAGCCCCTGCGCCCACACCAGGGTATTGCCCAGCACCAGGAACGACAGCAGCACGGTGAACAAAGGGGCCAGAAACAGGTAGCCGCTGGTGCGGGTGGCCCCGCCTTTTTTCAGCGCCACAAACCACAGGCCAAACGACCCGGTCGAGGCCGGAATGGCCAGCCAAACAAACCAGCCCCACTGCGCGTGCGTCGTCACCAGCGGCCAGTGCTCGCCCGAACCGTAGGCTATGGCCAACACCGCCAATGCGCCGACCAGCATTTGCCAAAAGCTCAGGGCCCAGCTGCCCATGGGGACCCTGGCGCGCTTGTTGATGATGGTGGCGGTAGCCCAGCACCAGGCGGAACCCAGGCCGATGGCTTGACCGGTCAGCGCGTCGGCACCTGGCAGGCTACCCGAGCCCGCGCCTATGGCCAGCGACACCCCCACAATGCCCAGTAGCAGGCCCAGTAGCCGGGTGCGGTGGAGCGATTCACCCAGGAATATCCTGCCCAGCACAGCCACCCAGATCGGATTGGTAAACAGCAGAATAGCGGCGGTAGAAGCCGCAATGGTGCGCATCGCCACAAACAGCAAACCCATGACGGCCGCGGTTTGCAGTAGCCCGATGAGTACCACCACCAGGGCATCGCGCAGCGTCATGGCGCTGGGCAGCAAAGCCTGGCCCAAGGGGCCTGCATCGAGCAGGACCAGCGGCAGCGTAGCCGCCGCCGCCACCAGAAAGCGCCAGCCCACCAGCACCATCGGTGAAAAGCCCCCTTGCAGCAGTATCTTCCCGGCAATAAAGCTCGACCCCATCAAAAACGTGGCCGCCAGCAGCGTCAGTACAAATGCGGCCTGGCCAGCATGCGCTGTGTTGGAGGTATGGGAGGTATGGGAAGGAGCTGCCATGGCGGGGTCAATGCCCGCCGCCCAGGTACGCCGCTTTGACCGCCGGGTCGTCGCGCAGCTTGGCGGCATCGCCGTGCACCGAGATGCGGCCGTTTTCCAGCACGTAGCCGTAGTCGGCCACCTTCAGCGCGGCGGCGGCAAACTGCTCCACCAGCAGCATGGTGACGCCGCGGGACTTCAGGTCGGCAATGATGCGAAAAACCTCTTCCACCAAAATCGGGGCAAGGCCCATGGAGGGTTCGTCCAGCAAGATGATCTCGGGGTTGAGCATCACCGCGCGGGCCATGGCCAGCATTTGCTGTTCACCGCCCGACAAAGTGCCCGCCAGTTGGTTGCGGCGTTCCTTGAGGCGGGGGAATAGCTCCATGGCGCGTTCCAGGTCGCCCGCCACGTCGCCTTTGGGTCGGCTGCCGGTCAGCCGGGGAAAAGCCCCCAGCGTCAGGTTGTCGCTAACGGACATCGTGGCAAATACCCGCCGCCCCTCTGGCGAGTGGGCCAGGCCTTGTTTGGCGATGGTGTAAGACTCCAAGCCATCAATGCGCTTGCCGTGCAGGCTAATCTGGCCCGCAGTGGGTTTGACCATGCCCGACACGGCCCGCATGGTGGTAGTTTTGCCCGCACCGTTGGAGCCAATCAGGGTGACCACCTTGCCCTTGGGGACCTCCATGGAGATGCCGTGCAAGACCTGCACCTTGCCGTAACCGGCTTCCAGGTTTTTGATACTCAACATAGGGAATCCTTGTGCTTGTGCTTATGCCACTGTGCCGCCGAGATAGGCGGTGATGACTTTTTCGTCGGCCTGCACCTCGGCAGGCTTGCCTTCGGCAATCTTCTGGCCGAAGTCCAGCACCGACACCGCATCGCACAGGCCCATCACCACATCCATGTGGTGCTCAATCAGGATCACGGTGATGCCGTGGTCGCGGATTTTGCGCACGATCGCCACCAGCTCCTTGATGTCAGGCGCGGTCAGGCCAGCCGCAGGTTCATCCAACAGCAGCAATTGCGGGTCCAGCGCCAACGCCCGGGCAATCTCCAGCAGGCGCTGCTTGCCATACGGCAGGTTGCGCGCCTCCTCGGTGGCCAGCGCGCCCAGGCCTACAAAGTGCAGCAGCCCCATACCCCGCGCATGGGCGGCCTTTTCTTCGCGCCGGTAGCGGCCGGTGTGCAGGGCCACATCCACAATATGGCTTCTGAAGGTGTGGTGCAAACCTACTTGCACGTTCTGCAAGGCGGTCATTTCGCCAAACAGCTGCACGTTCTGGAAAGTACGCGCAATGCCCGACAAGGCGATGTCGGCCGAGGTGCGCCCCACCACCGCCCGGCCCGCAAATGCAATGCTGCCCGCCGTGGGCACGTAGATGCCGGTAAGCACATTCATCATGGTGCTTTTGCCAGAACCATTCGGGCCGATCAGCCCGTGGATGCTGCCGCGCTTGACCCGGAGGTCGACGTTGTTGATGGCCTTCAAGCCGCCAAACTGCATCAGCACCCCCTGGGCCACCAGCAGGTCTGACCCCACAGCACTGTGGTCGACATTGGAGGCCACCATGACCGCATCCGGCCCGGCGTTACCGGTGTCTGCCAGCACGCCCCCGGCAGGCGTTGTTTTACGGACAAACAGCTTTTGCACAAAGCCCACAATGCCGTCCTGCAGGTAATACACCACAAACAAAATCATCAGGCCAAAGATGCTCAGCCGCCAGTCGGTGATGGATTGCAGCCAGAAGGAAAACACCACCAGCGCGATCGACCCCAGCACCGGAATGGCCACCGCTTTGGGGCTGGTGGCTTTTCGGACGATGCCGACAATGGCACCCACCGTGATCAACACCGCCAACACCGAGGCCACGATACGGAACAGCTCCAGGTCGTCCAGCAACTTGGGCAGAATCACAATGATGGCGGCCCCCAGTAGTGCGCCGACGCGGGACTTGCGCCCGCCCATGATCACCGCCAGCAAGAACAACACCGTCAACTCGAAGTTATAGGTATTGGGCGAAATGTACTGCTCGGAATACGCATACAGGCACCCGGCCAGGCCCGCAAAACCCGCGCTGATCACAAACGCATACACCTTGTAGCGGTAGACCGACACGCCCATGCAGTCCGATGCCACCGGGCTACCGCGCAAGGCCTCGAACGCACGGCCCAGTTGGGATTTGAGGATGCGGTCCACCACCACCAGCGATACCACCATGAGCACAAACACCAGCCAATAAAAACCGTTTTCATTGAGCTGGTAACCGGCAATGGAGGGCTTGGTCAGCTTGATCCCCATCGGGCCTTCGGTCAGAAAGGTCATCTCGTTGACCAGTATCTGGATGATGGTGCCAAACGCCAGCGTCACCATGGCCAGGTACGGCCCGGTGACCCGCAAGGCCGGCAAGGCCAGCAAGGCACCAAACCCGGCGGTCACGCCAATGCTGGCCGGAATAATCACCCATAGCGGTGCACCCAGCTTCAAAAAGAACACCCCGGCGGTGTAGGAACCCACGCCAAAAAGCCCGGCATGGCCCAGCGACACCTGGCCGGTGTAGCCCACCACGATATCCAGGCCAAACAGCAAAATCGCGTAAATCATGATCGTGCCGACCATGTGGATGTAATACGGATTGCTGGTAAACAGCGGCGCCGCCGCCAGCAGGGCCAGCCCGAGCACGGCGGCGGTCAAAGACTTGCGGTTCATCGTCAGACTTTCTTGATGGCTGTTTTACCGAACAAGCCTGCGGGCTTGAGCGCCAGCACCAGCAGCAGCAGCACCAGACCGGGCACATCCTTGTAGCCGGTGGAGAGGTAAAAGCCGGTGGTGGTTTCGGCCACACCCAGGATGATGCCGCCCACAATAATGCCCATGCCGCTGGTCAAGCCGCCAATGATGGCCACCGCAAACGCCTTTAGCCCCAGCACCGAGCCCATGGTGGCGCCGGTGAGCGTCAGCGGTGCAATCAATGCCCCGGCAAACGCCGCCGTGGCCGAAGACAGCGCGTACGAGAACGTAATCACCAAACCGGTATTGATGCCCATCAGCTTGGCCGCGTCCCGGTCGTTGAAGGTGGCCACCACGGCCTTGCCGTAAATGGTTTTGCGGTTGAAAAACTCGACCGCCAACATCATCAGCACCGCTCCGACCACCACCAGAATCTCCATCGGCAGCACATTGGCACCCAAAAACTTGAGCGGCGATTCGGGCAAGGGCGACGGAAACTTCATGTCGTCACGGCCCCACACGTTTTCCGCCACGTTTTTGAAAATAATGCCCAGCGCGATGGTGGACATGATCCAGCCAAATTCACTCTTGATCTTGATCGCCGGGCGCACCCCGATGCGCTCTACCAGCGCCCCCTGGAACAGGCCAAACACCATGACCAAGGGCAGCATGAGCCAAAAATTCACCCCCATGGTGACCAGCGTAAGGCCCACCATCGCCCCCAGCATGAGCGCATCCCCCTGGCCGAAATTGAGCGTGTCCGAGGTCTGGAACGTCAGCTGGTAG
Source organism: Rhodoferax sp. RT5P35 (assembly GCF_056521385.1). Lineage (NCBI taxonomy): Bacteria > Pseudomonadati > Pseudomonadota > Betaproteobacteria > Burkholderiales > Comamonadaceae > Rhodoferax > Rhodoferax sp. RT5P35. Next base: position 353,699 of record NZ_JBWMAX010000002.1, on the reverse strand, counting down.
CCGAACGCAATGACGGCATAGATCATGCCCAGCGCGATACCGCTGTAAATGAGTTGAAGCAGGATGGCCATAGTGTGAGCTCCGTGCAATGTGCAAAAAAATACCGCACCAGCCTTGACGGCCAGAGCGGTGTGGTGACCCTGTGCGAACCGGAATCCGCTTACTCCGGACTTATGCAAGACGCTCTGTGTGCCCAAAGGGCCACACAGAGGGCGCTGCATAAGTTCTTTTACTTCTTCGCTTCCTTGACGCGCACTTCCGAGGCCTTCTTGAAGTCATCGGGGTAGGCATAAATCACACGCTGGCCCTTGACCTCGCCAAACACCGGAATATTGGCCGTGATGGCTTCGTGGTCCTTGGCGGTAAACGGCTTGTTGTAGGTGGTGACCACGCCGGTCACGGGTGTCTTCAGGTCTTCCAACGCAGCCTTGATATTCGGGCCCTCGGTGGACTTGGCCTGGGTGATGGCAGCGGCCAGCAGGTAGATCGAGTCATAGCCCTGGGCTGCGGACACCGGCGAGTCGATGCGGGCATTCTTCGGGTTAAAGGTCTTCAGGTAGCTGATGATGAAGGACTGGCGCTTGGGAGTGGTGGGCTCCTGGATGAAGGTTTGCGGCATGCGCGCGCCGTCGCCACCGGGGCCTGCGTTGTCAATGAAGTTGGCCATCGACAAGGTCCAGCTGCCGATGATCGGCACCTTCCAGCCCAGCTTGGTCATGCCGTTGGCGATCTGCGCCAGCTCGGGGCCAATGCCGTAGGTCAGCACGGCTTCGGCACCGGCTTCTTTGGCCTTGAGCAACTGCGCCGTCATGTCCACATCCTTGATGTTGAACTTTTCCACTGCCACGGCTTTGATGTTTTTCAGTGCCAGCGCTTTTTCCAGGTCTTCGCGGCCCAGTTGCCCGTAGTTGGTGGAGTCGGCCAGGATGGCGATCTTTTTGTAGCCACGGCGGGCAATCGCCTCTTCCACAATCATGGGTGCCTGGATGCTGTCGTGCGCCGAGTTACGGAAGATGTAGTTGGCAGGCTGGTCGTCAAACTGGTGGGTGATCACCGAGCCGGTGGCCACGTTGTTCATCACCGGAATCTTGGCGTCCTGGTAAAAACGTTGCGAAGCCAGTGCCACGCCGGTGTTGATAAAGCCCACCGTGGCGGCAACCTTTTCCTTGTTGATCAGCTCCTGGGCGATCTGCACGCCGCGCTCGTTTTTGGCTTCATCATCGCGCTCCACGGTTTGCAGGGGCCGGCCCAACACGCCACCGGCCTTGTTGATTTCTTCCACCGCCAGCTTCACACCGTCGCGCATGCTCACGCCCATGGAAGACGAGCCGCCGGTGAACGGGCCGGTGACACCGATCTTGATGGGTTCGGCGGCCATGGCAGCAGTGGCAAGGCCAGCCATGGCAGAGACAAAGACCATGTGGGAGGCTAATGGGGCAAAACGAAAACGCATGTGTCTCTCCTGTTTTTAATCAAAGCAATGCATGTCTCAAGGCAAATCTCAAGGTAGACCTCAAAGCCATTGTTCAACGCAGTTTTAGCGCGCCCGACGCGGGGCTTGTCAGCGTTTTCACGCCGCATGGTCAGGGGTTGCTCCGGTGTCCATGGCCAGCCAAAGCCATGTATACATAAATGTACGCCGCGTGTTTACAAAGTGTTCCAGTGAATACCCTGAATACAGATGTGTATTTTCAGAGGGGTGCCGGTGAAGATGCCCGGTGTAGAGGCCCAGCCCCGTTGCGCAAAAGAAGGCTGGAGAGGGCCGCCTGCAAGCGCTGGTGCAAACCAACGTTGTGAGACTGTAGGGTGTTTCGCGCCCACTTGTGCGGCAAAAATGGATCCAGAGGGCCGCGAAGGGTCTTACAGGAATGCAGCCTATGCGGCAGGCTGCGAACTTGCATCTACACAAATTTATGTATAAAAATGGCATATAGCGCATACACCACCTATGCATATAGCTACTATTTAAATAGCATTTGCTGTTTCAATATGCAGCATCAGAGCGCCGAGAAATCCGGGCGGCGGTTTTCCATGAAAGCGGTCAGCGCCTCCTTGGCGGCGGGCTCGCGTAGCATGCGGCCAAAGATGGCGATTTCTTCCTCGATGCGCGCTGCCACCGGGGCGGCCTGCGCCTGCTTCATCAGGCGCTTGCTGGCTACCACCGACGCCAGCGGTTTGGCGGCCAGGCGCTGGGCCTGGCGGTGCGCCAGGGCGTGCACCTCGGTGGGCGGCACGATGCGGTTGATCAGGCCCACTTCCAGCGCCGTCTCTGCGGTGAACGGGTCGCCCAGGAGCAGCGCTTCGGCCGCGCGCTGGTGGCCCATCAGGCGCGGCAGCAGGTAGCTGGAACCGGCTTCGGGGCACAGGCCCAGGTTGACGAACGGCAGCGAAAACGCCGCGTTGTCGCCTGCGTACACCAGGTCACAGTGCAGCAGCAGCGTGGTGCCCACCCCCACTGCCGCGCCACACACCGCGCCGATCAATGGCTTAGGGAAGGTGCTGATAACGCGCAAGAAGCGGATCACCGGCGATTCGGCCGTGGGCGGGGCCTTCAAAAAGTCGCCAATGTCATTGCCCGCCGAGAAGATCGTCTCGTGCCCCTGGATGACCGCCACCCGCACCAACGGGTCGGCCTGGGCCGCTTCCAACGCGTCGGAGATCGCGGTGTACATGGCGGCAGTGAGGGAATTCTTCTTGGCCACGCGGTTCAGCGTGATGGTCAGAATGCCGTCTTCGGTGTGAACAAGGATGTCGGTCATGGGTGTACTCGGCAAAAAACAATTTACTATGATTTAGATAGCTACCTGCGCAATTTCCATATTCGCTAGCGGCCTAAATGGCTAAAAACTAGCGGCGAGACACCCCTTCCAAAGAACCCGTGGAACTGGCTCCGCCAGGCCACTGGGTTCGCCCCCTGCAAGGGAGTTGGCGAAAGAAGCGAAGCTCTGCAGCCTGGGGGTGTGCCTATTTAAACGCGCTCAAAGATTCCAGCCGCACCCTGGCCCATGCCCACGCACATTGTCACCATGCCGTACTTCAGGTTGTTGCGGCGCAGAGCGTGGATGACGGTGGCGGCGCGGATGGCACCGGTGGCACCCAGCGGGTGGCCCAGGGCAATCGCGCCGCCCATGGGGTTCACCTTCGATGGGTCCAGGCCGAGGGTGTTCATGACGGCCAGCGACTGGGCGGCGAAGGCTTCGTTCAGCTCGAACCAGTCGATATCCTGGTGCTTTAAACCGGCATAGCGCAGCGCAGCGGGAATCGCCTCGATCGGGCCGATGCCCATGATGTGCGGCGGCACGCCCTTGCTGGCGAAGCTGACAAAGCGCGCCAGCGGGGTCAGGCCGAAGCGCTTCACTGCCGACTCGCTGGCCAGGATCAGCGCGCCTGCGCCGTCCGAGGTTTGCGAGCTGTTGCCTGCCGTGACCGAGCCACGTGCCGAGAAAACCGTCTTCAACTTGCCGAGTCCTTCCACCGTGGTTTCCGGGCGTACGCCTTCGTCCAGGCTGACGGTGCGCTGGTCGATACGGACCTTGCCAGTGGCCAGATCGACGCTGCGGTCATCCACCGTGATCGGGGTGATCTCGTCGTTGAAATAACCCGCCTTCATGGCCGCCAACGCCTTCATGTGCGAAGCGTAGGCAAACTCGTCTTGCGCGCTGCGGCTGATCTTCCACTGCTGCGCCACCTTCTCGGCGGTCAGGCCCATGCCGTAGGCGATGCCGTAGTTGTCCACGTCGTCGGTGTTGCTGAAGATGTTGGGCGACAGGCTGGGGCCGTTGCCCATCATCGGCACCATGCTCATGCTCTCCACCCCGGCGGCGATCATCACATCGGCCTCGCCCACGCGGATGCGGTCGGCGGCCATCTGCACCGCGCTGATGCCCGAGGCGCAGAAGCGGTTGACAGTGATGCCGCCCACCGAATTCGGCAGGCCGGCCAGCACCGCGCCGATGCGCGCCACGTTCAGGCCCTGCTGGGCTTCGGGGATCGCGCAGCCGCAGATCACGTCTTCGATGGTGGCGGGGTCGAGGCCGGGTACCTGGGCCAACGCCGCACGCAACGTGGTGGCCAGCAGCTCGTCAGGCCGGGTGTTGCGCAGATACCCCTTGTGCGAACGGCCAATAGGCGTGCGGGTGGCGGCGACGATGTAGGCGTCTTGGATTTGCTTGCTCATATTCGTTCCTTAGTTGCGCACGGGCTTGCCGGTGGACAGCATGCCCATGATGCGTTCCTGCGTTTTGGCGTTCTCCAGCAGGCTGCAGAAGGCTTTGCGCTCCAGGGTCATGAGGTATTCCTCGGTGACCAGGGTGCCGTTGTCAACGTCGCCGCCGGTCACCACACCGGCGATCAGGCTGGCGATGTGGAAGTCGTGCTGGCTGATGAAGCCGCCGTCGCGCATGTTGACGAGCTGGCCCTGGATGGTGGCTTTGCCATTGCGGCCTGCCACCAGAAACTGGCGTTTGTGCGGGGCGCGGTAACCGCTGGAGGCCATGGCCTTGGCCTCGTTCAGCGCGACAAACAGCAGCTCGTCCTTGTTGGGCACGATGACATCAGACTCCAGCAGATAGCCCAGCTTGCGCGACTCCAGTGCGCTGGTGCCCACCTTGGCCATCGCAGCAGCGGTAAAACCTTCGGTCAGGAAGGGCAGCAGGTCTTTGTGCACCGACAGGGCGGCATTCTCAGCCGCCCGACGGGCGATGTAGGTCAGGCCGCCCGCGCCGGGCACCAGGCCCACACCGACTTCCACCAGTCCGATATAGCTCTCCATCGCCACCACGCGGCGGGCGGAGTACACCGCCAACTCGCAACCACCGCCCAGCGCCAAGCCGCGGATGGCAGAGACCACCGGCACATTGGCGTAACGGATTTTCAGCATCACGTTTTGCAGCGCTTTTTCCATCTTGTTGATGGCACCCGCGCCGCCCATCATGAAGCCGGGCAACATGGCCTGCAGATCGGCACCGGCGCTGAAGGGCTCGTCACCCGACCAGATGACCACACCAGCGTAGTCCTTCTCGGCCAGATCGACCGCCCGGGCCAGACCCTCCGACACTTCGGGGCTGATGGCGTGCATCTTGGTTTTGATGCTGGCGATGACGATCTGGTCATCCAGCGTCCACAGGCGTATGGCCTTGTCTTCATGCAAGGTTTTGCCTGCCGTCTCAAAACCGCCGCCTAAGCCCAGGCCCTGGGTGTGGCCGGAGATTTTTTCAGGGAATAGCTGCCTGGCGTAAACAGGTAGTGCATGGCGTGCTACAAATTTTGAAGTAGACGGGTTCCACGAACCTTCGGCGGTGTGGACTCCGCCCGCCTCGGCCACCGGGCCTTTGAACACCCAGTCGGGCAAAGGTGCATTGCTCAGGGCCTTGCCTACGGCAATGTCTTCATTGATCCAGTTCGCCACGGTGAGCCAGCCGGCTTCTTGCCACAGCTCGAACGGTCCTTGCTGCATGCCGAAGCCCCAGCGCATCGCCAGATCGACATCGCGGGCGGTGTCGGCAATCGTCTGCAGGTGCACAGCAGCGTAGTGGAAGCTGTTGCGCAAAATCGCCCACAGGAATTGCCCCTGGGGGCCTTCGCTGCTACGCAGCAGGGCCAGGCGCTCGGCAGCGGGCCTTTTCAGCATGCGGCCATAGACCTCGTCGGCCTTTTCGCCACCGGGCACATAGGTCGCGCTGGCCGCGTCGAAGCGCAGCACATCACGACCCACCTTCTTGAAGAAGCCCGCCTTGGTTTTCTGGCCCAGGTTCTTCATGTCCAGCAGTTGGGCCAGCACCGGCGGCGTGCCGTAGCTGCCGTAGAAGGGGTCGGTCTCTAAACTCAGGTTGTCTTGCAGCGTCTTGACCACGTGGGCCATCGTGTCCAGGCCCACCACGTCGGCAGTGCGGAAGGTGCCCGAGCTGGCACGGCCCAGGCGCTTGCCAGTCAGATCGTCCACCACGTCATAGGTCAGGCCGAACTTGCTGGTCTCGCCGATGATGCCTAGCATGCCCGCGATACCCACCCGGTTGGCGATGAAGTTGGGCGTGTCCTTGGCCCGCACCACGCCCTTGCCCAGGCTGGTGGTGACGAAGGCTTCGAGCTGGTCCAGCGCTTCCGGCTGGGTGGTGGGCGTGTTGATCAACTCCACCAGGTACATGTAGCGCGGCGGGTTGAAGAAGTGGATGCCGCAAAAGCGCGGCTTGATCTCCTCGGGCAAGGCTTCGCTGAGCTTGGTGATCGACAGGCCCGAGGTGTTGGAAGCCACCAGCGCATGCGGGGCGACGAAGGGCGCAATCTTCTTGTACAGATCGAGCTTCCAATCCATGCGCTCGGCGATGGCCTCAATGATGAGGTCGCAGTCTTTCAGCTGGTCCAGGTGGTCGTCGTAATTCGCCTGCTGGATCAGGTCGGCATCTTCGGCCACGCCCAGCGGCGCGGGCTTGAGCTTCTTCAGGTTGGCGATAGCCTTGGCGGTGATGCCGTTGGCCAGGCCCTCTTTGGCCTTCAGGTCGAACAGCACGACCTGCACTTTGACGTTGACCAGGTGCGCAGCAATCTGCGCGCCCATCACGCCTGCGCCGAGGACGGCGACTTTTTTGATCGGGAATCGGGACATAAGCGTCTTTCGAATTTACTGAATACGTTGCCAGATTTGGGTGCGGTAGAAGGGGCCGATATAGCCGCGCACCTGGAGTTTTTTGCCGTCTTCCAGCGGCTCCATACGCAGGGTGTAGTTCTTGCCGTTGTCGGGGTCGAGGATCTTGCCGTCTTCCCACACGTCCTTGCCCTCGGCCTTCTTGGCACCACGGATGATTTCCATGCCGACCTTGGGCTTGTCCTTGCGGTCGTCGGTGCACTGGCCGCAGTTGGGCTCACCGTTGGTGACCAACGACTTTTCGATCACGCCACTGAGCACGCTACCGCTGGCGGTGATGCGGATTTCGGCCTTGGGCTGGCCGGTCTTGTCGTCGATATTGCGCCACAGACCCTCGGGTGTCATTTGGGCAAATACGCCGCCAGCGCAGACCAGTCCTACAGTAAGTGCTATTATTTTTTTCATTTTGTCTCCAGGGTGGGCTTTAGGCAAGAGCCGCGTCGGTGTCCATGAGGGACTTGCTGCCGCTGCGGATGGTGCGCATCAGCGTCGCGGTTTCAGGGAACAGTTTGGCGAAGTAGAAGCGCGCGGTTTGTACTTTGGCCAGGTAGAACGGATCGTTGTTACCGGCGGCGATCTCGCGCAGAGCCACCTGGGCCATGCGGGCCCAGAAGTAGCCAAACACCAGGTGCCCGGCCACGCGCAGGTAGTCCACAGCAGCCGCGCCCACTTCGTCGGCATTCTGAAAGCCCTTGAAACCGACTTCGGTGGTGAGCTTGGTAACCTGGTCGCCCAGGATGGCGATGGGGGTGATGAACTCACCCATCTTCTCGTTCACGCCTTCTTCTTCCACCAGCGCAGCCACCAGGCGGCCAAACTTTTTGAGCGTGGCACCGTTGTTGCCCAGCACCTTGCGGCCCAGCAGGTCCAGGCTCTGGATGGTGTTGGTGCCTTCGTAAATCATGTTGATGCGGTTGTCGCGCACGTACTGCTCCATGCCCCATTCCTTGATGAAGCCGTGGCCGCCGAAGACCTGCATGCAGGCATTGGTGGCGATGTGGCCGTTGTCGGTGAGGAAGGCTTTGACGATGGGTGTCAGCAGGGCCAGCATCTCACCGGCATCGGCACGCACCTTCTCATCGGGATGGCTGTGCTCTTTGTCCAGCAGCACGCCGCAGAAGATGCCCAGGGCGCGGCCGCCTTCGGCGTAGGCCTTGGCGGTAAGCAGCATCTTGCGCACATCGGGGTGCACGATGATGGGATCGGCCGGTTTGTCCTTGGCCTTGGTGCCGGACAGCGAACGCATCTGGATGCGGTCTTTGGCGTAGGCCAGGGCATTTTGGTAGGCCACTTCGGTCAGGCCCAGCGACTGGTTGCCCACGCCCAGGCGGGCGGCATTCATCATCACAAACATGGCCGCCAAACCCTTGTTGGGCTGGCCCACGATGGTGCCGATCGCACCGTCCAGCACCATCTGGCAGGTGGAGTTGCCGTGGATGCCCATCTTGTGCTCCAGACCGCCACAGTAGATACCGTTGCGCTTGCCCAGCGTGCCATCGGCAGCCGCATGGAATTTGGGCACCGCAAACAGGCTGATGCCCTTGCTGCCCACAGGTGCGTCCGGCAGGCGGGCCAACACCAGGTGGACGATGTTGGCGGCCAGGTCGTGCTCACCGGCGCTGATGAAGATCTTGTTGCCGGTCAATGCATACGTGCCATCCGCAGAACCGTCAACGATAGGTTCAGCCTTGGTGCGCAGCAGGCCCAGATCGGTGCCGCAGTGCGGCTCGGTCAGGCACATGCTGCCGGTCCATTCGCCGCTGGTAAGGCGGGGCAGGTACAGGGCTTTTTGCGCGTCGGTGCCATGGGCGTGCAGGGCCTCGTAGGCACCGTGCGACAGGCCGGGGTACATGGTCCAGGCCTGGTTGGCCGAGTTCAGCATTTCGTAGAAGCACTGGTTGACCACAAACGGCAGGCCCTGGCCGCCGTAGGCCGGGTCGCAGCTCAACGCCGCCCAGCCGCCTTGCACGTACTGGGCGTAGGCCTCCTTGAAGCCCTTGGGGGCGGTGACTTCGTGGGTGGTCTTGTCCAGCGTGCAACCTTCGGCATCACCGCTGATGTTCAACGGAAAAGCCACTTCGGAGGCGAACTTGCCGCCCTCTTCCAGGATGGCGCTGATGGTGTCGGCATCGGTGTCCGCGTGCTGCGGCATCAGCTTGAGGTCGTCGGTGACCTTGAGCACTTCGTGCATCACAAATTGCATGTCGCGCAGCGGAGGGGTGTAGTTTGGCATGGTGGCTCCTTGGAATTTTTAAAAGGTTGATTTCAGAGGGCTTTATGGCGCAGGAGGCTGTCCGTAGCGCGCCAGGAGGTGGAAAAAACCGGTATTGGCACGGTCTACCGCACCGGGATTCTTCAAAAAACGGTGCTCATAGTGCAACGACAAAATCAAACCGTGTATCTCAAAGGCGACTTGGCGCTCGTCGGCATCGGCGCGCAGGTCGCCGACCTCTTTGGCCTGCACCACGGCGCGGCAAAAGGCCGACAGCCAGGCCTGCACCGAGTTGGCCAGCGCATCCCGCACCGGGCCAGGCCGGTCGTCAAACTCGACCGCGCCGCTGATGAAAATGCAGCCCGATTGCAGCTCGATGGCCACGCGCTGCATCCAATTGGCAAACAGCGCCTGCAGCCGCGGCAAGCCGCGCCGGGCCTGCATGGCGGGGTAGAACACCTCGGCCTCGAACTGGCGGTAGTACTCGCGGATGACGGAGATCTGCAGCTCTTCGCGCGAGCCGAAATGGGCAAACACGCCAGACTTGCTCATCTGCGTGACGTCGGCCAGCGCGCCGATGCTCAGGCCTTCGAGCCCGATGTGGCTGGCCAGACCTAAAGCGGCCTCGATGATCGAGGCCTTGGTCTGGCGGCCCTTGAGCAAAGCGCGGCCATCCAGGGGGGCATCGCGGGCGACTTTGGCAGGATGTTCGGTGAGGGCCATGGGTTTAAATTGAAAAATACGAACGATCGTGCTATTTTTCAGAATTTAACCAGACTTGGTTTCAAAAGTCTACCGATGGGAACGCATTTTTTGCGCCTGAGCGACAGGGTAAACCCATGGCCCGGTAACGAAAAAGACCGCAGCGAAGCAGCGGTCTTTTTTAGGGTGCAAACATCAAATGCTATGTATTTAATAGCTACTAGCGTAGACTATACATGCGCTAGCGGCCTAAAAAGCATAAAACCCACGCTAGGCCGCTACAGCTTGAATGCCACCACTTCCTGGTGCTGCTCGCCCAGGCCGTCGATCCCCAGGGCCATGGTGTCGCCCTTCTTCAGGAACTTGGGCGGCTTCATGCCCAGGCCCACGCCGGGGGGGGTGCCAGTGGTGATCACGTCGCCGGGCATCAGGGTCATGAACTGGCTGACGTAGCTGACGATCTTGGCCACGGTGAAGACCATGGTTTTGGTGTTGCCGGTCTGCACGCGCTGGCCGTTCACGTCCAGCCACATGCCGAGTTTTTGCGGATTCGGCACTTCGTCGCGCGTCACCAGCCAGGGGCCGAGCGGGCCGAAAGTATCGCAGCCTTTGCCCTTGTCCCATGTGCCGCCGCGCTCCAGTTGGTATTCGCGCTCGCTGATGTCGTTGATGGTGCAGTAGCCCGCCACAAAGTTGAGGGCGTCTTTTTGCGACACGTAGCGCGCCTGGGTGCCAATGACCACGCCCAGCTCCACCTCCCAGTCGGTCTTTTTCGAGCCCTTGGGCAGCATGATGGGGTCATTGGGTCCCTGGATGCAGCTGGTGGCCTTCATGAACACCACCGGCTCAGCAGGGATCGGCAGGCCGGATTCGGCGGCGTGGTCGGCGTAGTTCAGGCCGATGGCGATGAACTTGCCCACGCGGGCCACCGGGCTGCCCATGCGCGGCTTGCCTTTGACCAGCGGCAGCTTGGCGGTATTGAGCTTGGCGATCTTCGCCAGCGCGGCATCGCCGAGTTGTTCTGGCCCAATATCTTTAAGCTCTTTGCTGAGGTCACGCAGCTTGCCTTCGGCATCAATCAGACCGGGCTTTTCTTTGCCGGGCTTGCCATAACGAACGAGTTTCATAGTTTATTTCCGTTGAAAAATAAGAAAAATCACCACCCCTGTTTCAGCCAGAACGCACGCCCCCCAGGAACACCGCAGAACTGGCTTTGCCAGGCTGCTGGTGTTGCCCCCTGCGTGTCGCATCGGTTTTGGCAAACCGATGCGAGGGGGGTTGGCGAAAGATGCGTAGCACTGCAGCCTGGGGGTGTGCCATTAAATAGTCATGCCGCCATCGACGGAGTACGTCTGCCCGGTGGCAAATATGGATTCATCGCTGGCCAAAAATACCACGATGGGCACGATCTCGTGGGCCTGCGCCAGCCGCCCCATCGGTTGGCGGGCAATGAAGGCCTTGCGGGCGGCCACGGGGTCGGCGTTGGCGTTGATGCGGTCGGCCAGCGAGGGCGTGTCCACCGTGCCGGGGGCGATGGCGTTGCAGCGTATGCCCTGGGCCACGTAATCGGCGGCCACACTCTTGGTCAGACCAATCACGGCCGCCTTGGTGGTGCCGTACACACAGCGGTTGGGCAGTCCCTTGATGCTGCTGCACACGCTGGCCATGTTGATGATGCTGCCGGCGCCCTGCGCCAGCATGCGCGGCAGCGCGGCCTGGATGGCCCACATCTGCGCCTGCACATTGAGCAAAAAGGCAAACTCCAACTCGCTGTTTTGTACTTCCAGCACCGTGCCGTTGTGCACCACGCCCGCGCAGTTGAACAGCACGTCGATGCGTGGCATGCGGGCCACCAGTGCCTGGATGGCGGCCTGGTCGCGCACGTCCAGCGGCAGCGCGGTCACGTTGGCCACGCCCTCGTAGCTGGCCAGCAGCGTCGGGTTCACGTCGGTGGCCCACACCTGGGCACCCTCGGCCGCCATGGCCAGCACGGCCGCCTGGCCAATGCCTTGCCCGGCGGCGGTGACCAGCGCGGTTTTTCCTGAAAGTCGCATGCTTCAGCTCCAAAAAGTGGGGTTTTGCCCGATGGGCGGTGGGACAATCTGTGAGATTATGAATTGGCCTTACCACTTTACCAATTAAGGCTAACCCTTAAACTTTCAACCCATGCCCCTGCAACCCCTGGAACCCCAGCGCCTGTACCGCCAGATTGCCGACCAACTGCGTGCCGGCATGCTGTCGGGCGAATACGCCGTGGGACACCGCCTGCCGGCCGAGCGCGAGCTGGCCGTGCTGCTGGGCGTGAGCCGCCCGTCGGTGCGCGAGGCGCTGATTGCGCTGGAAGTGGAAGGCTGGGTCGAGGTGCGCACCGGCTCGGGCATCTACGTGCTGGAGCGCAACCAGAGTGGCCAGGGCAGCAAGGGCACGCCGGTGGCCGCCACCGAATGGGGGCCGCTGGAGCTGATCCGCGCGCGCCGCGTGGTGGAGGGCGAAACCGCCGCCCTGGCAGCCACCCTGGCCCTGCCCGCGCACCTGGCTGCCATGGACCAGGCCCTGCAGACCATGCGCGAAGAGGCCGCCCTGGGCCAGCCCCCGCTGGAGGGCGACAGGGCCTTCCACTCGGCCATCGTGCAAGCCTGCGGCAACACGGTGCTGATTGAAACCGTGCACAGCTATTGGGATGCGCGGCGCGGCCACCTGTTTACCCGGCTAGGCGGCTACTTTGAGACCCCGCGCTCCTGGCGCACCGCATTGAAAGAGCACCAGGCCATCCTGGCCGCCATCCGCGCCCAAGACCCGGCCGCCGCCCGTGCCGCCATGCACGCCCACATGGACAAATCCCACCACCGGCTCAACGCCAGTTGGCAAAACGCCAATCCGGCTTAACCCAAACAAAATACCCCCCTATGACCACCGCCCCCTTCATCCGCCTCCACCCCGCCGACGACGTACTCATTGCCCGCAGCCAGCTGCTCAGCGGTGCCTCCGTGGAGGGCATCGCCGTCAAAGGCATGGTGCCGCCTGGCCACAAAATCGCCACCCATGCCATTGCAGCAGGCGCGCCGGTGCGGCGCTACAACCAGGTGATCGGCTTCGCCAGCCGCGCCATTGGCCCCGGCGAGCATGTGCACACCCACAACCTGGACATGGGACCCGACAAGGGTGCGAACTCGGGTGTTGGTGCCCGCGACTACGCCTTTGGTGCCGATGTGAAACCCGCTGCACCCCGCCAAGAGGCCACGTTCATGGGCATACGCCGCGCCGATGGGCGGGTCGCCACGCGCAACTACATCGGCATCCTGAGCAGCGTCAATTGCTCGGCCACCGTAGCCCGCGCCATTGCCGCGCACTTTTCGCGCCAGACCAACCCGGCGGCACTGGCCGACTATCCGCACATCGACGGCGTGGTGGCCCTGACCCATGGCACCGGCTGCGGCATGGACGGCGAAGGCCTGGGCCTGCAGCTGCTGGAGCGCACCCTGGCGGGCTACGCACGCCACGCCAACTTCGGCGCGGTGGTCGTCGTGGGCCTGGGCTGTGAGGCCAACCAGATCAGCGCCTGGCTGGCCCACAGCAGCCTGCGCGAGGGCGATACCCTGCGCACCTTCAACATCCAGGACACCGGCGGCACCCGCCAGTCGGTGGACAAAGGCATTGCCCTGGTCACCGGCATGCTGGCCAGCGCCAACGCCGTCACCCGCGAGCCCTGTAGCGCGTCGCACATCACCATCGGCCTGCAGTGCGGTGGGTCGGATGGCTACTCGGGCATCAGCGCCAATCCGGCCCTGGGTGCGGCGGTGGATTTGCTGGTGGCCCATGGCGGCACCGCCATCCTCAGCGAAACGCCCGAGGTTTACGGGGCCGAGCACCTGCTGACGCGCCGCGCCGTAGCCCCCGCGATTGCCGAAAAGCTGATCAGCCGCATCCACTGGTGGGAGCACTACACCGAGATCAACGGCGGCGAGATGAACAACAACCCCTCCCCCGGCAACAAGGCCGGTGGCCTGACCACCATCCTGGAAAAGTCACTCGGTGCGGTGGCCAAGGGCGGCACCACCAACCTGGAAGGCGTGTTCGAGTACGCCGAGCCGGTGACGGCGCACGGCTTTGTGTTCATGGACACCCCCGGCTACGACCCGGTCAGCGCCACCGGCCAGGTCGCGGGTGGGGCGAATCTGATCTGCTTCACCACCGGCCGGGGCAGCGCCTACGGCTGCGCGCCCACGCCGTCGCTGAAGCTGGCGACCAACACCGCGCTGTGGAAGAAGCAAGAGGAAGACATGGACATCAACTGCGGCGAGATCATCGACGGCAGCAGCACGGTGCAGGCCATGGGCGAGCGGATTTTTGCGCTGATTTTGGCCACCGCCTCCGGCACACAAAGCAAGAGCGAGCGCCACGGCTACGGCCAGAACGAGTTCGTGCCCTGGCAAGTCGGCGCGGTGATGTAGACCCCCTCTTCTCGGTTTTTAACCGAGATTAGGAGGCGCAACGCCAGCTTTTAAAAATCCACCAGGCTCAGACCGACGCTCAGCACGGTGCGGCGGCGGTTGTAGTCGATCAGGCTGTCGCCGTAGCCGCTAAACAACTGGGTGTGCAGACGCAAGGCACTCTTTTTGTTGTCGTTGCCGGTCAGGGCTTTCAGCCACTCCAGGCGCACCGAGCCGCGGCTGTTCACCTTCAAGGAATTGCGCACCGTAGCCACCAGGGTGTTGTCGGGGTTGACGTTCCACGAGGCCAGCACTTCGCCGTGGCCGATGTAGTCGGTGATGTCGGGGTTGTCGTCGGCGCCGTTGCTCTCGTGGATGCGCTGCCAGGCGCGGGCCTGCACCCGCCACTGGTTGGATTGCTCGAACCCGGCCATCAGGTAGACACGGTTCCAGCTGCGCGACAAGGGCAGGCTCTGGCCGTTGGACTGGTGCACCAGGCCCACGCCGGTGTAGCGCAGCTTCCAGTCAAACGGCAGGGCCAGGGTGCTGGGGTAGACGTAGACCACTTCCGGCTCGTGGTCGGTGCTGCGGAATGGGCGCGACAGGTCGGGGCTGAACAGCTGCCAGTACGACTGCTGGGTGTAGCCAAACCACAGAGAATCGCTCAGGCCCGGGCTGCCCTGGGTCAGCATGCCCTGGGCAATCTTGGTCCGTACCGACACCTGGATGCGGGCTTCGGTGCGGCTGTAATTGATGGCCGATGTGGCCGTATGGCCCGCCGCCGGGGAACTGGGTTGGTCGTTCACGGTGTCGGCGGTCACTACCGACAGGCTGATGGGCCGGTAGCCACGGATGCCGAAAGTACCGCAGTTGCTGCCCGACTCCAGCTCCCAGAACCGCGACATTTCAGAATAACGCGCGTCTTTACAGCCCTGGTCGGCGGCAATGGCCAAGGCCACGGCCACGGGTTGGGGTGGTACCTCGGGCAGGGCAGCAGCCGCCGTGGCCAACGCGGCTGGGGCAGTGGGCACCGGGGCGGTGACCTGCTGGGCCAGTTCGTCGTAACAGGCCAGGCGGGCGGCCTTGTCATCGGTCAGGCGGCTGCAGGCCAACCAGGGCGCAGAGGTGGTGGCCTTGGCAATGGCCGAAGCGGTGTCGGCGGCGCTGGCCACCTGGGCCTGCGCGCCACCGCACAAGGTGGCCATGGCAGCGGCCATGGCGGTCCCCAGCGCAAAGTGCCTGGCGGGCTTCATTGCCAGCCCCCTTGCTTGCGCAGCACGAAGGGATGGGTTTGGTCGGTGAGTGCGTTGGTCCATAGTCCTTTGATTTCCTTGCCACATGATGTGTCTACGACCTGGCCGCTCCAGGTGGCGCTGATGCGCACGCCGTCGTCAGATTCTTCCAGCTGGAAGTCGCCGTGCTGCACGTCGCCTGCCAGCAAAGCTGGTTTCGCCTTGGCACCGTCGCGGTTGATGCTGCCCACTACGCTGTTGTCCTGCTCGGGGTCTTTTTGAAAGCGCACGCTGGCACCGCCGGGCTCGCCCTCAATCTCGGCGCGCCACAGGCCGTACAGGTGTACGGCGCTCAGGGCTTCCGGTGCCAGGCAGACGGCAGGTGTATTTTTAGCGGTGTTTTGGCCGCTGGCGCAGGTACTGATTACGCAAGCAGCTATAAAAAGTGTAGTAATTCGGAAGGTCATGGATTCTGTGCTGCCAGGGCGGCGGCAGCGTTGGCTTGCGATTTTTGGGCGAACTCGGCGCGCAGCGCCCGCAGCTTTTCGCGCGGGTCTTCTTTGATGGTGGCCTGGTCCAGCCCCATCTCCTTGATGAAGCGGCTGGGCTGGGCGGCCACGGTTTCACGGCCTTTTTTCTTCTTTTTGGTCCAGCTCACGGCCAGGCTGCGCTGGGCGCGGGTAATGCCCACGTACATCAGGCGGCGCTCTTCCTGCAGGCGCTGGGTGATGTCATCGGCCACCACCTGCTGGCGGCCCTCGTCGTCGTCCAGCTTGAAGGGCAGCATGCCCTCGGTTACGCCCGCCAGCATCACGTGCGGCCACTCCAGGCCCTTGGAGGCGTGCAGGGTCGAGAGCGTCACCACATCCGCATCCTTTTCGCGCTGGTTGATGGTGGACAGCAGGGCGATGGTCTGGGCCACTTCCAGTAGCGATTTGGTCTCGCGCATGGTGGTGGTGCCCGAATCTTCGTCGGTCTGGCCACCGGCACGGGCGGCCATCCAGTCGCAGAACTCCAGCACATTGGTCCAGCGGGCGGCGGCGACTTTTTCGCTGTCTTCACCGTCGTACAGGTGCTTTTCGTAGTCGATGTCTTTGAGCCACTGCAGCATGAAGGCCAGGGAATCTTCTGCGCCCACGGTGCGCCGGGCCTGGTATTCCAGGTCAGTCACGTAACGGCCAAACTCGTGCAGGCCGTCCAGCGCCTTGGCGGTCAGCAGCGCCCCCAGCGAGGACGTGAACAGCGACTCAAACAAACTCAGCTTGTACTGCGTGGCAAATTCGCCCAGCTTGCCCAGCGTCTGGTGGCCAATGCCGCGCTTGGGCGTGGTGATGCAGCGCAGAAACGCCGGGTCGTCGTCGCTATTGATCCACAGACGGAACCAGGCGCACAGGTCCTTGATCTCGGCCCGGTCAAAAAAGCCGGTGCCGCCGGACACCTTGTACGGAATCGCCGCCTTGCGCAGCGCCTTCTCGAACGGTTTGGCCTGGTGGTTGGCGCGGTACAGGATGGCGAAGTGGCGGTATTCCTGGTACTGCGGCCCCTGCACCACCGCTGCCGTACCGGCACGCAGGCTCTGGATGCGGGCCACGGCACGCTCGGCCTCGTGCTCTTCGTTGTCGGCATCCACCACCCGCACCGGCTCGCCTTCGCCCAGCTCGCTGAACAGGGTTTTGGGGTACAGCTTGGGATTCGGGCCAATCACGTTGTTGGCCGCCCGCAAGATGGCGCTGGTGGAGCGGTAGTTTTGCTCCAGCGTGATCACCTTGAGCTGCGGAAAGTCGATGGGCAGCTTCTTCAGATTGTCCAGCGTGGCCCCGCGCCAGCCGTAGATGGACTGGTCATCGTCGCCCACGGCGGTGAAGTGGGCCCGCTCGCCCACCAAATATTTGAGCACCTCGTACTGGGTGGCGTTGGTGTCTTGGTATTCGTCCACCAGCACGTGGTTCAGCACGCGCTGCCACTTGCTGCGCACCTCTTCATGGTCGCGCAGCAGGCGCAGCGGCAGGCTGATCAGGTCGTCAAAGTCTACGCTCTGGTAGGCGGTGAGGCGCTCTTCGTACAGCGCCATCACGCGGGCGGTGATGGCTTCGCTATCGTCGGCGGCCTGGGCGGCGGCCTGCTCGGCGTTCAGGCCCATGTTCTTCCACTTGCTGATGGTCCACTGCCAAGTGCGGGCCGTGGCCACATCGACGCTGCCGCCCGCGTCTTTCAAAATACCGGTCACGTCGTCGGCATCCAGAATGCTGAACTGGGGCTTCAGGCCCAGCAGCTTGCCGTCTTCGCGCACCATGCGCACACCCAGGGCGTGGAAGGTGCAAATCACCACGTCCTTGGCCTCGCGCCCGATCAGCGCCTTGGCCCGGTCACGCATTTCCATCGCCGCCTTGTTGGTAAAGGTGATGGCGGCAATGCTCTTGGGCGGCACGCCGGTTTCGATCAGTCGGCCAATCTTGTGCGTGATCACCCGTGTCTTGCCCGACCCCGCCCCCGCCAGCACCAGGCAGGGGCCGTGCAGGTAGTTCACAGCTTCTTGCTGGGCGGGGTTCATTCCGGCGGACATGGTGTGGGGGGATGCTTTGGACAAAGCGTTGGATCATACAGAGCGGGGCTGGTGGATTGGAGATCGGGGCTATTTCTTAAGAGTAAAAAGTGACCCTAGCGCATATTCAATATGCGTAATCTGCTATCAATTTAATATTTTTGATGGAAAGGGCAGTACGGGTGGTAGCCAATAGGAGTCAGATCATCCACGCGCGCTGAAAATTAGATTCCGCAGACCCGCTCAATCGCGTGTGTGCTCTGACCCCTATTGGCGGATAGGCAGCCCAAAAACATGCTCGACGCTAGATGCATGGAGGGTCGGCATTAAAGATTGCGGCTGTTGATTTGCGGTGCGGCGCGGGGGACCGCCCAGAGGGGTCAGAGCACAAATGCGGGTTATCGCCGGTCTTGCTCCGCCACCATGGGGTGCGCAATTGTGATCTGACCCCACTGGGCTACCGCGGCTTGGCAAACCCGCCATCCGCCCAGGCCACCGCCGTGCTGCGGTTCAGCTTGAAGCCTGCCGCCACCTTGACCTCGGCCAGGGTCTCGCCGCCGTCGTCTTGCGCGCTCAGCAAGGCGTAGGGGTTGTCTTCGTCGGGCACGATATCCAGGTTGACGGTGACGCGGCCTGCCTCAGCCGTGACGGTGATGCTCTGGTGCAGCGTGGCGTGGAGTTGCTGCTCGTGGCGGCGCACGAACTCGTTGGCGGTTTTGACCAGGGTGCTGAAGGCGTTGTGGTCCAGCGGCTTGGGGTTCTTTTTGTCGCGGCCCATGGTCCAGGGGCCAACTAGCGCCGGCTCGGGCTCGCCGTCTTTCACCATCGCCACGGCCCAGCCGTCGTCGTCTTCGTTCTTGATGACCCGCGCCGTCCAGCCGTCGCCGGTCCACAGGCGGGGTTCCTGGATTTTGGGGCTGTCTTCCGGCGCATCTTCGGGGGTGTCGGTGGTATCGGTCAAAGCGGTCAATGCAGTCAGTCAGTGGGAGGGATGGGGGGCGAATTTTAGGACCAGCAGCGCCAGCCCACACAAGCCCGCCCCGGCATAGAACGTGGCCGACGCGCCCAGTTGGTCCCACAGCAGGCCGGCCAACACGCTGGCTGCCAGCAGCGCCAGGCCGCTGGCCAGGTTGAAGAAGCCGTACGCGGTGCCGCGCAGCGCGGGTGGAGCGGTGGCGGCCACCATGGTGGCTAGCAGGCCCTGGGTGATGCCCATGTGCACGCCCCACAGGGTAACCCCGGCCAGCACCACGCCCCAGTGGCTGCTGTGTGCCAGCACCAGGTCGGCGGCGATCAGCACCACCAGGCCCAGCGCCAGCAGCTTTGTGTGGCCCATACGGTCCGACAGCTTGCCAAAGGGGTAGGCCGAACCAGCGTAGACGATGTTCATCGCCACCATCACCAGCGGCACCAGGGCTACGGGAATGCCGCCCTGCTGCGCCCGCAGCACTAGAAACGCCTCGCTGAAGCGCGCCATTGTGAACACAGCGCCCAGGCCCACCACCCACCAATACGCCGGGCCCAGGCTGCGCAGGTTGTGCCGGGTGATGGGGTTGCTGCGCCGGGCACCGGGCACCATAGGCGGCTCTTGCAGGCCGAAAAACAGCAGCACCACCGCCAGCAGTCCCGGCACCACGGCCACCCAGAACACCGCCCGGAAGTCGTTGGCCCACAGCAGCATCAGCACCACCGCCAGCAGCGGCCCGACGAACGCACCCACCGTGTCCAGCGACTGGCGCAGGCCAAAGGCGGCACCGCGCAGGTGGGCGGGCGCGATGTCGGCCACCAGCGCATCACGCGGCGCGCCGCGGATGCCCTTGCCCACCCGGTCGAGCAGCCGGGCGGTGAGCACCATGCCCATGCCGGGCGCGATGGCAAACAGCGGCTTGGTCAGCGCGCCCAGGCCGTACCCCAGCAGCGCCAGGCCTTTGCGGCGGCCCAGGTAGTCGCTCAGCGTGCCGGAGAACACTTTGACGATCAGTGCGGTAGATTCAGCCAGACCTTCGACCACGCCGACCAACAAGGCGCTGGCCCCCAGCGTGGACACCATGAAGAGCGGCAGCAGGCTGTGCACCATCTCCGACGAGATGTCCATCAGCAGGCTCACAAACCCCAGCACCCAGATGCCACGGGGAATTTGCCGCAAGGTGCTGGTGGGTTGGGTCATGGTAAATTTATAAGAAATAGGCCGTTTGTGCAGGTAGAGCCAGCGCAAGCAGCTATCTATTCAATAGCATCAAGCCTTCGCTGTGCGCTGCTGGGCCTGGCTGGCGGCCTGCTGCAATTCTCGCGCCATCGACGTGGCCAGGGTCAGCCGTCGCAGCAGCCAGGGGGTCAGGTCGTCTACCGCTGTGGGATCAGGCCGGGGCTGGAAAGGCTGGGCGGCGATGGATGGGACCTCGACTTCTCGCCAGGCGGGGGCTGCCACTTCTGTGGGGGGCGCGGCGGTCAGCTCCAGGGCGATTTGCTGCGCCGCCTCTTGCAACGCCGGGGTGGCCACGGCCATGTCGAGTTGGCTGCGGCGCAGCAACAGCAGCGACTTGATGGCGGTCAACTGCGCCAGCAATTGGTAGCTGCGCGCCTGCACCGCCTCCAGCGGGGCCAGCGGCGGGCGCACCTGGTCGGGTTCGGCCAGGCTGCGCTGGGTGGCCAGGGTCAGGGCCGACAGGCTATCGTAGGCCTCGCGCCGCGCCAGCCGCCAGGGCAGGTCGGACGCCTGCGCCGGTTCGCCTAACTCCAGCGCCAGCTTGGCGTGCTGCAACTGTGCCTGCAGGCTGCGCCGCACCAGGCCGGGCAACTGGCTGCGCTCCCAGGCGGGCAGCACGTAGCTGAACAGCCAGGCCAGGGCCGCGCCCAGCAGCGTGTCGCCCAGGCGCTCAAAAATCGCAAACGTGGGGGCCACGCCCACCAGCAACAGGTGGGCCTGCAACAGCCCGGCCAGCGTGGCAAAAATGCAGGTGAACAGGTAGCGGCGCAGCGCAAACGCGTGGGCCAGCCCCATGCTGAGCGCAATCACCAAAAACAGCGTGCGCGCGCCGGGGTGGGTGGCCAGCAGCGCCATCACCAGCACACAGCCCAGCAGCGTGCCCGCCACCCGCGCGTCGCGCCGCTGCAGCGTTTGCGCCAGGTTGCCGCGCATCACCACCACGATGGTGGTCAATATCCAGTAGTTGTGCGACACCCAGGGCAGGTGCAGCGACACCACGTAGCCCGCCGCCACCGCCAGCGTGGCCCGCAGCGCGTAGCGCAGGGTGGGAGCGCGCCAGCCCAGCTGCCCCAGCAGCGGTGCCCAGGCCCAGCGCGTGGGGCTGACAAACAGCTGCCACTGGGTGCGCACCGCCGCCAGCTCGGGGCTGGCATCGCCCCGCGCCAGCGCGGCCAGGTGCACGGCTTCGTCGTTGATGTGGCCAATGCGGTCGGCCATGTTGTGCAGCAGCGCGCTGGCATCGGGCGTGCCCACGGCCAGCGGCTCGGGCACCGCTTGCGCCTCGGGCCGCAGCGGCAGTACGCCCGCCAGGGAACTGCGCAGGTTGGCGATCGGCGCAATCGCCTGCATGCCGCGCCCCAGCAACAGCGACAGGCTCAGCGCCTCTAGCTGCTGGGCGGTGGTGTTGAGCACGTGTTGTAGCGCGGGCAGGGTGGCGCTGCTGCCGGGGTGCTGCAGCAAGGTGTCCAGGTCCAGATCGCAGGCCAGTTGGTGGTCGCGCGCCTCCAGCAGGCCCAGCAGCATGGCCGCCAGCCGGGTGCGCGCCGGGGTGGTGGGCGATTCGAGCACCACGTCGCGGGTGCTTTGCAGGTGGTCGGCAAAAGTGGCCTGCTGCTCCAGCATTTTGGCCAACAGCATTTGGGATTGGGTTTGCGGGTCGGCATGCGGCGCAAAACGCTGCGCCTGGGTGCGCAAAATCTGCGCAAAGCTGTGCAGGCACTCAGCCAGCAACTGGGTGCGAAAGCGGTTGTTCAGCCAGTGGGTGGTCAGCACACCCCACAGCAGGTACAGCCCCGCCCCCAGCGCAAACCAGCCGCCGTGCACCGCAATCATTTCCAGCGAAGCCGGGGGCGGGGCCGCCATCGAAAACAGCATGGAAAACAGCAGCGCAAACGTGATCGGCCCGCCGCGCTTGCCCCAGGCCATCACCATCACCGCCAAAAACGTGCCCGCCACAATCACCACGCCCAGCAGCAGCGTGTCGTCGCGCACCAGTTGCACCAGCATCGACAGCGGCGTGCCTATCAGCGGCGCGGGCAGCATCTGCATGAACTTGCGGCGGCGCGGCGCAGGCACGTCTGGCAGGCTGGTGATCAGCACTCCTACCGCCGCACTCGATGCCCCCGCCAGCCCGGCCGATTCGAACACCAGCAGCATGATCACCACCAGGCCCAGGGTGACGGTAAGGCCGTTGGTGACGTACTGGCTCAGGGCGACGCGCAGGAAGCGGTCGGTGTGGGCCAGGAGGCGGTCGGCTAGGGTGGGGCGCATGCAGGGCAATTTAGCAGAGTAGTTTGGGTGAAAGACTTATACTTGCACCAGTTTTTGTACAAGTTAAAGGACTTCACCATGCGCATCATCACCTACTCGGAAGCCCGCAGCTCGCTGAAATCGGTGCTGGACACCGTAAGCGACGATGCCGATGTCACCGTCATCAGCCGCCGCGATGGTGCCGATGCCGTGGTCATGTCGCTAGACCACTACCAAAGCATCATGGAAACCATGCACTTGCTCTCGACCCCGGCCAACGCCGCGCACCTGGCCAAGTCCATCGCCCAGCACAAAGCGGGCAAGGCCGTGCGCCGTGAGTTGGTGAAGGATTGAGCCGATGGCGCGCTCCATCCGATTCACCCCGGCGGCGTGGGCCGACTACACCTATTGGCAGGGGCAAGACAAGAAAACCTTGAAGCGCATCAACACCCTGATTGAAGCCGCAGCCCGCGAGCCCTTCGCAGGTATCGGCAAGCCCGAGCCGCTGATGGGCAACTTGGCGGGCTATTGGTCTCGGCGGATTGATGGGACGCACCGGCTGGTGTACGCGGTGGACGATGCGGATTTGGATGTGGTGGCTTGCCGGGGGCATTACGACGATTGAGGGGGCAGAAACGGCGGTTTTGCGATGCCGTACAGAGGGACTTGGAATGGGTGTAGATGCTGCTTGGCAAGTATGGCTGGCAGCCTGAACAGTCAAGCTTTGAGGCGTGCAGGTTTCATGCATATGGGGGACTAACGGCGAACTATCGCGCGCGGCGCTCGTGATTTCTGTTGCCTTGTCGTGCATGATGCGCCGGACGTTGCAATTAGAAACACTGGGTGGGCACAGAGCTATGGCTGTATTGATACCGGCATTGGGTTCCTGTGTGTCGCGGATGACCTCTGGGGAACGGCGCCTGGCCGAGCGGCTGGAGCACAAGCTCGAAGACGACTACCTGCTTTGGTACGACGTACCCATGGGACCACGCAACACCCATCCCGACTTCTGCGTGATGCACCCGCGCCGCGGCATTTTGGTGCTGGAGGTGAAAGACTGGAAGCCCAGCACCATCTTGCAGGCCGACAAGCAAAACTGGGAAATTCTGGGCGATAGCGGCCCCAAGACGGTGATCAATCCGCTGGAGCAAGCCCGCCAGTACGCGCACCAAGTGGTCAAGGCGCTGGAACGCGATGCTCCGCTGGTGCAAGCTGATGGCCCCCACGCCGGCAAGCTGGCTTTCCCCTGGAGCTATGGCGTGGTGTTTACCAATATCACCCGCAAGCAGTTTGAGGCGGCCGAGCTGCACCATGCCATCGAACCCCACCGCGCGCTGTGCCAAGACGAAATGCTGGAGGGCGTGGACGCCGAAGAACTACAAAGCCGCTTGTGGGGCATGTTCCCCTACGGCATGCGCGGCGCTATTAGCCTGCCGCAGATGGACCGCGTGCGCTGGATCATGTTCCCCCAGGTGCGCGTGCAAACACAGGCTGCGCTGTTTGACGACAGCGATGCCGACGCAGAGCTGCCCAGCATCATGCGGGTGATGGACCTGCAGCAAGAGCAGCTGGCCCGCAGCCTGGGCGAGGGCCACCGCGTCATCCACGGCGTGGCCGGTTCCGGCAAGACCATGATCCTGGGCTACCGCGCGGAATACCTGGCCCAGGCCAGCACACCGACCAGCAAGCCCATCCTCATCCTGTGTTTTAACGAGCCGCTGGGCGTGAAGCTGCACAGCGTGATGCAGGCCAAGGGCTTGGGCGGCAAGGTACATGTGCGGCACTTTCACAAATGGTGCCGCGACCAACTGGTGGCGTTTGGGCAAACGCTGCCGGACGACCGTATGTCTGTTTCCGCCAAGATGGAAGACATGGTGCACCGCATGGTCACCGGCGTGGACCGCAAACAAATCCCCAGCGGCCAATACCAGGCGGTGATGCTCGACGAAGGCCACGACTTCGCGCCCGAGTGGCTCAAGCTGGTCACGCAAATGGTGGACCCCAGCACCAACAGCCTGCTGGTGCTGTACGACGATGCGCAAAGCATTTACGAACGCGCGCGCAGCAAGCAGTTCAGCTTCAAGAGCGTAGGCATACAGGCGCAGGGCCGCACCACCATCCTGAAGATCAACTACCGCAACACGCGGCAGATATTGCAAATTGCCAGCCTGGTGGCGGCCGACCTGCTGACTGCGGACGACAAAGACGACGACGGTATCCCCATGCTCAAGCCCATCAGCTGCGGGCGCGATGGCGAGGCCCCGCTGATCCTGCGCCTGCCCACTTTGCGCGACGAAGCCTTTGCCATTGCAGACGAGCTAGGCAACGCCCACAAAGAAGGCCACGCCTGGGGCGACATGGCCATCCTGTGCCACGACTACTCCACCATGGACCTGTGCGCTTGGGCGCTGGAGCAGCGCAGGCTGCCCTTCAATGTGCGCAAGCGGGCGGGCGACTTCAGACCCGGTGCCAACGCCATCCAGATCATGACGATGAAGGTCAGCAAGGGGCTGGAGTTTCCGGTGGTGGCGCTACCCGGCGTGGGGCATATGCCTGCGGTGGGAGAGGACGAGCAGGAAGCGGCGCGCGTGTTTTATGTGGCGGCGACTAGGGCTACTCAGAGGTTGGTGATGGGGGTTAGTGGGGGAGGTAAATATGGCGAGATATTCATTTAAAAACATGAAAGTCAGAGAATGAAACACACAGAGATAATTATTCAATACGAAGGCAAAAGTTCTGATTCTGGTCGACTTGATCTTTTTGATGCAGCAGAATCATTACATGGATTCACTCGAGTATTAAATCGCATAGCCCATGCTTTTGCAAACGATGATGATGCTCGCAGCAAGGTTCCAAAACCTACGAATATCACAACTTACATGACAGGCGCAAAGAAAGGGTGCTTTGAGACACTTATTGATGTTGAATTCTCAAAAAAAGTCACTGAAGAAATGGGGGCATCAGTTATTGTTGGCAATTTTTGGGATTATTTTACTTATACATTCGCGCTGGGCATCGGGATTGAGCATGACCCCACAACTCCATTTTTGAGGAAAAAAATAGATAGAAATGAGGGGAATTTTGATGAAATGGCCGCCGCGTTAGAGAATTACTTAGCAGAAGTACATCGGCCAATTAAATCAAATAGTGCAAATACGATAAAAATTCTTCGCCCAAGAGTCGGATCTGCAATATCTATGAATCATGAAACGTTGGAGTACGTTGGAACAACTCAACGCTCAAACACTCAAGAGTATTGGATAGGAAATGTAACGAAGTACAACATCCTTACAGGATACGGCAGGGCTTACATTGATGATTTGGGTCGAACAATCCCATTCAATCTACTTGGATTCAATCCTGAATTGGTGGGCAACACCTCAGCCGCCGCATCAATGGAAGAGGGCTCTCGTCGGATTGGAAATGGGAAAAGGCAATTTGCAGGATATCAAGTTACTAATGCCGCCGGGATAATTAAGCGGCTATTAATTCTCACGATAGACGAGGTTTAATAATGAGTGACGATAAAGTATTCTGCGCAAAGGTAATTATTCCATTCGTCGACGAATGCATGACCATGGCGGAATGGGGAGCACATTGGCAGGCAGTCGGCATAGTAGTTACTCTCATCACTTTAATCGGAGCAGGATGGAAAATCTGGATTGAACTGAGGGCATTAAGAACTCAACGCGCAAACGATTCTTTACTTAAAAGAACGGAGTTTTTCCTAAAACAACATAGATTACTGTTTGATGACCCAGTTTTGCTTGAAGTTTTGAAACACATCGATGGCGACGATGTTGAGCTAGTTGAGCCACTAATGTGGGATAAGAAAAGAAAATTCTTGACCTTTATGGAAGAAATATCGTTGCTATCCTCAGCCAACTTTATAAATCCTGCGATTGCGTATTACATGTTTGGCTACTATGCAATTTCTGCCAAAAATGGAAGTAACTTTATGGTTGGAATAAATATGGAACGCATCCACTGGCTGGCTTTTTATAATTTCTGCGAAAAGGCCGGAAAGTTCCTCGATGAAAACAAAGATTGCGAAAAACTAAGCTTGAATTTGTGAATCTACGTCAGATTTACGGGTATGCCGATCCAGCACGGTTAAAACTGCGCCTTGGCCACCATGTGCCACTAAATACGAAATCACAGGCTTTCGCCACGCGCCAACTTTGCCAATAGTTCAGCCATGCGCTTCTGCCGAGTTTCCGCCCGCTTGGCGCTGGTGAGCCGGTAGTAGATGGTGAACAACTGCTGCCGCTTCAGGATTGCGTAGAAGGCCTCGGCAGCGGGGTCTTGTTGCAGTGCCGCCAAAAAGTCTTCGGGCATCACCATGGTGGCGCTGTCGGCGTAGGCGGGGGCCCAGCGCCCATCGCTGCGCGCGGCCTCTACATGCGCCAGGCCGGCGGCTTGCATGCGCCCTTGCGCGATCAGCCACTCGGCATGCTGCACGTTTTTCTGCGACCATTTGGAGCGCGCGCGGCGTGGGGTCATTCCATCTCCAGATCAATCCGAATATGTTGTTGCTTCGCCTTGCCGTGGCAAACCACTGTCTGCGGCTTCGCGCCTAATCTCGTATTGTCTGGAAATGGAATAAGGCGTTGCAGAAACGAGGTGTCGTCCAAGGCCTTGCGCAGCCCGTCGATCCAACCCCAGCCAATAGCGGCCACCACGCAATCGTCCCAGGTAACGGAGGGCTGGCTGGTGGCCTTTTTGAAGATGCGCACCCACAGCTCAGACTCGCTGGCGTGGTTCACCCGCAGCCACGCGTGGAGTTGCTCAGACGTTTCAAAGGTGTGGTGCGCTGGTTTGCTCATAATTTGATAGCTGCTTGCGAAGATTCCACGTGCGCCAGCGGCCTGTTTGGCATACAGGCTGCGGTATGGGCGACGGGCTAGCTGCCCTGCTGCTGTGCTGCTGCCTTCTGCACTTCTTCCCATTGGTGTTTGGGAATATGGCCTGTCAGGCGTTCGAGCACCAGGTCCATGACTTCGTCGGTCACTGCATGTGCCAGGAAGGGGATGACGTCTGCCGTCAGGTCGCCGCCCAGCCCCACCAGGCGCTCTGCGGCGGCTACGCAGTGGCCGTAGTGGATGACGGGGTCCGCCTTGCCGTGGATGAAATGCAGCGTGGTTTTCTCGGGCGCGCTGCTGGGCAGCTGCGCATAGCGGCTGGATAGCACGATGATGCGTGCAGCCAACGCGGGTTCGACCTGCGCGGCTTCCAGCGCCATGGTGGCGCCCTGTGCAAAGCCAAAGATGGCCGTGGCACCGGGCCCCACGCCACTCTGGGTTTGCCAGTAGCGCAGGTTGTGCACAAAGGCGGGCACGGCCTGTGCCACGCGTGCGGCGCGCTGCTCGTCATCAATGTCTTGCGTTGGGAACCACTGGCCGCCCACTTCTGCGTCGGCAAGCTGGGGGGCAGCCGCGTCGCAGCGGTACGGCGCCTGCACGCTGACGATGAAGGCATGGGGGAAATGCGCGGCCAGGCGCCGCCCCAAGGGCTCCATGTGACGCGCACTGCCGCCTTCGCCGTGGTGTAGCACCATGAGTTGCTGGGCTGGCAGGGCGGGTTGCTGGATGACGATGGAGTCTGGCACGAAGAGTCCTTGTGGAAGATGCTGTGCATTTTCTGCGGCAATGGACCTGGAGAAGGCAATGGAGTCCTTCTCCAGGTCCATGGGCTGCATGCGCCAGATCACCCCAGATGCTTGCCAAAGAACCGCAGCGCCCGGTCCCAGGCCTGCTGCGCCCACACAGGGTCGTACTGCGTAGCCGCAATGCGGCCGGGGCCGACGGCGGTTTCATTCGCAAACGCGTGGTGGGCCAGGTAGCGGTGGAACTCGAAGCTGACGTCGGCGGCTTTGAGCTTGTCTTCCAGCGCGGCCACGGTGTCGATCTTGAAGAACTCGTCCTGCGTGGCCCAGTGGCCTTGCAGGGGGATTTTGATTTTGCTGGCGTCGATGTATTCCAGCGGCGGGCAGCCGTACCAGACCACGGCGGCGTCCAGCTCGGGCGCTGCTGCGGCCAGCAGGGTGAGCGCGCCGCCCATGCAGTAGCCGGTCAGGCCCACCTTGGGCGCGCGGGGCTTGAGGAACTGCAGTGCACCGCGGATGTCCTGGCTGGCGGCGTCGCTGAAGTCCAGGCCGGTCATCAGGTGGTGGGCTTCTTCTTGTTCTACCGTGGCTTTGCCGCGGTACAGGTCGGGCACCAGGGCCTGGAAGCCGGCAGCGGCCAGGCGGTCGGCCACGCCCTTGATCTGGTCGTTCAGGCCCCACCATTCCTGGATGACCACGATGGCCGGGGCATTGCTTGCGGCTGGCTCGGCCAGATAGCCGGGTACGGTTTTGCCATCGGGCCGTGCGAAATTCACCATGGTTCCCATCGTTGCTCCTTGTTGGTTAGGGGTGCGCGGTATTATGGTCAGATTGCGAGGCAATGGCTTGTGTGGGGGATTGGGCAGGCTGGTCGTCACCACCACCGGAGCCCTGTACCACTTGCCCAAGGTGAAAATACTATGGATTTAATAGCTGTTTGTGCAGATTCCAACTGCGCTAGCGGCCTATTTGACTGGTAACGCATGGCCCGTGTTCCTTCCACCCCCCTCCAGCCTGCGCAGCCCCCCCGCTCCACCAAACCATTGATATCCCTTAGTGCCGTATCCGCCGAGCATTTGCCCATCGCGGCCCATTTGGCATTCGTGAGCTTGCCCTCCATCCCATCAAGCACGTGGTTCAGCACCAGGGTTTGCCGGGCGTTCATGGGCGTGCCCGCCCAGCGCTGATGGATTTGCGGCGCAAAAGTAGTGCAATATGCAAGTGCGCTTGTAGAAGAAGCGAAAATCTATTGTTTCGTTAATGAGGGCTCTTACGGAGCCAATTTCCCATGGGCATGGCGTGATGAAAAAAACTATTTTTATTGCTATCGGGTTTGTCGTCGGCACCACGTTTTTCGCCGGAGTGGCGATCTTTGTTTACCAGATGATGCGTGCCGGGTAGCGTGCGCTGTCAGTCTTGGGCACTCAGGCCGCCAGCGGGATATTTTCTTGAGCCTTGGATGGATAAAGTGGACCCAGGCTGCTAAAGCGATAGCAGTCTTCGCCGACTGCATATAGGCTGCAGCGCTATTTGCACAACCCATACCCCACACTCCGCCCCCCCCTCCGGGCTGCGCAGCGCCGTATCCGCCGAGCATTTGCCCATCGCGGCCCACTTGGTATTCGTGAGCTTGCCTTCCATGCCGTCTAGCACATGGTTCAGCACCAGGGTTTGCCGAGCGTTCATCGGCGTGCCCGCCCAGCACTACTGCATGGTTTTGCTTTTAAATCCATAGCTGCTCGTGCTTGTCCCATAAGCGCCAGAAGGGTATTTCATAAAACTCTTAATTTATGGGCGGATCATCCCTTGCCGCTGCCACACCCGCTCAAATCAAGGTAACGGCCTCGCGCAACAGATGCGCCGTCATCGGCATGCCGCGCAGTTCAAAGGCGGTGATGAGCTCTTGTGCCGGGCGCGCCGGGTGCGTCCAGCGGGCGCGCATTTTCTTGATGGCGCTAAGCGCCGGGATTTTTTGCAGTTGCAACTGGTTGACCACAAATTCGTCGGGGTGTTGCACCTCGATACCGTAGGGTTGCAGCGCGGCATCGGGGAAGTCTTTGGTGTTGAAGGTGACGATGGCATCCGCATGGCCGACGATGGCGGCGGCGAGTACGTGGCGGTCGTCGGGGTCGGGCAGCTCCAGGCTTTCTGCTAATTTTTCGTAGTGGGTTACCAGACAGTCGGGCACGCTGCTGTTCATCAGCGCTACCACGGCTGGAAGTTTGGTGGCGAGATCTGGGCGGGTGAGGAGCAGGTTGCGCGTCCATTCGCCGTGGATGGTGGCTGTCCAGCGCGCGTGGTACAGGCGGGCAACGGCCAGGCTCAGCAGGGTGTCGCGCAGCAGTTGCGGATACAGGACGTTGGCATCCAGTATGGCTGTGTAGCGCGACGACCCGGCCAATCAGAACTCCAGTTTCAGGTCTTCGGACAGCGTGGTCAGGTCTTGCAGGGCCTGCTCCGATTGCTGCTGCTGGGCGGCCTGGTAGCGGCGGAGTTCTTCGAAGGCGATGCGGCGGTGACGGTTGACCTTGCGGCATTGCAGGCGGTTGGCTTCGATCTCTTTGATGACAAAGGGGCGCGACACGTTGAGGTAGTTGGCCGCCTCTTGGGTGGTGAGTTCGTGCTTTTGCGGCACCAGTAGCATGGGTTCGCGCTTAGCCATCTGGCGCAGTACGTCGGCAAAGAACTGCAGCGCGCGCGGGGGCAGCTTGAGCACCGGGGTGGCGTGGGGGTGGTCGGCATCGGTGCTGATGTCGAGGATGACCTGGATGTGGTCGGCTTTGGAATGGTCCAGGGCCATCACCAGGCATTGGTGGGCCACGGCGGCCATTTCCGCCTCGGCTGCGTTGGCCGGGTCTAGAACTTCGGGTTCTTGCATGGGAGTGTCCTTTGCGTGTGCGCCGTCTTCGGGCTTGTGCGCTTGGCAAATGGTAACACTGCTAATCGCATTCAATGCATTATTCGAATTAAACGCAATGCTTTAGAGTGCTGTGGCTGTTCAGCAGCGCTCACCCTGGTCACTGGCTTTATTCACCGCACAAAGTGCGGCGAATATGCGAGCTAATCGCCGCAGAGACAATACCGCCATGCCCCACGTCATATCTCCCACCCCACCTCACGCGGTCTCCCGCCTGCGCACCGCCCGGCTTGCGCGCAGCGCCAAGCCTTTTCTGGCCCGGGGCGGCTCCAAGGTGGAGCGCTGTACGGGTTGCCGCCTGGCGCCCAGCCACTGCATGTGCGCGCTGCGCCCGGTGCTGCCCCGGCATCCGCACCAGGCCGGGGTGTGCCTGCTGATGGCCGACATCGAGCCGCTCAAGCCCAGCAACACCGGCTGGCTGATTGCCGACGTGGTGGCCGACACCTGGGCCTTTGGCTGGGCCCGTACCGCGGTGGACCCGGGCCTGCTGGCCCTGCTGGCCGACCCGCAGTGGCAGCCGTATCTGGTGTTTCCCGGTGAGTTTGTGGCCCCTGAACGGGTGGTGGGCGCGCTAAGGCCCCCGGTGGATGGCAGGCGCCCGCTGTTTGTGCTGCTGGACGCCACCTGGCCCGAGGCGCGCAAGATGTTCCGCAAAAGCCCGTACCTCGACCGGCTGCCGGTGCTAAGCCTGCAGGCAGACCGTATCTCACAGTACCGGCTGCGCCGGTCGCGGCGCGACGACCACTTTTGCACGTCCGAGGTGGCCGCGCTGTGCCTGGAGCTGGCCGACGAGCCGCAGGCCGCGCAGGCCTTGGAGGCGTATCTGGATGTCTTCATCCACCGCTACCTGCAAGCCAAGCAGCAGTTGCCCGCCGATACAGACAACGCGGCGCACCAGCGTTTGCGCAGCCTGCAGACGATGGCCAGCGCCTCAATGCTTCAAAAATAATAGCTGCTAGCGCAAGCGTTACCTGCGCTAGCAGCCTTTTTTTCTTAAATAAGGCGCGTCGGGCCAGCAGGCATGGCTTGCTAATTGCGTAGGCGTTGTCCGGCACGATAGCGGTTACTCTCTGACACGGCTACGGGGCCCCGGCCGCTACCTTGGGGTAGCGCATCCCGGCAAAGTGGTTGGTATGGCTTTGAATTTTTTAAGGCTGCAATCCATCTTCCCTCTGACTTCTGACCGGGCCCACCATGTACATCAAAATCGGCTTCAACATCGAGCTCGCCATTGCTTCCCCTATGGCGCTCATCCACTTGCTGCACGTGCACCCGTCTCGGCGCGGCGATCTGCTGGCACCGCAGTTTGTGGAAGTGCTGCCGGGCCTGGCGGTGGAAGAGTACTTTGATGCCTTTGGCAACCTGTGCAGCAGGGTGAACGCGCCTGCGGGCGTGACGCAGGTGGGGTTCCGCAGCGAAGCCATCGTGTGCGACTCCGGCCTGCCTGACGAGGTGAACTGGGGTGCCTGGCAGCACGACCCCACGGTGCTGCCGTCGTCCACGCTGATGTACCTGCTGCCCAGCCGCTACTGCGAGGTCGATAGCGAGCTGCTGCAATTTGCCTGGAACCAGTTTGGCAACACGCCGCTGGGCTGGGCGCGGGTGCAGGCGATTTGCGATTACGTGCACAACCACATCCGTTTCGACTACCAGGCCGCCCGCGCCACCCGCACCGCCGTAGAGGGCTGGCGCGAGGGCACCGGCGTGTGCCGTGACTACACCCACCTGGCCGTCACCCTGTGCCGCTGCATGAATATTCCGGCCCGTTACTGCACCGGCTACCTGGGCGACATCGGCATACCGCCCGTGCGCTACCCGATGGACTTCAGCGCGTGGTTCGAGGTGTTTCTGGGCGACCGCTGGTACACCTTTGACGCACGCCACAACACGCCGCGTATCGGCCGCGTGGTGATGGCCCGGGGCCGCGACGCGGGCGACGTGCCCATCACCATGGCCTTTGGCCAGAACACGCTGCAAAAGTTTGAGGTGACGACCTACGAGGTGGATGCCTACGGCAACGCCATTTTCACGGTCTAGTCCGTTTATCGCAGGGGCACAATGCCGCCGATGCACCGAAGACTTTTCTTAGACACCCTGGGCCGTGGCCTGCTGCTCGGCACCTCCCTGCTGGCGCTGTCCGCCCAGGCCCAGCCTGGTTACACCGTCTCGGCCGCGCAGTTGCAGCAGGCCGTGGCCCAGCGCTTTCCTCTGCGCTACCCAGTGCCCGGCATGTTGAACCTGGACCTGCAGGCCCCGCGCCTGAGCCTGCTGCCCGCCCAAAACCGCCTGGCGGCGCAAATGGCCGTCGAAGCCGCGGGTCCGGCCCTGCGGCGCAGCCACAGCGGAAGCATCACTGTGGACTTTGCCCTGCGCTACGAGCCCATCGACCGCACGGTGCGCGCCGTGCAAATGCACTTCCAAAACCTGCAATTCCCCAGCCTGCAGCCCGCCGTGGTGGAGCTGCTGAACACCTACGGCCCGGCCCTGGCCGAACAGGCTTTGCAAGACGTGGTGCTGCACCAGCTCCGCCCCCAAGACCTGGCCCTGCCCGACACTATGGGCCTGCAGCCGGGCAGCATCACCGTGACGGACCAGGGCCTGGTAGTGGAGTTTGTGAACAAGCCTTTGTAAGACTTTGAATAGTCATGTACCCGCAAGGTGATTTACCGGGCGCGGGCTTGGCGTGCAGAGCACTGCTGTAAGGTTTGGGGTTGTGGGTCGACCAATGTACCTAGCCCACCCAAGGACACACACCATGGCACGCCCTCCCCTTTCTTGCGCCCCGGCCACTTCCCACTCTTCCATGAAAAAGACCTACTTGCTGGGATTAGCCGCTGTCGCCCTGGTGGCGGTGCTGTATGCCAGCCCCAACGCCGTGGCCGAGAAGGCGGTGGCCATTCCAGCCCCGTCGGCACAGGCACTGGCCGGGGTGGTCCCTAGCACGCAGGCCAGCGAAACCGTGGTGTTTGCCGGAGGCTGCTTCTGGGGCATCCAGGCCGTGTTTCAGCATACCAACGGCGTGCTGGAGGCGGTGTCGGGCTATGCGGGCGGCAAAAAGGGCGATGCCGACTACCAAACTGTCAGCGGCGGCGGCACCGGCCATGCCGAAGCAGTGCAGGTGCGCTTTGACCCCAAACTGGTCAGCTACGCGCAGCTTTTGCAAATCTATTTCTCTGTGGCCCACGACCCGACGCAGTTGAACCGCCAGTACCCCGACGTGGGCACGCAGTACCGGTCCGCCGTGTTCACCACCACGCCGGGCCAAAAGCAGCTCACTGAGCGTTACATCGCCGAGCTGAATGCCGCCAAGGTGTTCCCGGCCCAGATCGTGACCCAACTCGGCGCGCTCACGGCCTTTTACCCCGCCGAGAAGTACCACCAAAACTACGCCACCCTGCACCCCGACGCGGGGTACATCGCCCAGTTTGACCTGCCCAAAATCGCCAACCTCAAGGCGATGATGCCCACGGTGTACCGCGATCAGCCGGTGCTCGTGAAGTAATGGCCCCAGCGCTTTACCCTTCAAGGAATTCCATGACCCACCCCATCCAGCAAAAATGGCCCGCCCAGCATCCCGAGCGCTTGCAGCTCTATTCCCTGCCCACGCCCAACGGCGTGAAGGTGTCCATCCTGCTGGAAGAAATTGGCCTGCCCTACGAGCCGCACCTGGTCAGCTTCGAGACCCAGGACCAGATGTCGCCCGCGTTCCTGGCGCTCAACCCGAACAACAAAATCCCGGCCATCCTGGACCCGAACGGCCCTGGCGGCCAGCCGCTGGCGCTGTTTGAATCCGGTGCCATCCTGCTGTATCTGGCCGAAAAAACCGGCCAGTGCATTCCGCAGGACGCAGCGGGACGCTACGAATGCATCCAGTGGCTGATGTTCCAGATGGGCGGCATCGGCCCGATGTTTGGGCAACTGGGCTTCTTCCACAAGTTTGCGGGCAAGGACTATGAGGACAAGCGCCCGCGCGACCGCTATGCGGCCGAGTCCAAACGCCTGCTGGGCGTGCTGAACCAGCGCTTGACCGGGCGGGCGTGGATGATGGGCGATGCCTACAGCATTGCCGACATCGCCATCTTCCCGTGGGTGCGCAACCTCGTCGGCTTTTACGGCGCGGGCGATCTGGTGGGCTTTGCGGACTACCCCGAGGTGGCGCGGGTGCTGGCGGCTTTTGTGGAGCGCCCAGCAGTAATCAAGGGCCTGGCGATTCCGGCGCGAGGCTAATTCAAAACGCTCAGGGCCAGGCACAAATCCGCCCAGGCCTTGGCTTTCTCCGGGCGGTTGCGCAGCAGGGTGGCGGGGTGGTAGCTGACCACCACCGGCACGCCGTGGTAGCGGTGCACGCGGCCGCGCATCTGGCCCAGCGGGGTTGTGTCTTGCAGCAGCAACTGGGCTGCAAACGGGCCTAGGGCCAATATCACTTTTGGCTGCAGCAGGGCCACAGCGCGGCGCAGGTGGGGGGCGCTGTCGGCTACCGGGTCGGCGTTGTCAGTCAAACGCAGCTTTTGCACGCTGGTGATACAGGCCGAGTGCGCGCCGTCTTTGTGCGTCGGGGTGATGCCCACCGCGTGCAGCATATTGCCCAGCAACTGCGCTTCGGGCACGCCGAAAGGGCGGGCCGGGTCGTCGGCAATGCCCAGCGCCTCGCCCAGCACCAGCCAGTCGGCCGGGCCACCGGCGGCGGCGTTCAGCCACACGCTGGTTTGGGCTGCGGGCCAATCCAGTGTGGCGGTATTTTCAGCATCTTTTAGGGCTCTAGCGCTTGATGCATCTGCACTAGTAGCTATTAATTCAGGAGTTTTGGCCAGCACCTGGGCAATGCTTTGCGGAGCCGATTTTTGCGGTGTGGGCGATGGCGTGGGCGCAGCCACGGCCACCGGTTCAGGCTGCGCTTGCGGCCACCACACGGGGCTGTGCATTTCGGCCAGCATGGCGCGCTGGCGGGTATCCAGGTCCAGGCTCATGGCAGGTTTAGTTTCATAGGGGCATGCTCATGACGATGGCGTGTTCGCGCTGGCCGGGGCCGTTGGGGTAATAGTCTTTGCGCATGCCGACGCGGTTGAAGCCGTAGCGGGTGTACACGTGCAGCGCCCGGGTGTTGCCCACGCGGGCTTCCAGCCACAGCCACTGGGCTTTTTGGCCGCGCGACCACAGGGCCAGTGCGTCCAGCATCAGGTGCGACCAGCCCTGGCCCTGGTAGGCGGGGGCGACGGTGAGGTTGAGCAGGTGCACCTCGTCCACGCCCTGCATGGCCACGAAGTAGCCCAGCACCGTGGGCGCACGGGTATCGGCCAGCAGAATCTGCGCCTGGTAGCCCGCAGCCAATGCGTCATGGAAGTTGGCACGCGACCAGGGGTGGACGTAGGCCGCCAGCTCGACCGGCAGCAATGCATCCAGCCAGTCCGGGGTGAGCGTCTCGAAGCGCACCTCGGATGCGTCGGGCGGAGCCAGCAGTGCGCTCATGGTTGCGCCGCCAGCGCCGCCAAGGCCTGTTTTTCGGCCATGCGCTCGTCGGTGGTTTTGGCCACTTTGTCGCGGATGTAACGCGGCAGGGCCTGGTCGGCGGGCACGGCCCCACCAGCGGCCAGCAAGGCCGGGGCCAAACGCAGCATGGCCGTGGCGGTCGGCAAGGCGGTGATGCGCAGGCCGTCAGATGCCGGAATGCGATCACCGTACACGGTGAACGGATTACCCGCCTGCGCCCAGCCAGCCTCGTGTTGCAAATGCTCGGGGCGCAGCAGTTGGAAGTCGTCGCGCTGCGTCCACTGGCCATCCTGGTAGCGGTAGAAGCCGGTGTAGACCTCGTCCATGCGTGCGTCCAGCAAGGCTTGCACCTGCTGCACGCCCTGCTGGTGGCGGGCTTCTTCTGCCACGGCCATCAGGGTGTCGATCGGCAGTACTGGTAAGTTGGCCCCAAACGCCAGCCCTTGCGCCACCGAACACGCCGTGCGCAGCCCGGTGAACGAGCCGGGGCCGCTGCCAAAGGCGATGGCCTCCAGCTGGTCGAGCCGCAGCCCGGCCTGCGCCAGCAGCGCCAGGATCGCCGGAATCAAGGTAGCTGATGCCTGCGCCCCGCCCGGCCCGGCGTGCTGCCACACCTGCACGCCGTCGGTGGCGGCGATGGACAGGGTGTCGGTGCTGGTATCGAAGGCGAGCAAGTTCATGGGCGCTGATTTACATAAGAAAAAGGAGGCTAGCGCACGATTATCTTGCGCAATCAGCTATTATTTCGATAGCTGACAACTTATGACAGATTCCATGCACTTCCCCCGATTTTGGCGCAGCCTGTGCGCCTTGGCTTTGTGGGCTGTGTCCAGCCTGGCGCTGGCCCAGCGCCTGCCGCCCGACATTGCCAACGCTTTGGCTCGGGCCAAGGTGCCGCAAGACGCGGTCAGCCTGTATGTGGCGCGGGCCGATGGCGTGGGCGCCCCGCGCCTGAGCCACCGGGCTAGCGCGCTGGTGAACCCGGCCTCGGTCATGAAGCTGGTCACCACCTTTGCCGCACTCGACACGCTGGGGGCCGACTACACCTGGAAGACCCGCTTCTACGCCGACGGCCCGCTGAAAGACGGCGTGCTGTTGGGTAACCTGTACATCCAGGGCGGCGGCGACCCCAAGCTGGTGTTGGAGCGCATAGCCGCCACCTTTGCCGCGCTGCAAACCCGGGGCGTGCAAAAAGTGCGCGGCGACATAGTGCTGGACCACCACATCTTCGAGCCCGAAGCCCGCGACCCGGCCGAGTTCGACGGCCAGGCGCTCAGCCCCTACAACAGCGCCCCGGACGGCCTGCTGGTCAACTTCAAGTCGCTGATCTTTACCTTCACCCCCGAGCCCGACAGCGGCATCGCCCGCATCCGCAGCCAGCCGCCGATAGCCGATGTGCAAATCGACGCGCAGGTGCCACTCAGCACCAAAAGCTGCAACGACTGGCGCGGTGAGCTGCAGGCCGACTTTGCCGACCCGAACCGGGTGCAGTTTGGCGGCAGCTACCCGGTCAAATGCGGCGAACGCGTCTGGCCCGTGGCCTATACCGACCCCGCCAGCTACGCCCGCCGCGTGCTGCAGGCCATGTACCTGGGCCTGGGTGGCAGCTTGACCGGCGTGGTGCGCGATGGCCGCACGCCCGGTGACGCCGCCTGGCTGATGGACGCGCCCTCGCTGCCGCTGGGCGAACTCATTGCCGATGTCAACAAATTCAGCAACAACGTGATGGCGCAGCAGATGTTTTTGACGCTGGGCCTGCAAAACGCCCGCCCCGGCACCACCCCAGGCACATTTGCCGCATCCCGCGCCGCCGTAGCCGCCTGGTGGCCCCAGGCCATCGGCAGCGACGTGCCCGTGCCGACGCTGGAGAACGGCTCTGGCCTGAGCCGCGACGAGCGCACCAGCACCCGCGCCCTGGGCCAGTTGCTGCGCCGCGCCGCCGCCCACCCCCAAGCAGCGGTGTTTGCCCACTCGCTGTCCATCGCCGGGGTGGACGGCACCGGCCAGCGCATGCGCGAACGTGGCCTGGCACCCGAATCCATGGGCAACGCCCAGCTCAAAACCGGTACCCTGCGTGACGTGGCCTCGGTGGCAGGCTATGCCACCGGACGCAGTGGCCAGCGCTACGTGGTGGTCGGTATCGTCAACCACCCGCTGGCCCCAGCCGCCCGCCCGGCGCTGGACGCGCTGGTGGAATGGACGGTAAAGGAGCAATAAACGTGATTTTTACCCCCGCCACCTAGTAATAACCCTTTGTGACTTCCGGGTGCGCCCGCGTACCATTCTGGCCACAAACGAACGATCGTTCTTTTTTATAACAGGAGTAAGCGATGCATTGGATTCCCACAAAAATGGCTCTGCTGGTGGCTTCGGTCTCGGCGGCATTGGTTTTGTCCGCCTGCGGCGGCGGCGGTAGCGACACCACGGCCAAAGTAAGTTACACCTCGCTGGTGTCGTTCGGCGACAGCCTCAGCGATGTGGGCACCTACAAGGTAGGCGCGGTTGCCGCCGTAGGTGGCGGCCGGTTTACCGTTAACGGCACCACCACCGGCCCGGTCAACTGGACCGAGCTGCTGGCGGGCCAGGTGAATCTGGCCGCGCCCTGCCCGGCGCAAACCGGTTTGCTGTCCAACATCCCCCAGATTCCCCTGGTGGCTGTATCCCCCAATGCCAACTGCACCAATTACGCCCAAGGCAGCTCGCGGGTGACCTCCCCTGCAGGCCCGAATAGCTACGCTTTGCAAGTCGCCGCTGGCCAGACCAATGTCGGGCTGATGGCGGTGCCGCTGGTGACCCAGTTCTCTACCCATTTGGCCGCGCACGGCAACTACACCGGCACCGAGCTGGTGACCGTGATGGCCGGTGCCAACGATGTATTCATGCATGTCAATGCTGTGTCGGCAGCTGCGGCGGGCGGGGCGGGTGCCGTGGGTGCCGCCAGGCTGGCGGGATGGACGACGGCCGAACAAAACGCGGTCGCCGCGGGCGGAGCCGCCGCGGTGAACGCGGCTGCCACCGCCGCAATGACCCACTCGGCCCAGGACGCAACCGAGCTGGCGGGCTACATCCAGGCATCTGTGATTGGCAAAGGGGCTAAGCACGTCGTGGTGGTCAACATCCCGAGCATCGAAAACACCCCTTTCGGCCAAGGCTCTGGCGCCAAGGCCTTGCTCAACAGCATGGTCACCACGTTCAATAGCACGCTGAAAACCGCGCTGACAGGCACCTCGGGCCTGCTGCTGGTGGATGCCTATACCCAAGGCCTGGACCAGTACAACAACCCGGCGCAGTACGGCATTACCAATGTCACCGTGCCGGCCTGCAGCAGCGCAGCCCCCAGTGCCACCAATCCTGCAGGCAATATTCTGGCGGGCTCGTCCTTGGCGTGCACTGTCAACAACACCCTGAGCGGCGTGGATGTCAGTACCTACTTCTACGCGGACACCGTGCACCCCACACCGGCAGGCTACAAGCTGCTGGACCGCTACGTTGCCGAGCAAATGGCCAAAGTTGGCTGGTTGTAATTGGCTGCTTGTCATTAGCTGATCTAAGCCCTTCAAGGACACATGATGAAAC
Source organism: Rhodoferax sp. RT5P35 (assembly GCF_056521385.1). Taxonomy (NCBI): domain Bacteria; kingdom Pseudomonadati; phylum Pseudomonadota; class Betaproteobacteria; order Burkholderiales; family Comamonadaceae; genus Rhodoferax; species Rhodoferax sp. RT5P35. The sequence continues at coordinate 313,900 of NZ_JBWMAX010000002.1, read as the reverse complement.
TCAACACCCTCGGCATGGCCTGTGCCTTTTTACTGGCGGCTGGCGCTGCACACGCCCAAACGGCAGGTACCTGGATGCTGCGCGGCGGCCTGATGAATGTCAGCCCCAAGGTCGATAGCGGCAACCTCACCGCCTCCAGCCTGCCCGGTACGCAGATCGACTCCGACGGCGACAGCCGCCTGGCGGGCGGTATCACCTACATGCTGACCAACAACTGGTCGCTGGATCTGCCCCTGGCCCTGCCGTTCACCCACAATTTGACCGGCGCCGGAGCCATCCAGGGGGTCGGCAAAATCGGCGAGACCAAGTCGCTGCCGATGTCGCTGTTTGGCCAGTACCGTTTTGGCGAAGCCAATGCACAGTTCCGCCCCTTTGTGGGTGGTGGCCTGACCTATGCCAAGTTCTACAAAGAACGCGGCACCTCCACCCTGACCGCCATCACCGGCGGCACCTCCAGCAACCCGACAACGCTGTCGCTGGAATCCAAGCTGGCCATGTCTTTGCTGGTGGGTGGCACGGTGGCCCTGAACGACCGCTGGTATGTTGAGGGCACGGTGGTCAAAACCTTCCTCAAAACCAAGGGCACGCTCTCCACCGGCCAGACCATCGACGTGACACTCAACCCCCTGACGCTGGCCGTAGGGGTGGGCTACAAGTTTTAAGCAGGCACACACCCCAACAAAAAACCGACCTTAGGGTCGGTTTTTTTGTGGGTGTCACTATCCAAAGCAACTCTCGTTCAGCCAAAACGGTCCATCCCAGAGATACCGTGGAGCTGGCTCTGCCAGGCCACTGGTATCGCTCCCTGCAAGGGGGTTGGCGCAGCGCAGCCTGGGGGTGAGCCTAGCCTACCAGCGCAAATGGATCTTGGAATAGGCGTACAGGCCAAACAGGCGCTGCGCAATCGGGGTGAAGTACAGGTTGTCGGCAAACAGGTACTGGTCGTAGGTTACGCCAGCCGATGTTGGGGTGATGGCGGCGATGGTATTGGTGGTGCAGCGCGAAGAATTGACTTGCCCGGCACCGGTGCCGATGCCTGCACCCGAATCTACCGAGGTGCAGGCTAAGTTGCCGACGTTAGCGACACCATAGTTGGCGTGGTCAGTGCCGGACACCAAATTGAAGTAGTAGGCCGCGTCGATGTACAAGACGCTGCCACCCAGGTCCACAATCGACACCAGCATGGCATTGTTGAAGTTGCTGCTGGCATTTTTCAGCAAGTCGGTTTGGCTTAGCGCCGCCGCCCAGGGGCTGACCCCCATGTTGTACGGGCCCACCACCACCACATGCTTGCCACCGGCGGCGACCAGGCGGCGCACCTGCGCGCCCAGGTCTTTACCGTATTGGGTGGCGTTGGACAGCATCGTTGCCGAGGAGCCCCCTGCCGTCACGGCATTCATCTCGACCACTAGGTCGCTGATACCGGCGTTGACCGTCACGATGTCGTTGTCGCCCAAGGCCACACCGCTGGCCAGAAACGTGTCGATTTGCTGCGTCACGGTCTTGGTGGTGGTGCTACCGGCTGCATCCGTCGTGTTGCTGATGCGGGCATTGCCCTGCGCATACACATAGCCACCGCTGGCCACAGGGGCGACGGTGATGCCGTAGCTGCTGGCGAGCTGCCCCAGCCAGGTGTTGATGGCGGTGTCGTTGACCGTGTAGCTGGCACCGGGTGTGACCACGCTGAAGGCATCGCCAAACGCAATGATGCGGGCCGGTGTCAGGGCCGACTCGGTGGTACTGGAACCACAGGCGGCCAACAGGGCAGCCGAGGCGCAGGCCAGCCCTAAAACGGCGCGGCGCAAGCTAAAAACGGACATAGGTAACTCCAATGGTTTTCGGTAAGACTCACGCAACGCCCGCCTGGCGGGTCGCCCTGCAGGCGGGCACTGCGTAAGCCATGGATGGGTTGAGTTTAACGAGGCAATAAAGCCGTGCGGCGTAAAGAAGAGTAAGCCCTCTTTACACGACCGAAGCGCGCTGCAGGCGGTCGCGCACGCCTTCCCATTCGGGGGTGTCGGGCGGGGTTTCCACCCAGATCAGGCGCACGCCCTGGCTGTCAAAGTCGCGCAGGGCCGCAAACAGCGCCTGGGCGGCAGCGGCGGCATCGGCGGGCATGGGGCGGCAGATCACCTGGGCCGAGCGGCTGCGCATGGTTTGGCGGGCGTACACGGCAATCGCCACCGCCTGACCGTCCAACCCCGTGCCCAAAAGGTCCAGCGCGGTTTGCAGTGCGGCGGCGGTCATCAGCCGCACTTTGGCCGTGGGGGCGTAATGCGCCTCCAGCGTGCCTGAAGCGCGGGGTGCGTTGGCCACGTCGTCCTTGTCGCGCAGCGACTGGCCGCAGGCCTGCGCAATCTGGTCGCGTCCGATGCTGCCGGGGCGCAGCAGCACGGGCGCGCCCCGGGTGCAGTCCACGATGGTGGATTCAATGCCCATGGTGCACGGCCCGCCGTCCAGCACCAGCAGGCCATCGCCAAATTCCGACTGCACATGGGCCGCCGTGGTGGGGCTGACGCGGCCAAACTGGTTGGCGCTAGGCGCGGCCAAGCCCGCCACGCCCAGGGCGGCGCAGGCTTGCAGCACCGCCTGGGCGACAGGGTGGGCCGGGCAGCGCAAGCCAATGCTGTCCTGCCCGCCCGCCGCCGCCGCGCCCACGCCGGGGCGGCGCGGCAGGATCAGCGTGAGGGGGCCAGGCCAGAAGGCATCCATCAGCGCCTGGGCAAATGCGGGCACGTGGGATGCGAAATGGTCCACGCCTTTTGAACATCCTGCGCCGTGTGCAATGTGCACGATCAGCGGGTGGTCGCTGGGTCGGCCCTTGGCGGTGAAGATCTTGGCCACCGCCGTGTCGCTGGACGCATCGGCCGCCAGCCCATACACCGTCTCGGTGGGCAGGCCCAGCAGCTCGCCCGCAGCCAGGGCCTGGGCGGCTTGCCGGATGGCGGCAGGATCATGGCCGTCGAGCAGCATCAGAATGCCTCGATGCCGAGCAGCGCAGCGGCCTGCAGGGCGGTGGCGCGCACGGCGGACGCGGTGGGGCCGGTCAGCGTCAGGTGGCCCATCTTGCGGCCCTTGCTGGCGCTGGCTTTGCCGTACAGGTGCAGGTGCGCGCCGGGCAGCGCCAAGACCTCGGCCCAGGGCGGCGTGGCGGCCTGCTCGGAGCGCACAAACCACAGGTCGCCCAGCAGGTTCAGCATGGTGGCCGGGCTGTGCTGGCGCGGCTGCACCAATGGCAGGCCGGTGAGGGTGCGCACTTGCAACTCAAATTGCGACACGTCGCAGCAGTCCATGCTGGCGTGGCCGCTGTTGTGCGGGCGCGGCGCGATCTCGTTGACCACCAGGCTGCCGTCTTGCAGCACGAAGAATTCCACGCAGAGTACGCCCACGTACTGCAAGCCATTTGCTATGGATTTCGCAGCTACTAGCGCGGACTCTACCTGCGCTGCAGGCATATTTTCTTCATAATCCTCGAGAACTTCGGTCACCGCCAGAATGCCGTCGCGGTGCAGGTTGCGCTGGATGGGCAGGTGCACCATCTGGCCGTCGGCCCCGCGCGCCACGATCACCGAGCATTCGGCCGCCAGCGGCAGCATTTTTTCCAGCACGCAGGGCACATTCTTCATGTCGGCCCAGGCCGCTGCCAGCGCGGCGCGGTCGGCCACGCGGGCCTGGCCTTTGCCGTCGTAGCCCAGTCGGGTGGTCTTCAAAATACCAGGCAGCAGCGCGTCGTCCACGGCGGCCAGTTGCTCCGGCGTGTCGATCACCGCATAGGGCGCGCAGGGCACGCCGCAGCGCACGAAATGGGCTTTCTCGGCCGCGCGGTCCTGGGCAATGGCGACCGACGCGGCGGCGGGCGACACGGTGGTGTAGGCCGCCAAACGCGCCAGTGCGGGGGCGGGCACGTTTTCAAATTCGGTGGTGATGGCATCGCAAGTCTCGGCCAACTGGCCCAGGCCCGGCGCGTCCAAGTACGCGGCCACGATGTGGTGGTGGCTCACGCGCCCGGCGGGGCTGGCCGCGTCCGGGTCCAGCACGGCGGTGAAATAGCCCATGCGCTGGGCCGCGTGGATGAACATCCGGCCCAGTTGGCCGCCGCCCATCACGCCCAGCGTGGCACCTGGAAGGATGGGGCCGCTCATAGCACGGGCGGTGCAGGCGGCACGGTCATGTTGCGGGCCACCTCGGTCTGCGCGGTGCGGAAGGCTTCCAGCTGCGCACGCAAAGCGGGGTTCTCATTGGCCAGCAGGGCCACGGCAAACAGGGCGGCGTTGGCCGCGCCAGCGGTGCCAATGGCAAACGTGGCCACCGGAATGCCCTTGGGCATTTGCACGATGCTATAGAGCGAATCCACGCCGCTCAGGTGCTTGGTGCCCACCGGCACACCCAGCACGGGCACGGTGGTTTTGGCGGCCAGCATGCCCGGCAGGTGGGCTGCGCCACCGGCACCTGCGATGATGGCTTTGAGCCCGCGCCCGGCGGCGGCTTCGGCGTAGGCGAACATATCGTCGGGCATGCGGTGGGCCGATACGACACGTGCTTCGTGCGCAATGCCAAACTGTTGGAGAATCTGCACCGCATGCTGCATGGTGTCCCAGTCGGAGCTGGAACCCATCACCACACCAATTTCTACATCTTTAGTCATAGGGCTACTTTTTGATTAGCCCTCAATTTTACTTTTTGCCCCCAGGGCTCCCCCAAAAATGATCGACGTTACCTTTGCCAACTTTGAAACCGAGGTCATTGCCGCCTCCATGACCACCCCGGTGCTGGTCGATTTCTGGGCCCCGTGGTGCGGGCCGTGCAAGGTCATAGGCCCGCTGCTGGAGAAGGTGGAAGCCGATTACGCGGGCCGCTTCAAGCTGGTCAAGATCGACTCCGACCAGGAGCAGCAACTGGCCGAAGCCTTCGGCATCCGCAGCATCCCCACCTGCATTCTGGTGGTCAACGGCCAGCCGGTGGACGGCTTCCAGGGCGCGCTGCCCGAGGGCAAGATCAAGGAATTCCTGGACAAGCACGTGCCCGCCGCTGGCGATACGCTGGATGCCGAGCCGTCGGAAGCCGAACAAGCCCTGGCCCTGGCTGAGGCGGGCGACACCGATGCCGCTCTGGCCAAGCTGGCCGATGCCCTGGCGCTGGACCCGGCCAACGACGATGCCCGCTTCGACTACGTGCGCCTGCTCACCCAGGCCGGCTATCTGGAAGAGGCCGAAGCCGCGCTGCAACCCACACTGAAATACATCCCCTCGCAGCTGCGCTTTGAAGCCCTGTCGCAGTGGATTGGCGCTCTTAATTTTGCAGCCACTCACGCTGATGGAACGGGCGATACAGCCGAATTGGATGCAAAAATAGCTGCCAACAAGCGCGATTTCGACGCCCGCTTTGCCAAAGGCCGCATCCTGATGGCCCAGGGCGAATGGACTGCCGCCATGGACGAGCTGCTGGAAATCATCATGCGCGATAAGAAATGGAGCGACGAGGCCCCGCGCAAGGTTTTCATCGCTATCCTGGAGCTGCTCACGCCGCCCAAGCCCAAGGCCAGCGCCGAGGCAGGCAACAAGACCGCAGGCGGGATTGAGCTCTCCGGCAAGTCGGTCGCCGAGCAAGACCCGCAGGCGCTGCTGGTGGCCACGTACCGGCGGCGGTTGAGCATGATGCTGAACTAGCGCATCCACCTATCGCACCAACACCCAGCGCACGCTGCTGCTCAACCCATCCACCAACGCCACCAGCACCAGCATGGCCACCAGCACCGTGCTGGTCTCGGGCATCTGGAACAGGCCCATGTGGAAGGCCAGCATCTGGCCCAGGCCGCCCGCGCCCACCACGCCCAGAACGGCGGCGGCGCGGATGTTGTTCTCCCAGCGGTACAGGGTGTAGCTGACCAGCTGCGGCAGCACCTGGGGCAGGCTGGCGTAGAGCAGCACCGGCACCGCGCCCACGCCGCGCGCGCGCAGAGCCTGGGCCGGGCCGTCAGGGGCGTTTTCCAGGCTCTCGGCAAACAAGCGGCCCAGCACGCCGGTGGTGTGCAGGCCCAACGCCAGCGTCCCGGCGAATGGCCCCAGCCCGGCGGCGACCAGCAGCAGCGTGGCCCAGACCAGTTCGGGGATACTGCGCAGCGCGTTCAGCAGCGCCCGCGTGGGGCCGCGCCACAGGGCTCGGTCGTCCGCATGGGTTTTGCTGGCGGGCAGGGCCAGCGCCAGGCCGCAGACCACCGCCAGCAGCGTGCCCAGGGCCGACATGGCGAGCGTCTCCAGCGTGGCGGTCAGCAGCTTGCGCAGAAAGGCAGGTTCGGTGTTGGGCACCAGCAGCTCGGCCACAAAGCGCCCCATACGCTGCAGCGCATCGGCAGACAGGAATTTCGCCCACTGCAAATCCAGCGTGGCAAAGCTGGCTCCCACCAGCGTCACCACGGCGATGGCAAACCATAACGCCTTGGAACGGGCGTGGAACAAGGCAGGTGGCAACTTGAAAGTCTCGTTGGCAGCCTGTTTCATGCCAAACCTTTGCGCAGCCAGGCGCTGGTGTAATCCGCAAGCCACACCAGCCCCATGAACACCAGCAGCATGGTGCTGACCTCGGCACCAACGAACATCTTCATCGACGCATCCATGTGCTGGCCCAGCCCGCCCGCGCCCACAAAGCCCAGCACGGCCGACGAGCGGATGGCGCATTCCCAGCGGTACACGGTGTAGCTGGTCAGCTCGCCCGCATTTTGCGGCAGCAGGCCGTAGAAAAAGGCCTGCAGCCGCCCAGTGCCATGGCGCAGCAGGGCCTGGGTGGCGGCGGGTTCACCAGATTCCAGAATCTCGGCATACACCTTGCCCAGCATGCCCGCGTAGGTCAGCGCAATCGCCAGCACGCCGGAAGTGGGGCCCAGCCCCACCACGCGTACAAACACCAGCGCCCAGACCAGCTCGGGCACGCTGCGCAGCAGCACCAGCAGCCAGCGCACTGCCAGCCGCACGGCTGCGCCCAGCGGGGCCATGCGTCCGGTGAGCGCCGAAATCGACAGCACCCGTACCGACAGCAGCGTCAGCGGCACGGCCAGCAGCAGCGCCAGGGTGATGCCCGCCGTCGCCATGGCCACGGTGCGCCAGGTTTCCAGGGCTACGGTCCACAGAAAGGCGGGCTCCAGTTTGGGCGGAAAGAAGTCGGCCACGAAGCGCAGCGTGGGCCGCAGGCTGTCGGGCTGCAGCAGCACCCAGGGCTGGAACTCGGTGAGCACCAGCAGCGGCCACAGCAGCACGGCGGCAGCCAGCAGCCAGAACAGGCGGCTGTGCCAGGCGGGGTCGCGGGTGGAATGTTGGGTTATCGGCAATGCATCACCACGGGGGCTGTGACCAGCGGCGGCGATGGCTCCGGCGCAGGCGCGGTCAGCTCGTCCAGATGCTGGGCGTACAGGCTGTGCAGCCGTTCGCGGCTGACCTGCGCGGCGGGCAGGTCGAACACGATGGCCCCCTCGCGCAGGCCCAGGATGCGCGGGAAGTGCGCCAGCGCCATGTCCACGTGGTGCAGGCTGGCCAGCAGCGTGGTGCCGCGTTTTTGGGCGGCCTGGGTCAACGCCACCATGGCCTGCTCGGCACGGGCCGGGTCGAGAGCCGACAACGGCTCGTCCACCAGCCAGAGCCTGGCATCGGCCACCAGCGCCCGGGCCAGGCCGACGCGCTGGCGTTCGCCGCCCGAGAGACGGTCCACCCGCTCGAATAATTTATCGGCCAGGTCGAACTGCGCCAGCGCCGCCTCGGCCGCCGGAATGTCCACCGGGTAGAACAGGCTGCGCACGCTGCGCCACAGCCCCATTGTCGGCAACTGCCCGGCCAGCACGGCAGTGACGACCCGCTGGCGCGGCGGCAGCGGCGGCAGCTGCGGCGCGATGAAGAGCTGGCGGCGCAGGCCTTGCAGCTGGGCACGCGGCAGCACCCACGGGTCGCGGCCATCCAGCAGTACCTGCCCTTGGCCAGGCCGCAGCGCGCAGCCCAGCAGGTGCAGCAGGGTGGTCTTGCCCGCGCCCGACGGCCCGATCACCGCCACCTGCTCCCCGGCGGCTAGCGCCAAGCCTACCCCGCGCAAGGCGGCCGGGGCGTGCGCGGCAGCGGCAGGGTGGCGGGCCGACGCAGCCACGAGTTGAAGTTTCATATAAAAAGTGCCTCTAGCGCAATAGATACCTACGCGAGTAGCTATTTATTTTGTAGTACGGCTTATTTCAGCAAACCGGCGCTGCGGGCTGCCGCTTCAATGCCTTTGTAGTTGCCGGGCTGGGTGGGGATGAAGCGGGTGGCGCGTTGCAGCTCCAGTACTTCTTTGCCTTCGGGGGTATTGCTGTTCAGGTCCAGAAAAGCCTTGGCCAGCTTTTCGCGCAGGGCCACGGGCATGTCGGCGTGCACGCTCCAGTTGTAGTCGAAGTACGGCGGGGTGGTGTAGAACACCTGGACCTTGGCGGTATCGACCTTTTTGTCGGCCACAAACTTGTCCCACACCGAGATGTTGAGCGCGCCCGCGTCCACCTTGCCAGCAGCCACGGCGGCGATGGTGGCATCGTGTGCGCCCGAGAAGGCCACGCGTTTCAGGTCTTTGTCGGGGTCGACCTTGGCCTCCAGCAAAAAGCTGCGCGGCATCAGGTGGCCAGAGGTGCTGGACGGTGCGCCAAAGCTCAGCGTGTGGCCCTTCAGGTCGGCCAGTGCCTTGATGGCGGGGTCGGCGGTGATGAAGACCGACCGGAATTTCTCGTCCTCCTCGCGCTGCACCAGTGGGATGATCTTGCCGCCCGAGCGCACATTGGCCTGTACAAAGGTAAAGCCGCCAAACCAGGCCACGTCCACCTGTTTGTTAACCAGCGCCTCCACCGCCGCCGCGTAGTCGCTCACCGGGGTGAACTCGACCTTCATGGCCAGCTTGCCCTCCAGGTACTTGACCAGCGGCGCGGCCTTGCGGGCCAGCTCGGTGGGGGCTTCGTCGGGAATGGCGGTCATGCGCAGCACCTGCTGGGCGCTGGACAGGCCCGCAAAACACAAAGTGGCAACGGTCAGGGCGGTCTTGAAGGAGAAGCGGGTCATGGCAGATACGGGGAGGTGAAAACCCCGTATTAGACCGCAGCGCTTTCTACCGATTTACGCAGCGCGCGCCAACAGGCTGCGGTGGCCTTCGGTGGCCAGCACCTGCTGGGCGTTCAGGCTGCGGATGGAGATGCTGGCGTCTTGCGGAATGCCGCCGGAGAGCTGCAAGGCCAGGTAGCGGCCGCAGCTGACGCGCAGGAAGGAGGCAAAGTTATCCACCTCGCCGCGCTGTGCCACCAGCTCGTCGTACAGCTTGGCGCACAGTTGCGGCACGCCCATGCCGTCGCGCTGGGCGATCTCGGCCAGCACCTGCCAGAACAGGTTTTCCAGCTTGATGCTGGTGGCCACGCCGTGCAGCCGCACCGAGCGGGCGCGGCTGTCGTACAAATGCGGATCGGCGCTGATGAAGACTTGGCACATGGCGAATTCCTGGTGGTGTGGGCCTGCATGATGCGGGGCCACACCCGCAACGTCAATCGAGGATTACAAGCTGATACGCGTGCCCAGCAGGGCCAGAAACTGCGCAATCCAGGCGGGGTGGGCAGGCCAGGCGGGGGCGCTGACGAGGTTGCCCTCGGTGATGGCCGCGTCGATGGCGATCTCGGCATAGGTGCCGCCCGCAATCTCCACTTCCATGCGGCAGGCCGGGTAGGCCGAACAGGTACGGCCCTTGAGCACACCGGCCCCGGCCAGCAGCTGGGCACCGTGGCAGACGGCGGCCACCGGCTTGTTGGCTTCAAAGAAATGCTTCACTGCCGACACCACCGCCGGGTAGGTGCGCAGGTACTCAGGGCCGCGGCCACCGGGGATGACCAGCGCGTCGTAGCTGGTGACATCCAGACCGGCGAAAGTGGCATTCAGGGTGAAGTTGTGGCCGGGCTTTTCGCTGTAGGTCTGCGCGCCTTCGAAGTCGTGGATGGCGGTTTTGATGTGATCCCCGGCCTTTTTGTCGGGGCAGACGGCATGCACCGTGTGGCCCACGGCCAGCAGCGCCTGGAACGGCACCATGGTCTCGTAGTCTTCGCAGTAGTCGCCGCAGATCATCAGGATTTTTTTTGCTGCCATGCTTGTCTCCAGTGGTTGGGAGTCCATTGTGGGCAGTGAAAAGAGGCGGCGGGTGTTAGCCGGGTACTACATCCAAGGCCGTCAGCCCCCGGTAGGCCGGGTTGTCGGCCCACTGCGGCTTTGTTTCGGCCAGGCGCAGGTGCGGCCAGCGCTGCAGCACCTGGCGGAAGGTGATTTCGGCCTCGATGCGGGTCAGCAGGGCACCGATGCAGACGTGGGCACCGCTGCCGAAGGAGATGGATGCGCCGTCGCGCCCGGCCACGTCCAGGCGGTCGGGGTCGGGGTGGCGGGCGGGGTCGCGGTTGGCGGCACCGATCAGCGGCACCACCAAGTCGCCACGGCGCAGTAACTGGCCGTGGAGTTGGAGGTCGGTGGCGACGCGGCGGCCGGTGTACTGCACGGGGCTGTCGAAGCGCAACAGCTCGCGTACCGCGCTGGGGACCAGGGCCGGATCGGCATGCAGGCGCTGCCATTGGTCCGGGTGGGCCAGCAGGGCCAGCAGGCCATTGCCCAGCAGGTTGCGGGTGGTTTCGTGGCCTGCAAACAAGAGCATGGCGCACTGGGCCAGCAGCTCGGCGTGGTTAAGCAGCGCGCCGTCGGCTTCGGCTTGCAGCAAACGGCTGACCAGGTCGTCGCCCGGATGTTTACGCCGTTCGGCGATTAATTTCTCGAAATACCGGCCCATCGCCAGCAAGCTAGCCTGGGCGCGGCGGGCCTGCGGGTGGGTGGCCAGCGGCGCGCCGATGAACACGGCCAGGTCGTCGGACCAGACCGCAAAGTCGGCATTGGCGGCTTCTTCGATGCCCATCATCTTGGCGATGACACGGGTGGGCAACTGGCGGGCTACGGCCTGCATGAAGTCGAAGCTCGGTGCATCACCCACAGCAATCAGCAGTTCGGCCACGGTCTGTTCGATGAACGGCTCCAGCGCCTGGATCTGCGCGGGTTTGAAGCCCGCGTTCAGCACCTTGCGGATGCGGGTGTGGTCGGGCGCGTCCAGGAACAGCATGGCGCGGGCAAACAACTGCTGGAAACCGGCCAGCTCGCCCTTAGTTTCCTCTCGGTCCGTGACCCACCCGCCTGTGCGCTGGGCCGAAAAGCGCGGGTCGCGCAGCACCTGCTCCACGTCGGCATGGCGGGTTAGCAGCCAGGCCCCGCCGAAGAATTCGGTGCTCCAGTGCAGCGGCCCGGCCTCACGCAAAGCCTGGTAGGCCGGGTAGGGGTTGGCCAGAAAGGCGGCATCGACGAAAGGCGAAATTGCGGACACAGCGTTCATGCGGAAAAGATCTCGTGCAGGGCCACAGGGTCCAGATACGCTGCGGCGGCCCCCGGGGTGGCATCGTTCAGGCGCGGCACCACACCCAGGCAGGGGGCGCGGTGGCGGCGCTGGAATTCATGGCGCAGGGTGTCGATATTGGCTTGCAGGTGGGCCATCTGCGGATCGACCGTGTTGGCGATCCAGCCCAGCAGCGGCAGACCGCGTGCGCGGATGGCCTCTGCGGTGAGCAGGGCGTGGCTGATGCAGCCCAGGCGCAGGCCCACCACCAAAATCACAGGGTAGCCCAGTGCCACGGCCAGGTCGGCGGTGTCTGCATCGGGCCCTAGCGGGACGCAGAACCCGCCCACGCCTTCCACTACCAGCACATCGGCGCGCTCGGCCAGGGCTTGGGCTTGATGCACCAACGTGGCCATGTCAATCACTTGCCCTTCGAGCGCCGCCGCAATATGCGGGGCGCAGGCGGCCTGGAATTGCAGCGGGCCGACTTCTGCGCTGGTCAGGGGCAGTGAACTGGCGGCCCGCAGCATCTGCACATCTTCGTTCACACCGTCTGCGTCCAGCCCAGCCGCTACCGGCTTGAAGCCCGCGCTGCGCCAGCCTTGTTGGGCACACCAGTGCAGCAGGGCCGCGCTGCAACGGGTTTTGCCGACTTCGGTGTCAGTGCCGGTGATGAACACGCTACGCATGCAATTCTTTCGCGGCCACAGCCAGTCCATCGACCAGCCGCTGCACGTCCTGCGCGCTGTGGGCGGCGCTGAGCGTGATGCGCAGCCGTGCCGTGCCCACGGGCACGGTGGGGGGCCGGATGGCGGGCACCCACAGGCCTTGCGCATCCAACGCGGCAGACAAGGCCAGGGCGGCGGCGTTGCTGCCCACGATGAGCGGCTGGATGGCAGTGGCCGAATCGGCCAGGCTCCAGCCCAGATGGGCGTGGGCAGCTATCAATTTGGATAACTCGCCGCGCAACTGGTGGATCAGCGCTTGCAGGTGGGCGCGGCGCTGTTCGCCCTCTTCCCCGGCGATCAGTTGCAGGCTGGCGCTGAGGGCGTGGGCGATGGCGGGCGGCGCGGCGGTGGTGTAGATGTAAGGCCGGGCGGTTTGCACCAGCCATTCAATGATGGTGGGGTGCGCGGCCACAAAGGCCCCACCCACGCCCGCGGCCTTGCCCAGCGTGCCCATGTAAATCAGGCGCTCGCTGTGCAGGCCGAAGTGGGCCAGGCTGCCCCGGCCCTGGGTGCCGAGCACGCCGAAGCCGTGCGCGTCGTCCACCACCAGCCAGGCATCGAAGCGCTCGGCCAGCGCCAGCAGGGCGGGCAGATCGGCCAGGTCGCCATCCATGCTGAAGACGGCATCGGTGACGATGAACTTCAGCGCGGCATCGCTCTGCATGAGTTGGCGTTCCAGCACCACCAGATTGCGGTGGGCATAGCGGTGCAGTTTGGCCTTGGACAGCAGCGCGCCATCGACCAGCGAGGCATGGTTGAGCTTGTCTGCAAAAATGATAGCATCTTGTGCATATAAAGCCTGGGCTACAGCCATATTTGCCATGTAACCCGTGCAAAAGTACAGCGCCCGTGCATCCGGGATGCAGGGGGCCATCCAGGCGGCAAGCTCTTGCTCCAATGTGGCGTGCGCCAGCGAGTGGCCACTGACCAGGTGGGATGCGCCGCTGCCCGCGCCAAAGCGGCGTGCGCCCTCGGCCAGGGCTCCTACCAGCACAGGGTGGTTAGCCAGGCCCAGGTAGTCGTTGCTGCAAAACGCCAGCAGGTCGCGGCCATCGACGCGCTGCTGCGGCGCGCAGGGCGACTCGGCAGTGCGGCGGGTGCGCGTCAGGGCCTGGTCGGCGCGTTCACGCAGTTGGCGGTTCAGGTGGTCGATCAGCATCGGTGGGGGCTTGGTTCAAAACATCGTCCAGCGTGGCCATAACCTGGCGGGCCAGCCAGGGCGACAGGTCGTCGTCCAGCAAATACGGCGGCAGCAGGTAGACGGTGCGGCCAATCGGACGGATCAGCAGCTCGCGCGCCCGGCCTGCCAGGTGGAAGCGCTCGGCAAAACGCGGCCCAGCAACGGATTCGAGCACGTCAAAGGCCCAGACCATGCCGATGTGGCGGAAGTTCTCTACCCGCGGGTCGGATTGCAGTGGGGCCAACGCTGCGCTCAGGGTGGCCGCCTGCAGGCGGTTATGGGCCAGCACGTCGTCCTGGTCAAACCGGTCCAGCACTGCCAGCGCCGCGCGGCAGGCCAAGGCGTTGCCGGTGTAGGAGTGCGAATGCAGAAAGCCTCGCGCCACATCGTCGTCCAGGAAGGCCTCAAACACGCTGTCGCGCGACAAAACCAGCGACAAAGGCAGGTAGCCGCCGCTGATGCCCTTGGACAAGCACAGCAAATCCGGCCACGGCGTGAGCCCTCCAGGTTCAGCCGCCTGCTCCACGGCAAAGAAGGTGCCGGTACGCCCACAACCGACGGCGATCTCATCCGCGATCAGCAGCACCTGGTACTGGTCGCACAGCGCCCGCACAGCGCGCAAATAGCCCGGGTCGTGCATGGCCATGCCGCACGCGCCCTGCACCAGCGGCTCCAGGATGAGGGCAGCGATCTGGCCGTGGCGCTGTTCCAGCAAAGCCTGCAGCCCGGCGGCGGCGCGCTGGGCCACGTCGGCGGCGGATTCGCCCGGCAGGGCCTGGCGCGCGTCGGGCGACATCACCTGGTGCGAACGCATCAAGAGCGGGTCGTAAGCATCACGGAATATCTGCACGTCGGTCACGGCCAGCGCACCCAGGGTTTCGCCGTGGTAGCCCTGGCGCAGGCAGACGAACTCGCGCTTGTCGGTGAAACCGCGATTCCGCCAGTGGTGGAAGGCCATCTTCAGCGCAATTTCCACGGCCGAAGCCCCGTCGCTGGCAAAGAAGCAGTGGCCCAGCACACCGCCCGTGCGGGCCGAGAGGCGCTCGGCCAGCTCTACCGCCGGGGCGTGGGTGCACCCGGCCAGCATCACGTGCGGCAAGGTGTCGAGCTGGTCCTTGATGGCGGCGTTGATGCGCGCATCGGCATGGCCAAACAGATTCACCCACCAGGAGCTGATGGCATCAAAGTAGCGCTTGCCATCTTCGCCATAGAGCCACACGCCCTGCCCCCGCACGATGGGCAGGGGCGGCACCTCGGCGGCGCGCTGCATCTGGGTGCAGGGGTGCCAGATGTGGGCCAGGCTGCGGGTGGCGAGGGAGGAGGTCATCGCCAGGGGCCTAGGCCGTCAACCGCTCCAGCGCCTCCTGGTACTTGGCGGCGGTTTTATGGATCACGTCGGCGGGCACGCGGGGGGCCGGGGGGGTTTTGTTCCAGGGCTTGCCGTCGATCTGCACCTGCTCCAGCCAGTCGCGCACGAACTGTTTGTCGTAGCTGGGGGGATTCGAACCTGCGACATAGCCTTCTACCGGCCAAAAACGCGAAGAATCGGGAGTCAGCACCTCGTCCATCAGCACCAGGGTGCCGTCGGTGTCCAGGCCGAACTCGAACTTGGTGTCGGCAATGATCACGCCCTTGGTCAGGGCGAAGGCGGCGGCTTCGGAGTAAATCTGAATGCTCAAGTCGCGGATGCGCCCGGCCAGGTCGGCACCGATGGCCTCCACGCTCTGCTCAAAAGTGATGTTTTCATCATGGTCGCCCACCGCCGCCTTGGCTGCCGGGGTATAGATGGGGGCAGCCAGCTTGGACGCGTTGCGCAGGCCCGCGGGGAGCGGCACGCCGCAGACCGATTGGCTGTGTTGGTATTCCTTCCAGCCGCTACCGGCCAGGTAGCCGCGCACCACGGCCTCGATGGGCAGGGGCTTGAGGCGCTTGACCAGCATGGAGCGGCCGGTGACCTGGGGGGCTTCTTCGGCGGTGACGGCGCTCTCGGGGGCTTCGCCGGTCAGGTGGTTGGGGCAGATGTGGCCCAGCTTGGCAAACCAGAACAGCGCCATTTGGGTCAGCAAAATGCCTTTGCCGGGAATCGGCTCGCCCAGGATCACGTCGAAAGCGCTCAGGCGGTCGCTGGCCACCATCAGAATGCGGTCGGTCCCCACGGCATAGTTGTCGCGAACCTTGCCGCGCGCCAGCAGGGGCAGGCTGTGGATGGAGGAAGTGTGGACTGTGGTCATGGGGAAATTCTCAAGAGGAAAGAAGCGGGCCAGCCTTGGAGTGTAAAACCCCGGACCCCGTAGCCCGTTGGGCGGCCCTGATCCGCCACAGATTCGCAGGCTGACTCACATCAAAATAAATAGCTGCAACCGCTAATTTAATTAGCACGGACAGCCTTTTTCATACCGAAAGTAGCGGTAAACAAGCCGTTTTCTCAAGGCGCATCCAAAGATTCCAGCAACTGCAATGCCCGCTGCGGGTCGCCCCGTGCCGCGCGGGTCTGAAAGCGCACATGGGCATCGTAGTTGGCCAGTGCCACGGTCGCCAACTCATCCACCAGACGGTTTACGCTCAGGTTGTGCGCCTGGGCCAGCGACTTGAGGCGAGCATGCTTTTCATCGGGCAGACGGATGGTCAGGGTGGACATGGATACTTCTCCAAACATTGCTCGGGGGTGAGCACTTGCACAGTGTCAAACCGCAATTCCCCGCGCTGCAAATCACGCAGATTGCGGGTCGCTATGGCTTGGGCACGGCCCGCTACAGCGAGTTCAACCAAATGGTTATCGGCTTCATCCGGTAGATTGGGGCGCCAGGCAAAAAACACCTCAACCCACAGACAGCGGTTCAAAAAACCATCCAGCACTTCGCCGCGCTGGACGGGAGTCAATGGCGAGGTGGTGAACAAGGCATCGCGGCCCAAAACATCTTCGTACTCTGCCAGCAATGCCGCGCCTACCACTGGTTGATACGCACCACTGATGCAGGCACGCAGCACCCGCCGCGCACTTCCGCCCTCGCGCAATAGCGCTGCAACCAGCAAATTGGTGTCGATCACGAGAACAGGCATAGGCGAATGATAGCGCCGGTGCCATCAAAATGTAGACTTTGGGCACACGCAACACCAAAGACCAAGACGATTTACATCAAAATACATAGCTACTCACGCTTATTCGACCGGCGCAGACTGCCATTTTTACACTGAAAAATGCTTTTGCCGGGCCGTAAGCTCACCCGCGCTGGAACTTAAACACCGCCGTGCCCGCCATCATGTTGGGCAAAAAGCGCACTTCGCGACCCTCTTGCAGGCCGAAGGCGTCCAGGATGTGCAGGTCGTTCTTGCCAGCCAGCACTTCAAAGTCCTTGAAGGTGCCGACGCGGATGTTGGGCGTGTCGTACCACTGGTAGGGCAAGCGTTTGGTGACCGGCATGCGGCCGCGCAGGATGCTCAGGCGGTTAGGCCAGTGGGCGAAGTTGGGGAAGGCCAGCACGCCCATGCGGCCCACGCGGGCGGTCTCGCGCAGCATGACTTCGGCGTTGCGCAGGTGTTGCAGGGTGTCGATTTGCAGCACCACGTCGAACGACGCGTCGTCGAACAGGGCCAGGCCCTCGTCCAGATTGAGCTGCACCACGTTCACGCCGCGCTGCACGCATTTGAGTAGCTTGGCATCGTCGATTTCCACGCCATAGCCGGTGCAGCCACGGGTGACCTGCAAATGGGCCAGCAGTGCGCCGTCGCCGCAGCCCAGGTCGAGCACCCGCGAGCCCACGGGCACCAGGCGGGCTATGGATTCCATGTTGCTGTGCGCGCTCATGCCGTCAACCCCTCTGCCGTCTTTGCCGTCTCTGCCGCCACACGGTCAAAGTAGGCGCGCACGGTGGCCATGTAGCGGGCATCGTCCAGCAAAAACGCGTCGTGGCCGTGGGGCGCGTCGATTTCGGCGTAGCTCACGGTGTGGTGGTGGTCGAGCAGGGCTTTGGCGATTTCGCGGCTGCGCTGGGGCGAGAAGCGCCAGTCGGTGGTGAAGCTGACCAGCAGGAACTTGGCTTTGACGTTGGCAAAAGCCGCGCTCAGGCTGCCGCCGAACTGCCGCGCCGGGTCAAAGTAGTCCAGCGCGCGGGTGATCAGCAGATAGGTGTTGGCATCGAAGTATTCGCTGAACTTGTCGCCCTGGTAGCGCAGATAGCTTTCGATTTGGAACTCGGCATCCTGCGTGGTGTAGCGGTAACTCTCACCGATGAGCTGTCGACCGAATTTGGTGTTCATCACGTCGTCGCTCAGGTACGTGATGTGGCCAATCATGCGGGCGATGCGCAGGCCGCGCTGGGGCACCACGCCGTGCCGGTAGAAGTGGCCGCCGTGGAAGTCGGGGTCGGTGGTGATGGCGCGGCGGGCCACTTCATTGAAGGCAATGTTCTCGGCAGTGAGGTTGGGCGCGCTGGCAACCACCACCGCATGCCGCACCCGGTCGGGGAACTGCAGCGTCCAACCCAGGGCCTGCATGCCGCCCAGGCTGCCGCCCATCACCGCGGCCAGGGTCTGTATGCCCAGGTGGTCGAGCAGGCGGGCCTGTGCATTGACCCAATCTTCGACGGTGACGACCGGAAAGTCGGCACCGTAGACCTGGCCAGTGTCGGGGTCGATGTGCATCGGCCCGGTGGAGCCAAAGCAGGAGCCCAGGTTGTTCACGCCGATGACGAAGAAGCGGTTGGTGTCCAGCGGCTTGCCGGGGCCAACCATGTTGTCCCACCAGCCTGCCGATTTGGGTTGGTCGGCGTAGGTGCCCGCCACGTGGTGCGAGGCGTTCAGCGCGTGGCAGACCAGCACGGCGTTGGACTTGTCGGCATTCAGCGTGCCGTAGGTCTCAAAAGCCAGGTCATAGGCGCGGATGGAACCGCCGCCTTGCAGGGGCAGCGGGTCGGCGAAGTGGTGGTACTGCGGTGTGGCGATCAAGGGCTGGTCCACGCCCTAGACTGGCTTTGTATCTATAAAGCTCTGGCGCTGCATGAGTTTGTCTTGCAACTTGGCGAGGTTGGGGTGGCGGACGCGCCAGTCCACGTTTGGAAATCTGAAGTCCAGCCAGCCCAGCGCGCAACCCACCGAAATGTCCGACAGGCTGAGGTGGATGCCGCTGCAATAGGGCTTTTCGGCCAGGCCGCGGGCCATGGCTTTCAGGCTGGCATCGACCTTGCCCATCTGGCGGTCGATCCAGGCCTGGCTGCGCTGCTCGACAAAGCGCTCGGTCCACACCGATTCCATGCGCGCCAGAATGCCCGCGTCGGATACGCCATCGGCCAGAGCTTCCCAGGTTTTGACCTCGACCCGCTCGCGGCTTTGCGACGGGATGAGCTTGCCCACCGGCGACAAGGTGTCCAGGTACTCCACGATCACCCGCGAATCAAAGATGGCCTCGCCCGCTTCCATCACCAGGCAGGGCACTTTGCCCAGCGGGTTGGATTCTGCGATCACAGTGCCGGGGGCCCACACATCGTCCAGTACAAACTGGTAGTCGAGCTTTTTTTCGGCCATCACGACGCGCACTTTACGCACATAGGGGCTGGTGAGAGATCCGATAAGTTTCATGGGCACGGTGGTTCTGGGGCAAGGGTCTGGGGATGGTTCCATTCTAGCGATTCACCTCTGCCAGGAAGCCCCGGTTTGCCAAGGGTGGCGCGCATCCTACAATTCGGGCCATGAATCTCTCCACGATCTCGGCCCTGTCGCCACTGGACGGCCGCTACGCCGCCAAACTCGCCCCCCTGCGCCCTTTGATGAGCGAACTGGGCTACATGCAACGCCGCGTCCAGGTCGAAGTGGCCTGGTTCATTGCCCTGAGCGATGCCGGGTTTGCCGAATTCAAGCCGCTCACGCCCGGCGCACGCACCTATTTGCTCAACCTGGTCACCAAGTTCAGCGAAGCCGACGGCAAAGCCATCAAGGACATTGAAAAAGTCACCAACCACGACGTAAAGGCGGTCGAATACTGGATCAAATCCAAGTTCGAAGCCCGGCCCGAGCTGGAGCACGCCAGCGAATTCGTCCACTTTGCCTGTACCAGCGAAGACATCAACAACACCAGCCACGCGCTGCAGCTCAAGGGCGCACGCAACCAGGTCATCCTGCCGGGGCTGGATGCGCTGATCGCCAAGCTGCGCGAAATGGCCCACGCCTTTGCCGACGTGCCCATGCTGAGCCGCACCCACGGCCAGACCGCCAGCCCCACCACCGTGGGCAAGGAAGTGGCCAACGTGCTGGTGCGCCTGAACGCCGCCCGCCACAAGATCGCCGCTATCCCGCTGATGGCCAAAATGAACGGTGCCGTGGGCAACTACAACGCCCACCTGTCCGCCTGGCCCGACTTCGACTGGGAAGCCTTCAGCCGCCGCGTCATCGAAACCCCCGAGCATGGCCCGGATACCGGCATCAACCCCTGGGGCCTGGGCCTGAGCTTCCAGCCCTACAGCATCCAGATCGAGCCGCACGACTACATGGCCGAGCTGTTCGATGCCATCGCCCGCACCAACACCATCCTCATCGACTGGTCACGCGACGTGTGGGGCTATGTGAGCCTGGGCTACTTCAAGCAGCGCCTGAAAGACGGCGAAATCGGCTCCAGCACCATGCCGCACAAGGTCAACCCCATCGACTTTGAAAACGCCGAAGGCAACCTCGGCCTGGCCAACGCCCTGCTGCGCCACCTCAGCGAAAAGCTGCCTATCAGCCGCTGGCAGCGCGACCTGACAGACTCCACCGTGCTGCGCAACATGGGTGTGGCCGTGGGCTACGCCGCGCTGGCCTACCAATCGCTGCTGACCGGCCTGAACAAGCTGGAGCTCAACGAAGAAGCACTAGCCGCTGACCTCGACAGTTCGTGGGAAGTGCTGGCCGAGCCGATCCAGACGGTGATGCGACGCTTTGGCGTGCAGGGCGCGTACGAAAAGCTCAAGGAAGTCACCCGCGGCAAGACCGTCACCGCCGAAGACCTGCACAGCCTGATCAACGGCCTGGAAATCCCCGAAGCCGACAAGCAGCGCCTGCTGGCCATGACACCAGGCAGCTACACCGGTATCGCCGCCAAGCTGGCCCGTCAAGCGTGAACTGTTGAATACCCCCAGGCTACAGCGCAAGCGCTTTTCGTCCACCCCCTTGCAGGGGGCAACACCAGTGGCCCGGCAAAGCCGGTTCCACGATGTTTCTAGATGGCGTGCGTGCCTTGGCTTTGGGCAGTGACTTTTAAACAAAATTGGCCTCTAGCGCAGGCAGAACCTGCGCTAATAGCTACAAAAACAGTAGTAATTTGATATGGCCCTCAAATCCACGATCTTTAAGGCCAACCTGCAAATTGCAGACATTGACCACGGCTATTACGCCGACCACGCCCTGACCCTGGCGCGCCACCCCAGCGAGACCGACGAACGCATGATGGTGCGCCTGGTCGCCCTGGCGTTGAACGCCCACAAACTGCAAAGCGTATTGGGCGGCGACGGCGTGCTGGCCTTTGGCGCGGGCCTGAGCAACCCCGACGACCCGGACCTGAGCCTGCGCGACTACACCGGCCGCACCCGGCTGTGGGTGGAAGTGGGCCAGCCTGAAGACAAACCGCTGACCAAAGCCTGCGGCAAGGCCGACCAGGTGCTGCTATACCCGTTCAGCTCGTCGGCCGATGTGTGGTGGCGCACCATGGAAGCCAAGCTGGCCCGCCCGCAAAACCTGCAGGTCTGGCGCGTGCCCACCGACGCGTCCCAGGCGCTGGCGGCTCTGGCCGAGCGCAGCATGCAACTGCAGGCCACGGTGCAAGAGGGCAACCTGACCTTGGGCAGCGAAAAAGGCAGTGTGGACGTGGAGTGCGTGCGCTGGAAATAGCGCCAGCCCTCAAATAAAGCGGCGCAGAAACCCCAACCAGACACCTGGCTGCCACAGTTGCACCGTGCGCCAGCCGCGCCAGATAAAAAAGCCCCGCTTGGCCCAGCGCCAAATGCCTTTGGGCTTGAGCAGCAGCAAAACCCCCATGGCAGCAGACAATGCCAAAGGCCGTTGGCGCACGTAGTCCATGGCCTCGGCAAGCAAGGCCGACAAGGTATCGCCCACATTGGAAATGCGCCGCAAGGGTGCCATTTCACGGGCCAGATTCAGCCGCTGGGCCTGGATGCGCTCCGTCAGGCGGGCACGCTCCTGGTCCAGCTCAGCGCGGGTTTTTGCCATGGTCGCTTGCCGCTTTCAGTTGGCGCAGGTCTTCTTGCAGCTCCGCCAGGCTGCCGGCAAAAATACCGTCGAACGACCGGGTGGAGCGGCGCAGCTTGGCAAAGCACACCAGCGCAGCCCCCAGCAACAACACAATCAGGCCTGACAGCACCAGCACCCGCTGGTCCCACAACAAAATAATGGTCAAGCCGACCAGCAGCAGCACGCCCAGGCCCGTGCACACCACCATGGCCAGCACCAGGGTCAGCTCGCGCAGGGCGCGGTGCTTTTCGGTCAGAATCTCGTTCCCCAGCAGTTGCAGGCGCGTTTGCGCCATCGTCAGCAAGGTGATGGGGATGTTCTTTAAAGCGGCGAAAGGTCCGCCGCCAGCGCTGTTACGCATACGGAACCCGGACGGGGTTCTGTAAAAAAGGCTTAACGGCGACCAATGATCAGGCCCACCAGCAGGCCCACGGCGGCAGCTACACCCACAGCAGTCCAGGGGGATTCGTGCACGTAGTCGTCGGCAGCACGGGCGGCGACCTTGGTGTTGTGGCGCAGCGCGGCTTCGGCATCGACCAGACGTTCACGGGCATCGCCCAGGCGGGCCTTGACGCGGGCGCGCAGCTGGCTGATTTTGTCGCCCGACTGGTCAGCGGTGTCGCTCAGCATCTCTTCGGCTTCGGAAATCACGGACTTGATGTCGCTGACCAATTGTTCTTGGGTGTCGATGGCGGCTTGGATGGCTTTGGACATGTGCTTCTTTCGGTTAAGGATGGGAGATGTACGGAATAAAGGTTAGCAGATTGGGCTGGCCTTTTTCGCTGTCGTTCGTACGGTGTTGACATTTAGAAACACTTTAAAACCGCAGATGAAAAACTTGAAAACCGGCAGGCTTAAAACGCCGTCCAGTCGTCGCCTTTGCTTGCACTGGCGATGGCCGGGGTCGGCTTTCGGGCCGGTACTGGCACCGAGGTTTTGGCAGCAGTGGGCTTGAAGGCGGGCGCGGCAAGCGGCCGAGGCGCAGCGGCCACGGGCCCAACGGGTGCGGCCCGGCTGGCCGCGCCTGAGGGCAACTTAAAGACCGACACCACACCCACCAGCTCACCCGCCTGGGTTTTCATGCTGCTGGCGGCAGCGGCCATTTCTTCCACCAGGGCCGCATTTTGCTGGGTGGCCTGGTCGATATGGCCGATAGCCTCGCCAATTTGCGCTACGCCGGCACTTTGCTCGCTGCTGGCGGCACTGATCTCACCGACGATGTCTGTGACACGGCGGATGGCGCTTACCACCTCGTCCATGGTGGCACCAGCCTTGCCGACCAGGGCAGTGCCGCGCTCCACTCGCTCCACGCTGGTGGAGATCAGGCTCTTGATCTCCTTGGCCGCATCGGCGCTGCGCCCGGCCAGACTGCGCACTTCGCTCGCCACGACGGCAAACCCCCTGCCCTGCTCCCCCGCGCGAGCAGCTTCAACCGCAGCGTTCAAGGCCAGGATATTGGTCTGGAAAGCGATGCCATCGATCACGCCAATGATGTCGGCAATCCGCCGCGAGCTGTCGTTGATGCCCTTCATGGTGTCCACCACCTCGGCCACCACTTCGCCGCCCTGCATGGCCACGCTGCTGGCGCTCAGGGCCAATTGGTTGGCTTGGCGGGCGTTGTCGGCGTTTTGCCGCACGGTGGAGCTGAGCTCTTCCATGCTCGCCGCCGTTTCTTCCAGTGCGCTGGCCTGCTGCTCGGTGCGGCCACTGAGGTCGTGGTTGCCCTGGGATATCTGGTGGCTGGCGCTGGCAACGCTTTCCGAACTTTGGCGTACGCCGGACACCAGTTGGACCAGGCTGGCCTGCATGGCCACCACGCGCGCCACCACGCTGGTGAGGTCGCCCGGCTTGACGGCGATGTGGCGAGACAAGTCGCCTTCTGCGATGGCAGAGGCATCGGCGGCCAGGGCAGCAGGCTCGCCGCCCAGGGTGCCGGTGATGCTGCGGGCAATCAACATGCCCACGATGACCGAGATCACCACCGCCAGCGCAATCACACCGACACTGACGTAGGTGCTGCGTTGCACCAAAGAAGCCGATTCTTCGCTGGTTTTTTTGCCCAATGCCGTGTTGAGGTCCAGCAAATCTGACAACAAATCATCCACCACCTGGAAGATGGCGATGGTTTCGCCATTCATCACCCGCATGGCATCGTCGTTCTTGTCCTCGTAGCTGAACTTTTGCACCTTGGCCGCACTGGCAATGTAGGGAGGCCAAGCCGCGTCAAATTTGCGCAACAACTCGACCTCGGGTGGGGTCAGGTCGGTCTTACGGTATTTATCGAGCAACACATTCATCTCCGCTTCGTACTTTTTCATCTGCGCACCGATCTTGTCCATTTCAGGCTGTTTGGACTCGATGACGTAGGCGTAGAGCGCACGGTTGTGGTAGATGGCCTTCATGTTGGCGTTGCCGATATCTCCCACCGGTACCAGATTGTTCTCATACATGTCGATAAGCATGCCGTTGAGCTGGGTGATGCGCGTCATGCCAAACAAGCCCACAGACAACGCAATCAGTGCGCTGATGATGGCAAATGCCAGCAGGCGGGTTTGGACTTTGGTTCTTTCAAGATAGGGCATGGCAATAGCTTGGTTGACTCAAGGTTGGGTGGGCAGTGACCGCATCGGCCTGTGCAGGCCAATCGTAAATGAGTGTAAATTTTTTCTTACTCCCTAGCCAGTCTGTTAACACATACCAAGCGCTCACAAAGCTGTCAGGCTGGCTAATGGTGTAGCCCGCCACTACACTGCTTGTAACAAGAGGCGCACCATGAAAAAACAACAGCCGGAACGGTTTTGGGAAGTAGACCTGGGTGCGCTGCTGGTGCTCTGGTGGAACGATATTTCCACGTTTGCCAAAACAGCGCTGATGTTCTGCGCCCTGGCCTTGCCAGTGCTGATCCCGGCGCTGATCATGTGGCTCATGCTGGTCAACAACATCAGCTTTGAAACACCGCCGTAGGCTCCCAGCCGCTTAGGCGCGGCCCCGCGCAGATTACAGTGGATGGACTGGCAGCTTGCGGGTTGGTGGCACCAATGCGCTGGCGCGTACAGCCGAATGCGCCGTCCCTTGCCCCAGGTGAAATACCGCGACCGCGTCCACCAGTTCTTGTGCCTGGTTCTTCATGCTGCTGGCGGCAGCAGCCATCTCTTCGACCAAGGCGGCATTTTGCTGGGTCGCATGGTCCATCTGGGTCACGGCCTCGCCCACCTGGGAAACACCTGCACTTTGTTCGTTGCTGGCAGCGCTGATGTCGGCCACGATATCGGTGACGCGTCGGATGGCCTGGACCACTTCGGTCATGGTGGTGCCCGCCTTGTCCACCAGGGTGGTGCCTTTTTCGACCCGCTCCACGCTGGTCGAAATCAGCAGTTTGATCTCCTTGGCGGCATCGGAGCTGCGCCCGGCCAGACTGCGCACTTCGCTGGCCACCACCGCAAACCCGCGGCCCTGCTCGCCCGCGCGGGCCGCTTCCACGGCAGCATTCAGTGCCAGGATATTGGTCTGGAACGCAATGCCGTCGATCACACCGATGATGTCCGAAATCTTCTTCGAGCTTTCGTTGATGCCCTGCATGGTGGTCACCACCTCGGCCACCACCTCGCCGCCCTGCACCGCCACTGTGCTGGCGCTGTGGGCCAACTGTTTGGCCTGGCGGGCGTTATCGGCGTTTTGCCGCACGGTGGAGCTCAGTTCCTCCATCGACGCGGCGGTTTGCTCCAACGCACTGGCCTGGCTTTCCGTGCGGCTGCTCAGGTCGTGGTTGCCCTGCGAGATTTCGGCACTGGCGGTAGCGACCCCCTCCGAGCCCTGGCGCACCGTGGTCACCACCCCGACCAGGCTGTCCTGCATTAGCTTGAGCTGCGCCATCAGGCTGGTACTGTCGCCCACTGGTACCTGGATCGGCGTAGCCAGGTCACCCTGCGCCACGGACCGCGCCACCTCAGCGGCCACCCGGGGCTCACCGCCAAGGGCACCGACCAGACTGCGGATGATCAAGATGCCCATGCCCAGAGCGGCCGCAATGGCCAGCGCACTGGCCAGCAGCAAAAGCCGCCGCGCTTGGGTGTAGCCGCTGCCTTCGTCCAGCCCGCCTTTGCTGGCCATGCCGCTGACCTTCACCAGCGCCGCCAACAAAGGACGGCACTCTGTGTTGATCTTGGCAATGGCCTCTGCGGTTTTACCCTCTACCGCCAACCGGGTGATCTCTAGCGCGATGGGTCCGTACAAGGCCTCGATGCGGGTCATCTCGGCCACCATACGGATGTCGCCGGGATTGGCATTCGGATTGGCTTTGATCGCATCGTTAAGCTTGGCGATCGAATCCTGGGTGGTCTGGTGGGCCTTCACAATCGCCTGCCGCTCCAGCTCACGGTCTTCCGGCTGGGTGGCCAGCACCAGATTGCGCGCGGCAATGGCCCGTGCGCTGATGGCGGCACGCACTTCATCCACGAGCTGGTTCTGCTTGACCACCACCTCGTTGTAGTTGGTAAATTTACCGTGGGCGTTGTCCAGCGCCTGGATCGCGACCAGGGCTACCACCAGCACCAGCGCCACCAACACACCAAAAGCGAACGTGAGCTGACCTTTGACAGTCATATTTTTGAGGTTCATTGCTTGCCTTTCAAACTTGAAAACGACCCGGCCAACCGACGAGCGGCTGGATTAGTTTGTTTTAAAAAGCAATCAAATGAAGGGGGCTCTGGCCTGAATATCCTTAATTTTGACGATAAACCAGCGCATATCGGGTACGGTAGCGCATGGCCATTTTTGGCATAAAAACAGTCTCTAGCGTATATTCAACTTACGCATATAGCTACGCCATTTATAGCAAACGTGCGGCTTGCAGCGTATCCCGCGTTTCCAACGCCACGCGCCGGGCCGCATCGGCAAAGTCATCCCCGCTGGACGCATACAGAATCGCCCGCGACGAATTCACAATCAGAGGGCCGTTGGCCGTCCAACCGGCCTGCACCGTGGCGCGGGCATCGCCACCTTGTGCACCCACGCCGGGCACCAGCAGCGGCACGGTGGGGGCCAGGGCACGCACACGGGCGATCTCGTCCGGGTAGGTGGCACCCACGACCAGGCCGAGCTGGCCGTTCAGGTTCCACGGGCCCTGGGCCAGCTGGGCCACGTGTTCAAACAGCAGGGGCTGGCCGGGCACGCTGGCCAGGCGCTGGTTTTGCAAATCGTCACCGCCGGGGTTGGACGTGCGGCAGAGCAAAAACGCGCCTTTGCCGGGGTACTTCAGGTAGGGCTGCACCGAGTCAAAACCCATAAAGGGCGACAGGGTGACCGCATCGGCCTGGTAGCGCTCGAAGGCCTCCACCGCGTACTGCTCTGCGGTGGAGCCGATATCGCCGCGCTTGGCATCCAGGATGATGGGTACGTGGGGTGCCACGCGGCGGATGTGGGCCACGATGCGCTCCAGCTGGTCTTCGGCGCGGTGGGCGGCAAAGTAGGCGATCTGCGGCTTGAAGGCGATGGACAGGTCGGCCGTGGCATCGACGATGCGGGCGCAGAAGTCGGCTATTCTGCTGGCATCGCCACGCCATGGGCCAGGAAAACGGGCCGGATCGGGGTCAAGCCCGACGCAGAGCATGGAGGCATTGCGCTGCCCGGCGTTGTGGAGCATGTCAAGGAAGGTCATGGCGGTGGATTTTAAAGGGCCGGCTTGCACAATAGCCTGCTGCCCCCAGTTGTTGGCTTTACAGAAAGTCCTTCCATGTCCGCCGTCCTGCAAGTCCAGCCCCTGGGTTTCCCGTGGGCCACCATCGACCCGTTTTTGTTCTGTGCCTACCACGACGATGCCTACCCCCAAGCCAACGCGCAGATGGGCCCGGCCACCTCGCTGGCGGGTCGTGCCATCGGGCAGGACTTCAGCCGCAAGGACGGTTGGAGCATGTACCACGGCGACGTGGTGCCCGGCTTTCCACCGCACCCGCACCGGGGCTTCGAGACGGTCACCATCGTCCGCAAAGGGATGGTAGACCACGCCGATTCGCTGGGGGCCAGCGCCCGCTACGGTGCGGGCGACGTGCAGTGGCTGACCACCGGGCGCGGCATCGTGCACGCCGAGATGTTTCCGCTGCTCGACCAAGGCGCGCCCAACCCGCTGGAGCTGTTCCAGATCTGGCTGAACCTGCCCGCGCGCAACAAAATGGTGGAGCCGCACTTCACCATGTTCTGGCAGCACGAGGTGCCGCGCACCACGTTCACCGACGCGGCGGGCCTGGCCACCGAGGTATTGGTCACTGCAGGCAAGCTGGCCAATGCCACGCCCCCTGCCCCGCCGCCCGACTCCTGGGCCGCCCAGCCCGAGGCCGACGTGGCCATCTGGACCATCACCATGGCCGCCGGTGCCCGCTGGACCCTGCCTGCAGCCCGGGGGGCCGACACGCAGCGGCAGCTGTATTTCTTCAAAGGCCAGTCGGTGCAGATCGGCGGACAAGCCGTCTCCAGCCACGCAGCCATCACTCTGGATGCCGGGATG
Source organism: Rhodoferax sp. RT5P35 (assembly GCF_056521385.1). Lineage (NCBI taxonomy): Bacteria > Pseudomonadati > Pseudomonadota > Betaproteobacteria > Burkholderiales > Comamonadaceae > Rhodoferax > Rhodoferax sp. RT5P35. Next base: position 285,882 of record NZ_JBWMAX010000002.1, on the reverse strand, counting down.
GAGGTGGAGCTGGTCAACGGCCCGGTGGCCAGCGAATTCCTGCTGCTGCAAGGCCGCCCGCTAGGCGAACCCGTCGCCCAGTACGGCCCGTTTGTAATGAACACCCGCGCCGAGATTGAGCAGGCCATGGCCGACTACCGCCGCACCCAGTTCGGCGGCTGGCCCTGGGGCGACGAGGCGCCGGTGCACGGCAAGGACCCAGCGCGGTTCACGCAAATGGTAGGCGGGGAGAAGGTGTTGGCAGCGCCCCAGGTGTGAGTTCCGGCGGGTTGCGTAGACAGGGAGCGCGTCGCCCATAATCGTTGGGCACCCACTTTCATTACACGAACGCCATGGCCACACTCATCCCCGCGCTCAGCGCTTGCGTGGCCCGCATGACTTCGGGCGAGCGGCGGCTGGCCGAGCGGCTGGAGGCCAAGCTGGATGCGGACTACCTGCTGTGGTTTGACGTGCCCGTGGGGCCACGGCAAAGCCACCCGGACTTCGTGGTGCTGCACCCCCGACGCGGGCTGCTGATTCTGGAGGTGAAGGACTGGCGGCTGGCCACCATCGTGCGGGCCGACAAGTCCACCTGGGACATCTTGCCCGGCGGCGAACCCAAAACCGTGGACAACCCCGCCGAGCAGGCCCGCCACTACGCGCTGCAGGTGGTGGATGCCTTGAAGCGCGACCCGCAACTGGTCCACGCCGATGGCCGCCACCAGGGCAAACTGCGCTTTCCGTGGAGCCATGGCGTGGTGTTCAGCCACATCACCCGCAAGCAATTCACCGATGCAGGGCTGGACCAAGCCATCGCCCCCAGCCGGGTGGTGTGCTCCGACGAGATGACCGAGGGCGTGGACCCGGAAGCATTCCAAAGCCGCCTGTGGGACATGTTCCCGTACGACATGCTGGGCGGCGTGCTGTCGCTGCCGCAGATCGACCGGGTGCGCTGGATTCTGTTCCCCGAAGTGCGGGTGCCGGAGCAGGTCACACCGTTGGATGACGATGCCGACCTGCCCGGCATCATGCGGGTGATGGACATCCAGCAAGAGCAGTTGGCCCGCAGCCTGGGCGACGGCCACCGCGTGATCCACGGCGTGGCGGGCTCGGGCAAAACCATGATTTTGGGCTACCGCGCCGAGTACCTGGCCCGCGCCGAGGCCGAGGGTAAGCCGGTGCTGGTGCTGTGCTACAACGAGCCGCTGGCGGGCAAGCTGGCCGCCGCGATGGAGGCCAAAGGCATTGCCGACCGGGTGCACGCCCGCCACTTCCACAAATGGTGCCGCGACCAGCTGGTGGCTTATGGCCAAAGCCTGCCGCAAGACGGCACAGGCTTCTCGGACGAGCTGGTGGACAAGCTCATCCGTGCGGTAGACCGCAGGCAGATCCCTGGCGGCCAGTACCGCGCCATCCTGATCGACGAAGGCCACGACTTCAAGCCCGCGTGGTTCAAACTGGTGACCCAGATGGTGGACCCGCGCAGCAACAGCCTGCTGGTGCTGTACGACGATGCGCAAAACATCTACGAACGCACCCGTAGTCGCCAGTTCAGCTTCAAGAGCGTGGGCATCCAGGCGCAGGGCCGCACCACCGTGCTGAAGATCAACTACCGCAACACCCAGCAGATTTTGCAAACCGCCAGCCTGATCGCCGCCGAGCTGCTGTCCGCCCAGGACATGGACGACGACGGCATTCCGCTGGTGCGCCCGGTCAGCTGTGGGCGCGAAGGCCCGCCGCCGCAGATCATCCGCCTGCCCAGCCTGCGCGACGAAGCCTCGGCCATCGCCGACCAGCTCAGCGCCGCCCACCAGGAGGGCCACGCCTGGGGCGACATGGCGATTTTTTGCCGCCACCACTGGATGCTGGACGAGCTGGCCCGCCCGCTCAAAATGCGCAAGCTGCCCTACCAGGTGCGCCGCGGCACCGGGCCGGGCAACTTCAACCCGCTGGCCGACAGCATCAAGCTGATGACCATGCACGCCTGCAAAGGGCTGGAATTTGCCGTGGTGGCCCTGCCCGGCATCGGCCAGATGCCCATGCGCTTTGCCGACGAAAGCGCCGAGGCCCGGCTGTTCTACGTCGCCGCCACCCGGGCCACGCAGCGGCTGGTGGTGACCGTGAGTGGCGAGGGCAGTTTTGGCCACCGGCTGGCACCCTTAGATCTGCAATCAAATTAATAGCTACTTGCGCAAGCAGCATATGCGCTAGAGGTCGATTTGGCTTAAATTTACAAGCGGTAACGCCGGTGCGCGAAAATACGCACTACTTCTTCTCCAATGCCCTGACCGACCTCCTTATGAAAATCGAAAAAAACACCGCCGTCACCCTGCGCTACAAGGTGGCGGATGCCAAAGGCCTGCTCATCGAAGCACCCAAAGACCCGATGGTCTACCTGCACGGCGGCTACAACAACACCCTGCCCAAGATCGAAGCCGCACTCGATGGCCGCGTGGCGGGCTATTCGGTCACACTGGACCTGCAGCCCGACGACGCGTTCGGCCTGCGCGACGAGTCGCTGGCGCGCAGCATCCCCAAGAGCGAGTTCCCGCCCGGCGTGAAGGTTGGCGGCCAGCTCAAGGGCATCAATGACAACGGCAGTGAGCAAATCTACAACGTCGTCAAGATCAAGGGCGACCAGGTGCTGCTGGACGGCAACCACGCGCTGGCGGGCAAGGCGCTGCGCTTCACCGTCACCGTGACCGGCGTGCGCGCAGCATCCGAGGAAGAAATCACCCACGGCCACGTACACGGCGAGCACGGCCACCACCACTAAGTTCTGAGGAAACCGCACCATGACCACCCCCTCCGCCGTGATGGCCCCCCGCGACAAGGCCGACATCCTGGCCCAGGCCCTGCCCTACATCCGCCAGTACCACGGCAAAACCATGGTCATCAAATACGGCGGCAATGCCATGACCGACCCGGCGCTGCAGCAGGCCTTTGCCGAAGACGTGGTGCTGCTCAAGCTGGTCGGCATCAACCCGGTGGTGGTGCACGGCGGCGGCCCGCAGATCGAAGCGGCGCTGGGGCGGCTGGGCAAAAAGGGCCAGTTCATCCAGGGCATGCGTGTCACCGATGCCGAAACCATGGAAGTGGTCGAATGGGTGCTGGCCGGCCAGGTGCAGCAGGACATCGTGGGCCTGATCAACCAGGCCGGTGGCAAGGCAGTGGGCCTGACCGGGCGCGACGGCGGCATGATCCGCGCCAAGCAGCTGCGCATGGCCGACAACACCGACCCCAGCGTGTTCCACGACATTGGCCAAGTGGGCGACATCGAGAGCATCGATCCCAGCGTGGTCAAGGCGCTGCAAGACGATGCCTTCATCCCGGTGGTCAGCCCCATCGGCTTTGGCACCGACAACACCAGCTACAACATCAACGCAGACGTAGTGGCAGGCCGCCTGGCCATTGAGCTGCAGGCCGAAAAGCTGCTGATGCTGAGCAATATCCCCGGCGTGCTCAACAAGGCAGGCGAGCTGCTGCCCGACCTGACCGCAAAGGACATCGACGCCCTGTTTGCCGACGGCACCCTGTCGGGCGGCATGCTGCCCAAGATTGCCGGTGCGCTGGATGCCGCCAAGAGCGGCGTGAAGGCGGTGCACATCATCGACGGCCGGGTGCCGCACGCGCTGCTGCTGGAGATACTGACCGACCAGGCTTTTGGCACCATGATCCGGTCGAACTAGATGGCCGAGGCATTGGCAGAACACGCGGCAGAGGAAGCCCCGCGCAAGCGCCCCAAGCCGGGCGAGCGCCGGGTGCAGATTCTGCAAGCCCTGGCCACCATGCTGGAGCAGCCGGGGTCTGAGCGCATCACCACCGCGTCCCTGGCGGCCCGGCTGGACGTGAGCGAGGCGGCGCTGTACCGGCACTTTGCCAGCAAGGCGCAGATGTTCGAGGGGCTGATCGAGTTCATCGAGCAGTCGGTGTTCTCGCTGGTGAACCAGATCATGGCCACGGCGGGCGATGCCCCGGGGCCACTGCAGGCACGCCGCATCGTCTCGGTGCTGCTGCAGTTTGGCGAAAAAAATCCCGGCATGGCCCGGGTCATGGTGGGCGACGCCCTGGTGTTTGAAAACGAGCGCCTGCAGCAGCGCATGAACCTGTTTTTCGACAAGATCGAGGCCACGCTGCGCCAATGCCTGCGCCACAGCGACCCGGCCAGTGACACCCCCACGGTGGACGCGCAGGTACAGGCTTCGGTGATGACGGCGTTTGCGGCGGGAAGTTTGCAGCGCTTTGTGCGCTCGCACTTCAAGCGGCTACCCACCGAGCACCTGGAAGCGAGTTTGCGCGGCTTGCTATCTAATAAATAGCTGCCATCCCATGCAGCGCCTGCACTATTGGCCGATTTAGCCTCTAAAAGCCAGCTCAGGCCGCTGCAGCCGCTTTGTACGGTTTGGGTTTGTTGAACGGGCTGGTGTAGGGCTTGGTGTTGAACTTGCCGTGCGGCAGGCTGGCCAGTCGGGCAAACAGGCGGCCACAGTAGCCGTCAATGCCCAGGCATTTGTTCAGCTCGTCCACCGGCAGTGGGCCGGACACCACCACGATGTCGTTGGCATAGTCTTGCGCCCCGGCGGCCCGCAGCTTGCGGCGTGCACCCATGGCCCAGGACTGGATGCGGGTCGGGTTGCCGTGCTGGTGCAGCTCGCCGGTGCTGATATCAAAGGCAATGGCCACCGTGTCGGTCTTCAAACGAAAGCGACGCTCCCCCGTGACCGCGCTCGGAGGCGTGTCCATGTCGTACAGGTAGTAGCTGCCGCCTTTGAGTTGGTATTGCAGTTCCATAGCGATTACAGGATATAGCCTGCATTGTGGATGATATTTTTCACACCCCGAGCATAAATTAACCACCAAACGCGGGTTAACTCCCTGCCCATACCGGCTTTTACCAGCGGTTACAGACACAGCGTACCTGGCCCCCCAAGCCCCGGCAACACCCGGCCCCCGATAATCGGGGCATGACTACACCGAACCAGACCTCTTCTTCTGCGCCCGCCACCACCGATTTCAGCAGCCTGCCGCTGGCCCCCGCCATGTTGGCCAACCTCACCCAGCTGGGGTATTTGCAGATGACCCCCATCCAGGCCGCCAGCCTGCCGCTGGCACTGCTGGGCCAGGATTTGATCGCCCAGGCCATGACCGGCAGCGGCAAAACCGCCGCCTTCGCCTTGGCCCTGCTGGCGAATCTGAACGCCCGCCGCTTCGCCGTGCAGGCCATGGTGCTGTGCCCCACGCGCGAACTGGCCGACCAGGTGAGCGTAGAGATCCGTCGCCTGGCCCGGGCCGAGGAAAACATCAAGGTGGTGACCCTGTGCGGCGGCGTGGCCCTGCGCGGGCAAAACGCCAGCCTGGAGCACGGCGCGCACATCGTGGTGGGCACGCCGGGCCGCATCATGGACCACCTGGAGCGCGGCCACCTGGACCTGTCGGCCCTGAACACCCTGGTGCTGGACGAGGCCGACCGCATGCTGGACATGGGCTTTTTTGAGGACATGGCCACCGTCATCAAGCAGTGCCCCAAAGAGCGGCAAACCCTGCTTTTCTCGGCCACCTACCCCGAGGGGATTGAGAAATTGAGCCAGCAGTTCATGCGCCAGCCCAAAAGCATCACCGTGCAGGCCCAGCACGCGACGAACAAGATCGCCCAGCGCTGGTACCAGGTGGAAAAGTCCGAACGCCTGGCCACCGTGGGCCGGCTGCTGAACCACTTCCGCCCGGCCAGCACGCTGGCGTTTTGCAACACCAAGCTGCAGTGCCGCGCCCTGGTGGCCGCTTTGCAAGCCGAAGGCTTTAGCGCGCTGGCGCTGTACGGCGAGCTGGAGCAGCGCGAACGCGACCAAGTGCTGGTGCAGTTTGCCAACCGCAGTTGCAGCGTGCTGGTGGCCACCGACGTGGCCGCGCGTGGGCTGGACATTGCCGACCTGGCCGCCGTGATCAATGTGGACGTGACGCCGGATTCCGAAGTGCACATCCACCGCATTGGCCGCACCGGCCGCGCCGGAGCCGAAGGCCTGGCGTTGAACCTGGCTTCGATGAACGAGATGGGCTTTGTGGGCAAGATCGAGGTACTACAAAACCGCGAATCCGAATGGCACCCACTGGAAGAGCTGACTCCCACCAGCAAAGAGCCACTGCGCCCGCCGATGATGACACTGCAAATCACGGGCGGCAGAAAAGAAAAGATCCGCGCCGGGGATGTGCTGGGCGCGCTCACCGGCGATGCTGGTTACACCCGCGAGCAGATCGGCAAGATCAACGTGAACGAATATTCCACCTACGTGGCCGTAGACCGCCGCATCGCCCATGAGGCCGAGCGCAAGCTGAACGCGGGCAAGATCAAGGGCAAGAGCGTGCGCGTGCGCCTGATGACAGGTGAAGATATTTAGGCACAAAAAAGCTTCTAGCCTTCGTCCTATATGCGCTGATAGCTATGAAATTTGATATTCAGCCAGTGCGTTTCAACGTGCACACGCTGATGTCGAATTTTTTTACATGCCTCAGGGAAAACCCTAGTGTTTAGTAATGTAAGCCCTTGTTTTTAAACAGCTAAAGACTATTGGCATAGTAACTGCGCTAGTTGCTACAGTTATTACCAACTGTTACCTCTTCACTGTCCTATGCTGAAAAAAATACTGGCCACTGCCGCACTGCTGATCACCACGGCCATGGTGCAGGCCACGCCGGTGTATGTCGGTAACTACCAGGTCGATGCGGGTCCGTCGTGGATGGCGAATCCCAAGGTCTATTCCGCCACCGAAGCCGCGGCCCTTTTGTTTGGTGGGGTGGCCAGCGACTACGACATCTCCACTGTGTCGAACAATCCGCTGGCCATCAACCATTTGGGTTGGTATTCGGTGGTGTGGCGGGATGGCGGAACGGCGTTCAACGAGGATTACAAAGTGGACCTGGGCAAACCTGGCTACAGCGACATGCCTACCATCGAAGCATCGGCTGTATCGGCCTACGTGAAGGACAACGCCCTGGGCGTGGCTTACACCAACTACGTTTTCCGGGTCAATACCGTTCCCGAGCCCACCTCACTGGCTTTGGTGGGTGTGGCTCTGGCGGGCTTGGCATTCGTGCGCAAGAGAAAAATCCGTTAAATCCCAACAGATTGCTCCCAAATACCCCGCACTGCGGGGTATTTTTTTGTGCTCTTACGGAGCCAGACGCAGCATTTCCACGTGCGGAATGTTGTCTTCCAGGTACATGTCTGACACCGGCACAAAGCCGAAACCCTGGTAGAACTTCAACAGATACTGCTGGGCGCTGATGCGGTTGGGCTGGCCGGGCCAGGTGGCCGTGCAACGCGCCAACGCCTCGGTCAGCAGCAATTGCCCTAAGCCCTTGCGGCGGAAAGCCGGGGCGGTAAGCACCCGGCCCAAGGAGGGCTCAGGGTAGTTGGTGCCAGGGTCGGCCACCCGCAAATACGCGGCCAAGTGCCCATCAGACCAAGCCAGCAGATGCCACGCCACCGGGTCCAGCGCATCGGCCTCCTGGTAGACACAGTTTTGCTCCACCACAAACACCGCCACGCGCTGCACCATGGCAGCGTGGAATTCCACCGCACTCAAATCCCCCAGCCGCGCCCACTGAAAGCGCAGCTCAGCCCTTTGCATTTTGCAGGGCGGCGATGCGTTGTTCGATGGGGGGGTGGGTCGAGAACAACTGGCCAATGCCACCGGCAATGCCAAAAGCGGCCACGCTCTTGGGTAGCTCGGCCGTGTGCAGGCCGCCCAGGCGGGCCAGGGCGTTGATCATCGGCTGGCGGCGGCCCATAAGCTGGGCGGCACCGGCATCAGCGCGGAATTCGCGGTGGCGCGAGAACCAGGCCACCACCATGGACGCGGCAAAGCCCAGGACGATATCGAGCACGATAGTGCTGACGTAGTAGCCGATGCCGGGGCCGCTATTGCGGTCGTCGCCCTTGCGCAAGAAGCTGTCTACCGCGTAGCCGATGACGCGGCTCAGGAACACCACAAAGGTGTTCATCACGCCCTGGATCAGCGTCATGGTGACCATGTCGCCATTCGCCACGTGGGCAATTTCATGGCCCAGCACGGCTTCGATTTCTTCGTGCGTCATGCCTTGCAGCAGGCCGGTGGACACGGCCACCAGGGCCGAGTTTTTGAACGCACCGGTGGCAAAAGCATTGGGGTCGCCGTCGAAAATGCCGACTTCGGGCATGCCGATCTGGGCCTTGTCGGCCAGGCGGCGCACGGTTTCCATGATCCAGGCTTCGTCGGCGTTTTGCGGCTGGGTGATAACGCGCACACCCGATGTCCACTTGGCCATAGGCTTGCTGATCAGCAGCGAAATAATCGCGCCGCCAAAGCCCATCACCAGCGCAAAACCCAGCAGCGCACCCAGGTTCAGCCCGTTGGCCGTGAGGTAGCGGTTGACCCCCAGCAGGCTGGCCACCACGCCCAGCACGGTGACGACCAGCACGTTGGTCAGGATGAATAACAGAATGCGTTTCATAGGGTGTCCCAAGAAAATAATTGGTAGTTAGATGGGGCTTTTGTAAAGAAGTTCAAGCCACGAAACGTCTAAGAACGCGGTGGGCGGAAGACCTGGGTGTCGGCATAAAAGCCCGGGTCGGCATTGTCGGCGCACCAGCCCGGCACGCCCAGCACCTGCAAGGGCAGAAAAGGCTTGCTGCCCAGGTGGGCCGCGCTGAGCTGGGCTGCAATGGTCGCATCAAGATTTACTACAGAATTAATAGCTACTGGCGCAGAGTAAACATGGGCAGTAATCGGTTTTCGTGGATAAATGAGTTTTTCCAGCAGCGCGTGGCCAAACAGCACCAGCTGGGCCTGCGCCCACAGGGGCCGCAGCGTGATAAACAGCCGCTGCCAATCCCTCAATCGCAAGGCCTCCCACAGCGCGGGCGGGGCGATCAAAAAGGCGGCGTTCTCGTCAAACACCGTCAGCGCATCGCGCACCGGACCGCGCAAAGGCCGCACGCCATCTAACGCAATCTGCGCCGCCTGCAACTGGTTGAGCCGGGTTTTTATCTGCGGAAAATGGTGCCAGCACAGGCCGTTGAAAAAGTCGTGCAGATTGTCGCGGCTGGGGCACTGGCGGGTGTGGAAGATAAAGTTCTCATAGGCCTCGCCGGGCGGCAGCGAGAACTGGGGCACGAAGCGCACCGGGGCGGGCGCGACGGCGTTCAGAGCGGCGGCGATCCCCTGGTGGGCTTGCGCGGCCACCGCCTGGCCCACCGCGCGGTAAGGGGCCAGCCAGGGGGCGGACCAGTCGATCTCCGGCAGGCTCATCCCGCCAGATAGCGCAGCCGGGTGGGCTGGATCTCGGGGCTGAGTTCAAAGTGGGCAGCGTATTTTTTGAAGAACTTGATGGAGGAGCCGTTTTTGCCGATCAGCTTGGCATCGTGCAGCAGCTTGACGGCATCGTTCAAGGCCACGGTTTTGCCGTCTTGCAGGCCCGGCACGACGGCCAGGATGGCGGCGACGGCATCCGCCAGCGCGGGTTGGGCAGAAGATGCAACCGGTGTAGCAGCGGGGGCCGGAGTGGGTGGCCGGGCCTTAGGCACCGCTTTGGCACGCGGGGTGGCTTTTTTGGCAGGTGGTGCCTTGGCTTTGGGTGCGGGCTCCGTATCCCCGGCACTCTTGGAGCGCACGATGAACACCTGCTCGTAGTAGGCGCGGATGTCGGGCGAGAGCTTGGTTCTTTGCGAGAAGCAGATCAGCCGCACGCCGCGTTCGCGCAGGCGCAGGGCCAGCGGGGCAAAGTCGGCATCGCCGGTGCCGATGGCGATCACCGCGGGGGCGCATTCATACCAAAGGTCGAGCGCGTCCACGGCCAGCAGCATGTCGGTGGTGTTCTTGGTCAGCGGATCGTTCAGGATGGGGCGGATCGCCAAGTCACGCATCACCGTGGCCAGGCCCTTGAGGTTGTCGGCGCTGCCATAGGCGCGGCGTATCGCCACCGGGCCAACCAACTCGGTCAGGCGGCGCAAGGCCTCTTCCACCGATTCGGACGAAGACAGATTGTCGGCATCGATCAGCAGCGCAACGCCGCCACGGCCTTGCAGGGAAGAGGTGATTTGCATGTTCAATGCTCCGGTGGGTTAACCAATCAGTTTCCAGGGCAAGGCTTCGCCCGACCGCAAGGGTTTGAGTTGCGCGTCGCCAAAGGCAAAGCTGTCGGGCGGGGTCCAGCTCTCGCGGGCCAGGATGATGGTGCCGGTGTTGCGCGGCAGGCTGTAGAAGGCGGGGCCGTTGAAGCTGGCGAAGGCTTCCAGTTGGTCCAAGGCACCGGCGTTGTCGAAGACTTCGGCGTACATCTCGATGGCGGCATGCGCCGTGTAGCAACCGGCGCAGCCCGAGGCGTGCTCTTTCAGGTGGGTGGCGTGCGGCGCGCTGTCGGTGCCCAGGAAGAACTTGGCGCTGCCGCTGGTGGCGGCTTCAACCAGCGCCAGGCGGTGGGTTTCGCGCTTCAGCACCGGCAGGCAGTAGTAGTGCGGGCGCAAACCTGACCCATTCGCGCCGGTGAAGATCGCGTTGCGGTTGTACAGCAGGTGCTGGGCGGTGAGGGTGGCGGCGGTGAATGCATCGGCGTCGCGCACGTACTGGGCGGCTTCACGTGTGGTGATGTGCTCAAACACGATTTTTAGTTCAGGGAAGTCACGGCGCAGCGGGATCAGTTGCTGGTCGATGAAGACGGCCTCGCGGTCGAACAGGTCAATGTCGGGGCTGGTAACTTCGCCGTGCACCAGCAGCAGCATGTCGGCGCGCTGCATGGCCTCCAACGTCTTGTAGATTTTGCGCAGCTCGGTCACGCCCGCATCGCTGTTGGTGGTGGCACCGGCGGGGTAGAGCTTGGCGGCCACAATGCCGGCGGCCTTGGCGCGGGCGATCTCATCGGGCGGCAGACTGTCGGTCATGTACAGGGTCATCAGCGGGTCGAATGCCACGCCAGCCGGCACTGCGGCCAGGATGCGCTCGCGGTAGGCCAGGGCCTGGGCGGTGCTGGTCACGGGCGGACGCAGATTCGGCATGATGACGGCGCGGCCAAACTGTGCGGCGGTGTGCGGCACGACGGTGTGCAGGGCTTCGCCGTCGCGCACGTGCAGGTGCCAGTCATCGGGGCGGGTGATGGTGAGGGTGGTGGGAGTGGCTGAAGTCATGGGCGGAATTGTCGCATTGCAAAAATGCAGGTGGAGGCGGGCAAAAAAAATCCTCCGAAACCATGGCAGGCCTCGGAGGATTCTCGGGAGTCGGCAGCGGTTAGTGCGCCAGGATCTTGTTCAGGAAATCCTTGGTGCGCGGCTGGCGATTTTCGGGGTGGCTGAAGAACTCGTCCTTGGAGCAGTCTTCCAGAATCTTGCCCCCCACGTCGATGAAGATCACGCGGCTGGCCACCTTGCGCGCAAAGCCCATTTCATGGGTCACGCACATCATGGTCATGCCCTCGCCGGCCAGTTTCACCATCACGTCCAGCACTTCGCCGACCATTTCGGGGTCGAGCGCCGAGGTGGGTTCGTCGAACAGCATGACCATCGGGTCCATGCTGAGCGCCCGGGCAATTGCCACGCGCTGCTGCTGGCCACCCGAGAGCTGGCCGGGGAACTTGTCCTTGTGCGCCATCAGGCCCACGCGGTCCAGCATCTTCAGGCCACGCACCTTGGCATCGTCCGGAGTGCGGTTCAGTACCTTGATCTGCGCCAGGGTCAGGTTTTCGGTGACCGACAGGTGCGGGAACAGCTCAAAGTGCTGGAACACCATGCCGACGCGGCTGCGCAGCTTGGGCAGATCGGTCTTGGGGTCGTGCAGGGCAATGCCGTCCACAAACAGCTCACCCTTTTGGAAGGGTTCCAGCGCGTTGACGGTTTTGATCAGGGTGGATTTGCCCGAACCCGAAGGGCCGCACACCACTACCACATCACCCTTTTTGATGCTGACATTGCAGTTGTTCAGCACCTGCACAGGGCCATACCACTTGGATACGTTTTCAATTTCAATCATGTTTTACTCCTCGGCTCGAATGACGGTGCTTATTAGCGGACGATGGCAATTTTGGCTTGCAGCTTTTTAACCAAGTATGACAAGCTAAAGCACAAGATGAAGTACACCACGGCGGCCAGCAGGTAGGCTTCTTCCGGGCGGCCATAGATCTTGCCTGCAGTGGTAAAGCCTTTGAGCAAGTCGTAGGCACCAATGGCGTACACCAGCGAGGTGTCCTGGAACAAGATGATGGTCTGCGTCAGCAGAATCGGCAACATGTTGCGAAACGCCTGCGGCAGGATCACCAGTTTCATGTTCTGCGCATAGGTCATGCCCACGGCCTGGCCCGCATGTACCTGGCCACGCGGGATGGACTGGATGCCTGCGCGCATGATCTCGCTGAAGTAGGCCGCTTCAAACGCAATAAAGGTAATGATGGCCGACAACTCTGCGCCAATGGGCCGCCCGATCAAGAACGGAATCAGCAAAAAGAAGCCCAAAATCACCATCACCAGCGGCAAGGAGCGCATACCGTTGACGTAGAACGTGGCAGGCACCATCAAGACCTTACGGCCCGACAGGCGCATCAGTGCCAGCAGGGTACCGAAGAAGATGCCGCCTATGGTGGCAATCGCGGTGAGTTCCAGGCTGAAGATGAAACCTTGCCGTACGAACTTGCTAACGATTTCCCAGCTGAAGAAACTTAGGTCGAGTCCGCCCATATCAATGCCCCCCGCCTGTGCCACCGGCTACAACGAAGCCGGGGATCTGGATTTTTTTCTCGATGAACGCCATGACGCGGTTCACCACCACAGCGGACACCACATACAGCAGGCACACTGCCAGATACACCTCGATCGGCCGCGAGGTTTCTTCGCCCACCTGGGTGAAATAGAAGGTCAGCTCTGGAATGGACACCGCAAACGCCACCGAAGAGTTCTTTAGCAAATTCATCGACTCGCTGGTCAACGGCGGGAAAATAATGCGCACGGCCATGGGCAAGATCACATAGCGGTAGGTCTGCGCGGTGGTGAAACCCACGGCCATGCCGGCATAGCGCTGGCCTTTGGGCAGGGCCTGGATACCGGCACGCACCTGCTCGGCGATCCGTGATGAGGTGAAAAAGCCAAGGGCCATGACCACCAACGCAAAGCCCGGAATATGCTGCATCGGCGGAAAGATCTTGGGTAGCACAAAGTACCAGATGAATATCTGCACCAGCAATGGAACATTGCGGAACAGCTCTACCCATACGTTGGCAATGCGCACCAGCCAAGGGCTGTTAGGCAAGGTGCGCAGAGTGCCCATGAAGGCCCCCACCACGATCGCGACCAGCCACGAACTGCCCGCAACAGCCAGAGTCCAGCGCCACGCCTCCATCAGCCATTGCAGATAGGTGCGCCCACTGCCGTCATCGTTGAGAAATATCTGCCAATCCATAACACTCTCCATCCAGATGTTGGTCGCCTGCCGCAGACCGCGGCATAGCACCCTGTAAGCAAATGCTTCCACCTTAAAGCAAAAACCCTGCCCCCAAAGCTTGCGGGCAGGGTGGTGTACCGCCTAGGAGCAGTGTTACTTTTTAGCGTAGTCTTCTGCAGGCTTGTCGTTTAGATTCGCCCAGGCGGCTTTTGTAGCCTCGCTGGCGGGCAGGCCAACCTTGACGTTCTTGGGTGGGATAGGTTGCATGAACCACTTGTCATACAGCTTGGCCATTTCGCCGGTTTTGACCATGCCGGCGATGGTGTCGTCGGCCATCTTCTTGAAGGCAGGGTCGTCTTTGCGCAGCATGATGGCAATCGGTTCGACGCTCAAAGGCTCGCCAACAATTTTGTACTCGGCAGGGTTCTTGGCAGTCGAAATATTGCCCGCCAAAATTTGGCCGTCCATCACGAATGCATCGGCGCGGCCAGACTCCAGCAGCAGGAAGCTGTCAGCGTGGTCTTTGCCAAATACTTCCTTGAAGTCGATGCCCGTCGCACGTTCGTTCTTGCGTAGCAATTGCACAGACGTGGTTCCCGTCGTGGTGGCCACGTTTTTGCCGTTCAGCTGGGCGATGGTGGTGATGCCGGAGTTGGCCTTGACTGCGATGCGCACTTCTTCCACGTAGACAGTGTTGGCAAAAGCCACGTCTTTTTGGCGGGTGGCGTTGTTGGTGGTGGAGCCGCACTCGATGTCTACCGTGCCGTTTTGCACCAGCGGAATGCGGTTTTGAGAAGTCACCAACTGGTATTTGATGTCCAGCTTTTTACCGACCGCTTTTTCCAGATTGGCAATGATGTGTTGGCACACCTCGTAGTGGAAACCGGTGTATTTACCGTCACCCAATGTGAACGCAAGTGCGCCTGAAGAATCCCGTACGCCCATGGTGATGGTGCCGGAAGCCTTGACCTTGGCAATGGTGTCGGTGGCCTGTGCAAACGCACCGCCAGCAGCTAAAGCAGCCACAGCAAAGGCGAGCAAATTTTTCTTCATGAAAACTCCAAGGTAAAAGATAAGAACTACACAACGTAAATTTTAAAGAAACAGGCACAAGGGATAACCCTCGCGCCCACTCTTGGTGCATTCAGTGGGATTAAAAACAACCAACTCCTCCGCACTATGCAGACTTTATGCCTGCACGGGAAAGGGTTTACCACGGCGCCCTGCCCCCTGAGATTAGTCTACCAAAGCTATATACAAATTAAAATTAGGCAAAAGAGTGAATGCTCCAATTTATTTTAAATATATAGCATGCATTTTGTATGCCATGTTTAACGGTCACCGCGGACCAGGGCGATAGGCTGGGTCAGTTTTTCGGGTACCAGCAGGGCTTCCAGCTCGGCGCGGGTCATGATGCCCAGCGCCTCGGCCACTTCGCCGATAGGGGCTCCGGTCTGCATGGCAGTTTTGGCGATCAGGACCGACTTTTCGTAGCCGATGAGCGGGTTCAAGGCGGTCACCAGCGTCACCGATTCGCGTACGCGCTTGGCTAACAGTTCGCGGTTCGGCTCGATACCGGCCACGCAGTTGGTCTGCAAGGTGCGGCAGGCCTGGCCGAGATGCTCAATGCTTTTGAACAGGCTCCAGCCCATGATGGGTTCGAACGCATTGAGCTGCAACTGGCCAGCTTCGGAAGCCATGGTCACCGTCATATCGTTGCCGATGACCTCGAATGCCACCTGGTTCATCACCTCGGGGATCACCGGGTTCACCTTGCCCGGCATGATGCTGGAGCCCGCCTGGCGGGCGGGCAGCCGGATGTCACCAAAGCCAGCCTGTGGGCCGCTGGACAGCAGGCGCAGGTCGTTACAGATTTTGCTGAGCTTGCAGGCCACGCGCTTGAGCACACCCGACAGCTGCACGAAGGCACCCGTGTCTTGCGTGGCTTCGATCAGGTTACTGGCTTTTTCCACCGGTACACCGCTGATTTCGGCGAGCAATTGGCAGGCCCGGTCCGAATAGCCAGCCGGTGCATTGATGCCGGTGCCGATGGCGGTGGCACCGAGGTTGATTTCCTGGATCAGCGCGCGGGCTTCACGCATGCGGGCCTCGTCTTCGCCGATCATGATGGCGTAGGTCAAAAACTCCTGGCCCAGGGTCATGGGCACGGCATCTTGCAGCTGGGTGCGGCCAATTTTCAGAATGTCTTTGAATTCAAAAGCCTTGGCCTCAAAGCCTTCACGCAAAAATGCCATGGAGGCCAACAGACGCTCAATGCCCAGCCACAGCGCGATACGCACCGCCGTGGGGTACACATCGTTGGTGCTCTGCGAGGCGTTGACGTGGTCGTTCGGATGCAGCACGTCGTAACGGCCTTTTTCCAGGCCCATTTTTTCGAGGGCCAGGTTAGCAATCACCTCATTGGCATTCATGTTGGTCGAAGTGCCCGCGCCGCCCTGGATCACGTCCACCACGAACTCGGTGTGCAACTTGCCCCCCACCAGGTCGTCACAGGCCAGCACGATGGCATCGGCCAACTTGGCATCCAGCACACCCAGTTCCACATTGGTCCGGGCGGCGGCGGTTTTGACAAAGGCCAGCGCACGGATCAAATCCGGCATGGCCGAAATACAGGTGCCGGTGATGGGAAAGTTGTCTACTGCACGGGCGGTGTGCACGCCCCAGTAGGCGGCTGCCGGGATCTGCTTTTCACCCAAAAAGTCATGTTCAACGCGGAAATCGGTAGACATACAAACCCGTGGCAGTTGTGAAGGTGGCGAACTGTAAAGGCCCGCTTATCCAAACACCAATGCCGTTTGCATGCGGCGTTATGCATAGCCGTCATAGATCTGACACATAGGCCACACCCCAGGCGCATGGCCCTCACCACCCAAGCGCTGTTACGGCTTTATTTGGTCGGCTTCTGCGATGCCAGGTAAGTCCACAAGGCCTGTGCCGTGCCCTTGGCCGCAGCGGGGCCATTGGGTTTTTCGCGGTAAGCGCGCACGTCCATGGTCATCTCCAGGCCGGTCAAGCCAGACGGTGCCGCGCTGACCAGTTTGCGGGAGCGCAACTCTTTCTTGACCGCGCTATAGGGCAGGAAGGCAATGCCGTGGCCTTCCAGCGCCATGGCTTTCAGGCCTTCGGCCATGTCGGTCTCGTACACCCGGTCCAGGTGGATGGGCGTAGCCGACTGCTTCAAAATCATGTCCACCGTCTGGCCCAGATAAGCACCCGGTGCGTAGCCCAGGTAGGGGAGCAACTGCCCCGGACGGCCCGGCAACTGGAACAGCGGTGCGCCATCGGCATCGGCCTTGACATAGGGTGCAATCACCTCCTGCCCCAGGCTGACCATCTCATAGCGGTCAGCGGCCAGCTGAAAGGGCTGCGAACTGTGGTGGTAGGCAATCAGCAAATCGCAGCTGCCTTCGACCAGGCGCATCACTGCGTCGTGCACGTTCAGGGCGATCAGGCGGCTTTTGATGGGGCCGAACTTCTCGCGCAGCAACGACACCCAGGCCGGAAAAAAGGTGAACGCCAGCGTGTGCGGCACGGCAAATTCGATCACGTCCTGCCCGGCCGAATGGTGGCCACGCAGCATGGCACGGGTGCTTTGCAGCGCCTGCAGCACCTCCAGCGACTGGGCATAAAGCGTTTCCCCTGCCGGGGTCAGGCGCGTGGGGTAGGAGCTGCGGTCCACCAGGTCGGTGCCCGCCCAGCCCTCCAGCGCCTGGATGCGCCGCGAGAACGCAGGCTGGGTCACGTGCCGCAACTGGGCCGACCGGCTGAAGCTGCGGGTTTCAGCCAAGCTGACGAAATCTTCAAGCCATTTGGTTTCCATGGCTAGATTATGGACGCGGCTTAGATGGGCGACACCACGGTTTGACCCGCAAAGTGCCGCGTCGCGTTCTCGATAAAGCGCTGCACCGACGCTTCAATGGCCTGGGGCGACCAGCCGCCCACGTGCGGGGTCAGTACCACGTTCGCCACGGTGTCCAGATCCAACAGTTCGGCGGGGGGCTGGGGTTCGCTCTCGTACACGTCCAGGCCCGCACCGGCCAACTGGCCTGCACGCAGGGCCGCAGCCAGGGCGGCGGTATCCACCACGCTGCCGCGCGACACATTGACCAGATAGCCGCCCGCACCCAGCGCGGCCAGCACCTCGGCCCCAATCAGATGGCGGGTGGCCGGACCGCCCGGCGTGGCCACCACCAAAAAGTCGGCCCAGGCCGCCAGCGCCACCAGATCGGCAAAATAGGTGTGTGCCACCTGGGGCTGGGGCTTGCGCCCGTGGTAGCCAATCTGCATGCCAAAGCCCAGCGCCCGCTGCGCCACCTTGTGGCCAATGCCACCCAGGCCGACGATGCCCATGCGGCGGTGCGACACGCTGGCGGACAAAGGAAGGGCCTCGCGCCACACGCCCTGGCGGCACTGCCGGTCCAGCTGAGGCAGATTGCGCACCACGGCCAGCAACAGCGCCATAGCATGGTCGGCCACGCAGTCGTCGTTGGTGCCCGCGCCATTCGCCAGCACCAGGCCGCGCGCCCGGGCGTGGGCCACGTCGATATTCTCGAAACCCACGCCGAGTGCGCAGACGATCTCCAGGGCGGGCAGGACATCCATTTCGGCGGCGGTCAGGCCCACACTGCCAATGGTTAGCACCGCACGGATGGCTTCGCCATCGGCGGCGATATGGGCGGCCCGCAGCGCAGGCGTGGGTGCATACAGCAGCTCAAAATGCGGCGCCAGCATGGCCTGGTGCACATCGGCCATGAAGTTCAAAACCAGGACGCAAGGGCGGGGAGCGGTCATACAAAGTGTTTCACTATCAAATAAATAGCTGCTTGTGCAGGCGCAATATGCGCTAGAGGCCAATTTTTACCATAAATACTATTCGGCGCTTTGCTGCAGCGCCCACATCGCCGCATAGCGTCCGTTGGCCGCCAGCAACTCGGCGTGGGTGCCGCGCTCCAGAATGCGGCCCGCGTCCATCACCAGAATCTCATGCGCATCCACCACGGTAGACAAACGGTGGGCGATGACCAGCGTGGTCTTGTTGCGGGCGGCGGTTTGCAGCTCGGCCTGGATGGCGCGTTCGTTGGCCGAGTCCAGCGCCGAAGTGGCCTCGTCAAAAATCAAGATGGGCGGGTTCTTCAGCAGCGTGCGGGCAATCGCCACGCGCTGCTTCTCGCCGCCCGACAGCTTGAGCCCGCGCTCTCCCACCATGGTGCCGTAGCCTAGGGGCGTGGCGCTGATGAAGCCGTGGATGCGCGCCGCGCGGGCGGCCTCTTCCACCTGGGCACGGCTGGCCCCAGGCTGGCCATAGGCGATGTTGTATTCCACCGTGTCGTTGAACAGAACGGTGTCTTGCGGCACGATGCCAATCGCCTGGCGCACGCTGGCCTGGGTCACGGTCTGGATATTTTGCCCGGCAATCAAGATCTCGCCCTGCTGCACATCGTAAAACCGAAACAGCAACCGCGCCAGCGTGGACTTGCCCGAGCCCGACGGCCCGACCACGGCCACGGTTTTGCCCGCTGGGATGTGCAGGCTGATATCTTGCAGGATGGGCCGCGCCGGGTCATAGGCAAAGAACACGTGGTCAAAGCGCACATCGGCATGGCCGTCGCCGGGCTCCAGTTGCAAAGGCTGGGCACCGGGTGTATCGGCAATTTCGCGTTCTTTCTCCAGCAGGGCGAACATCTTTTCCAGGTCGGTCAGGCTCTGTTTGATCTCGCGGTAGATCACGCCCAGAAAGCCCAATGGAATGTAGAGCTGGATCATGAAGGCGTTGACCATCACCAGGTCGCCCAGGGTCATGCGGCCATCGACCACGCCCTGGGTGGCGCGCCACAGCATGGCGACCAGGCCAGTGGCAATGATGAGCTGCTGGCCGGTGTTGAGCAGGCTCAAGGTCGTCTGGCTCTTCACCGAGGCGCGGCGGTAGCGCTCCAGGTTTTCGTCGTAGCGCTTGGCTTCAAAGGCCTCGTTGTTGAAGTATTTGACGGTTTCAAAGTTCAGCAGCGAATCGATGGCGCGGCTTTGTGCGTTCGAGTCCAGCTCGTTCATCTGCTTGCGGAACTGGGTACGCCACTCGGTTACCGTGACCGTAAAGGCGATGTAGGCCACCAGCGCGATCAGCGTGATCCAGGCAAACCAGATGTCGAACTTGACGGCCAGCAATGTCAGCACAAAACCGACTTCGATCAGCGTAGGGATGATGCTGTACAGAGAGTACGAGATCAGCGAATTCACCGCCCGGGTGCCGCGCTCGATGTCGCGGGTCATGCCGCCGGTCTGGCGCTCCAGGTGGAAGCGCAGGCTCAGGGCGTGCAGGTGCTGAAACACCTCCAGCGAAATTCGCCGCGACGCGCCCGCCGTGGCCTTGGCAAACACCAGTTCACGCAACTCGGTGAACAGCGAGGTAGAGAGGCGCAGCAGCCCATAGCCCACCAGCAGCGCCACGGGCACCACGATCAGCGCGGGGAGCTGGTCGCTGCTGAGCTTGCCGCCGGTGGGGCTCATGGCATCCACCAATTTTTTCAGCAGCAAGGGCACGCTGACACTGGCTGCCTTGGCCCCCACCATGAAGGTCAGCGCGGCAATCACCCGCCATTTGTACTCCCACAGGTAGGGAAACAGGCGGCGCAGGGTGCGCCAATCGGATTGCGGTGGCGCGGCATGGGCCAGCACCGGCATAGAGGCAAGGGGAGCGGTTTCGCCATAGCGGCGCATGGGGGACAATCTCGTGGTTATTGTCCCAAGATTGTCCCTTATGTCCACCAATTCAAGCGCCCCCGTTGCCTTGCCCTCCGATATGGAGCTGGTACTCAAGGTGATTCCCATGCCCGCCGACTGCAACGCCAGCGGCGATATTTTTGGTGGCTGGGTGATGGCGCAGGTGGACTTGGCCGGGTCGGTGATCCCGGCGCGCTACGCCCAGGGACGTATCGCTACCGTGGCGGTGAAGGAATTCATCTTCAAACAGCCGGTGCGGCTAGGCGATATTTTGTCGTTCTATGCGTGCCTGACGCGGCTTGGGCGCACCTCGGTCACGGTCAAGGTAGAGGCCTACGCCGAGCGACTGAACATCCAGGGCCGCTACACCAAGGTGACCGAAGCTTCGCTCACCTACGTCGCGATCACCGAGCAGGGCGAACCCCGCCCACTACCCGTTCACAACTGATACCGCTTCGACACTTACACCCCCATGCCCCACAACACCGCCGCATTAAGCCACGAATGGTCCACCCTGCAAAACAACTACGAACAGGCCGAACGCAACGCGCTGCTGGTCAAACTGGCGGCTGTTGTACTGTGCGTGGGGGGTTATGCACTGGGCGTACCCTATGAGCTGATAGGCGGCACAGCCCTGTTGTTGTGGGTACAAGAAAGCCTGTGCCGCACCTCCCAGGCCCGCCTGGGCGAGCGCATTCTGCGTGTAGAGGCCTTGGTGAAAAATGCCGCCCCGGCCAGCAGCGCGTGCCAGTTGCACACCGAATGGCTGGCCAGCCGTAAAGGCAGCGTGGGATTGCTGGGCGAGTACGCCGCACACGCACTGCGGCCTACCGTGGCGTTTCCATATGCCGTACTGGTCGTGGCTGCACTGGTAGCGTATTCAGGCTAGGCCCAGCCAACGATCATCACGGCGCAAAAAACACGCCTTCCAGAAACACCGCAGAACTGGCTTTGCCAGGCTGCTGGTGTTGCCCCCTGCAAGGGGGTTGGCGAAAAGCGCTTGCGCTGTAGCCTGGGGGTGTACCAAAACTAATGCTTGAGCACCCTGCGGATGGTGGCAGCCAACTCTTCGGCAACAAACTTGCCGACATAGGCATCGGCCCCCACGCTCTTTACATGCACCTCATTGGCCGAGCCGGACAAGGAGGAATGGATGATCACCGGCACGCCTTTAAAGCGGCCATCTTTTTTAATGTTACGGGTCAGGGTAAAGCCATCCATCTCCGGCATTTCCAGGTCAGTCAACACCAGGGCTACTTTGTCCTCGATGGTTTTGCCAGCGGCCACCGCGGCGTCTGACATAGCTTGCAAACGGTCCCAGGCTTCTTTGCCGGTTTTGCACATGATGAATGGCACACCCAAGGCCACCAAGCCCTGTTCAATCAGGGTCCGGGCCAGCATCGAATCGTCTGCCGCCAACACCACGGTACCGGGACGCAGCTTGATGGTAGGCCCCATGCTGGCAGCATCGACGTCGGGGGCCGAAGGCGGCATCACGTTGCGCAAAATCTGCTCGACATCCAGCACCTGGGCCAACCGGGTGTTGTCGATGTCGCCATCCAGCCGGGCAATGCTGGTGATCATGCCGCCTTGGGTGTTGGACTCGGCCGACAGCACCTGGCTCCAGTCCAGGCGTACGATTTGGTCCACCTCTTCGACTGCGAACGCCTGGGTGGAGCGCGCATATTCGGTGACCATCAAAATATTCAGTCCATTTTTAGGCAGGCAACCCACCGCCCCCGCCAAATCGATCACCGGAATCACCTGGCCCCGGATATTGGTCATGCCCAGCATGTGCTTGGTGGACCCGGCGACCGCCGTAATGGTGGGCATCACCATGATCTCGCGCACTTTGAAGACGTTAATCCCAAACAGCTCGCGCTGGCTCGAATGGGCGGCCTCACCCAGTCGGAACAGCAACAGTTCAAACTTGTTGCTGCTGGTGAGATTGGTACGTTCATCTACCTCTTGCTGGACTGTCGCCATGGTTTTCCCCTTTGATGCATACCATTAGAACTGGATTTGGATTTTTTACAAGTTTTCACACTTGCACGCTAGAAAGGCCAGAACATAGCCATCTACGGTGATCATGCCTCCAGAATGTAACAGTATGATTCAAGATTGGGCGGCAGTGCAAGCGATTACCCGGCCTTGCCCAACAACGCGTCCTTGAGCTTCCAGTCTGCCGGGCTAGGGCCCAGCCAAATGCGCAGCAAGGCGTTGAAAAACTCGGCTTCAGGGAATGCTTCGCCCTGTGGTTTGCCCTTAACCAGCAACACTGTGCCCACACCGGGCATCCAATCCAGTTCAAAGGTGTCACCGGGCAGCAGTTTTTTTTGCTCGGCAAACACCTGGCCCATGCGGTACAGGCTGGGCACCAGTTTGGACAGCTCGCCCCGGCCGGTGTTGTCTTCCACGCCCCGGGTGAACAACTTGCCCAGTTCATTCGCATCAATCTCGCGCAGCATGGTGATGCTGATGCGCTTGGGGCCCGGCATGGCCATCACATCCTCGGGTGTAACGGCTTTTTTGGGCAGGTACAAAGCTGCGGTGTACACCTTGAAGACGGCCTTGTAGCGCACCCCCGCGCCGTTCAGTTGCAGCGGCGTGCCGCTCTGGTCCACGCTGTCGGCATAGGCCACACCGGCCACCGTCACGGCCCACACCGGGGCGCTGGCGGCCAACACACCCAGCCAGATGGCAGCACACGCAAGGAGTGACTTCATTCGAACCAACCTTTGGAAGTGGGGCATCTGCCACCGAGGCCCGCATTTTGACCCGTCTCGACCCGCCTGTGGCGAAAAAGCCCCCATGCATACCCTGAAGGCCAGTGCTTTGCGGGACAGAAGCCTGCGCGCGTTTGCTACACTTTGCGCATGTCTATTTCACGCACGATCACTGCAGGCTGCCTCGGCCAGGGAGCCTGGTCTTGGCGCAAGCCAAATTCTTCGCGTACCTGAATAGCACGGCGCTGCCGTGCGCCCCACGCCTCACCCTCCGAGGCTGAATTGACATACAGCACCCCGTGCTG
This sequence comes from Rhodoferax sp. RT5P35, assembly GCF_056521385.1. Lineage (NCBI taxonomy): Bacteria > Pseudomonadati > Pseudomonadota > Betaproteobacteria > Burkholderiales > Comamonadaceae > Rhodoferax > Rhodoferax sp. RT5P35. The sequence continues at coordinate 262,740 of NZ_JBWMAX010000002.1, read as the reverse complement.
TGCCCCAGGCCAAGTCATACAACGGGCCGGGACTCTCTCACAAAGGCACTTCCGTGATCACCGAACTTGAATTCAAAAGCCTGGCCCAGGACGGGTACAACCGCATCCCCTTGATGCTAGAGGCATTTGCCGACCTGGAAACCCCGCTCTCGCTCTACCTCAAGCTGGCGCACACCCGCAACGGCGGTGCCTACAGCTTCCTGCTGGAGTCGGTGGTGGGTGGCGAGCGCTTTGGCCGCTACAGCTTCATCGGCCTACCCGCCCGCAGCTTCCTGCGTGCCAGCGGCTTTGGGGCCGCCGCCCAAACCGAGGTGGTGCGCGACGGTGTGGTGGTGGAAACCCACCAGGGCAACCCGCTGGACTTCATCGAGGCTTACCAAAAGCGCTTCAAGGTGGCCCTGCGCCCCGGCTTGCCGCGCTTCTGCGGTGGCCTGGCCGGCTATTTCGGTTACGACGCGGTGCGCTACATCGAGAAAAAGCTCGAAGCCAGTTGCCCGCCCGACACCCTGGGCTGCCCCGACATCATGCTGCTGCAGTGCGAAGAGCTGGCGGTGATCGACAACCTGTCGGGCAAGCTGTACCTCATCGTCTACGCCGACCCGACCCAGCCCGAGGCCTACCCCAACGCCAAAAAGCGCCTGCGCGAGTTGAAAGAGCAGCTTAAGTATTCGGTCAGCGCACCCATCGTCAAGCCCACCCAAAGCCACCCGACCGAGCGCGAATTTGCCAAGGCCGACTACATCGCGGCCGTGGAACGCGCCAAGGAGCTGATTGCGGGCGGCGACTTCATGCAGGTGCAGGTGGGCCAGCGCATCAAAAAGCGCTACACCGAATCCCCTCTGTCGCTGTACCGCGCGCTGCGGGCGCTGAACCCCTCGCCCTACATGTTCTTCTACAACATGGGCGACTTCCATGTGGTGGCCGCCTCGCCCGAAATTTTGGTGCGCCAGGAATCCATGGCGAACGGCGAACAAAAGGTCACCATCCGCCCGCTGGCAGGCACCCGCCCCCGCGCCTCCTCGCCCGAGCAGGACAAGCTGGTGGAAGCCGAGCTGATTGCAGACCCCAAGGAGCGCGCCGAACACGTGATGCTGATCGACCTGGCCCGCAACGACATCGGCCGCATCGCCAAGATTGGCACGGTCAAGGTCACCGAAGCCTTTGCGGTAGAGCGCTACAGCCACGTGATGCACATCGTCAGCAACGTGGAGGGCACGCTGCTCGACGGCATGAGCGCCATCGACGTGCTCAAGGCCACCTTCCCCGCAGGCACGCTGACCGGCGCGCCCAAGGTCCACGCCATGGAGCTGATCGACCAGCTGGAGCCCACCAAGCGCGGCCTGTACGGCGGTGCCTGCGGCTACATCAGCTATGCAGGCGACATGGACGTGGCCATCACCATCCGCACCGGCATCATCAAGAACCAGACCCTGTACGTGCAAGCCGCCGCTGGCGTGGTGGCCGACTCGGTGCCCGAGCTGGAATGGAAAGAAACCGAAGCCAAAGCCCGCGCCCTGCTGCGCGCCAGCGAACTTGTTGAAGAAGGTTTGGAGTGACCATGAAACTGCTGATGATCGACAACTACGACAGCTTTACCTACAACATCGTCCAGTACTTCGGTGAACTGGGCGCAGATGTGGAGGTGGTGCGCAACGATGAAATCACCCTCGAAGAAATCGCCGCCCGCGCCCCGGACCGGCTGGTGATATCCCCCGGCCCGTGCTCGCCCAAGGAGGCGGGCATCTCCGTCGCCGCCATCCAGCACTTTGCGGGCAAGCTGCCCATCCTGGGCGTGTGCCTGGGGCACCAGGCGATTGGCGCGGCCTTTGGCGGCAACATCATCCGGGCGCAGCAGCTGATGCACGGCAAGACCAGCGCCATCACCACCACGCAGCAAGGCGTGTTTGCCGGGCTGCCGGAACAGTTCACGGTGAACCGCTACCACTCGCTGTCCATCGAGCGCAGCACCTGCCCCGCCGAGCTGGAGATCACCGCCTGGACCGATGACGGCGAGATCATGGGCGTGCGGCACAAGACGCTGGCCATCGAGGGCGTGCAGTTCCACCCCGAGTCCATCCTCACCGAGCATGGCCACGCGATGCTGAAGAACTTCCTGGACCAGGGAGCGCGGTAATGCTGGACAGCCTGGGCATCGTGCACCTGCCGCTGTTCATCGCCTCGGGCTGGCTGCTGAACCTGACCCCGGGGCCGGACGTGTTCTACATCCTGTCCAATGGCCTGCGCGGCGGCTGGCGCGCGGGCGTGGTGGCGGCATTCGGCATCACCGCGGGCTGCTTCGTCCACATCTTCGCCGCTGCTGTGGGGGTCAGCGCGCTGATCACCGCGTCGGCCACGGCTTTCACCGTGCTCAAGTGGCTGGGGGCGGCCTATCTGGTGTGGGTGGGCATCCAGATGTTGCGTTCACCCAAACCCGTGGATGCTACAAGTTCAGTAGCAAACAGCGTAGACGACATAGGCGCTAGCGGCATAAAAAGCTTAAAAACTGTATTCGTTCAAGGTTTCTGGACCAATGCGCTAAACCCCAAGGTGGCGCTGTTTTTCCTGGCGTTTTTGCCGCAGTTCATCACCCCCGGCGCACCGCAGCCCACGCTGGCCTTCGTGCTGCTGGGCCTGCTGTTCAACCTGAACGCCATCCCCATCAACCTGGGCTACGCGCTGCTGGCCGCCTGGGCCGCCCGCCGCATGGGCGCGGTACGGCGTGGCATGCACTGGCTGGAACGCTTTGCTGGCGCGCTGTTTGTCGGTTTTGGTATCAAACTGGCCCTGTCGGCCAAACCCTGAAAGCGAAATAACACCATGATCACCCCCCAAGAAGCCCTGCAGCGCACCATCGAACACCGCGAAATCTTCCACGACGAGATGCTGCACATCATGCGGCTCATCATGCGTGGCGACATGTCGCCGGTGATGATGGCCGCGCTGATCACCGGCCTGCGCGTGAAGAAGGAAACCATCGGCGAAATCACCGCCGCCGCCCAGGTGATGCGCGAGTACTCCACCAAGGTCCACGTAGCCGATAAAACCCACTTGGTGGATATCGTCGGCACCGGCGGCGACGGCTCGCACACCTTCAACATCTCCACCTGCTCCATGTTTGTGGTAGCCGCCGCCGGGGCCAAGGTCAGCAAGCACGGCGGGCGCAGCGTCAGCAGCAAAAGCGGCAGCGCCGACGTGCTGGAGAGCCTGGGGGTCAACATCCACCTCTCGCCAGAACGTATCGCCCAGTGCATCGCCGAAGTCGGCGTGGGCTTCATGTTCGCCCCCAACCACCACCCGGCCATGAAAAACGTGGCCCCGGTGCGCAAGGAGCTGGGCGTGCGGACCCTGTTCAACATCCTGGGGCCCCTGACCAACCCGGCGGACGCGCCTAACATCCTGATGGGCGTGTTCCACCCCGACCTGGTCGGCATCCAGGTGCGTGCCCTGCAGCGCCTGGGTGCCGAGCACGCGCTGGTGGTCTACGGCAAGGACGGCATGGACGAAGTCAGCCTGGGTGCGGCCACCGTGGTGGGCGAGCTAAAAAACGGCGAGATCAGCGAATACGAGATCCACCCCGAAGATTTCGGCATGACCATGGCCAGCCACCGCAACCTGCGCGTCGAAACCCCCGAGCAGTCCAAAGCCATGCTGCTGGGTGTGCTGGACAACGACCACGGTGCGGCGCGAGACATCGTGATTTTGAACGCCGGGGCTGCGCTGTACGCGGCGAATGTGGCGGATTCGATGGCCGAAGGTTTGGTACTGGCGCGCACCGCGATTGAGTCGGGTGCGGCGCGGGCGAAGTTGGGGGAGTTGGTGGCGGCTACGGCCGGTTAAAAAGTCTCCCAGTCCGACTCGCTGCCAGCTGCTTTGGGTGGGGCTAGGGTCACCTTGGGCGAGGCCAGGGGCACCTGGCGTGGCCGCACAGATGCGGCCACGGGCTTGACGGGTGCGCCCACAAATGGCTTGTTGGGTGCGCGGGCCGCAGGCGCGGCGGCGGGTCTGGCGTGGGCCGTACGGTCGTAACGGGCCTCGCTGCTGCCCAACTTGAATACCGCCACCACCTGCACCAAATCACCGGCTTGTGATTTCAAGCTGCTGGCGGCGGCGGCCATTTGCTCGACCAGGGCGGCGTTTTGCTGGGTGGCCTGGTCCATCTGCCCGACCGCTTCGCCCACCTGCGACACGCCTGCGCTCTGCTCGGAGCTGGCCACGCTGATCTCACCCATGATCTGCGTAACCCGCCGGATCGCGCCGACCACCTCGGTCATGGTGGTACCGGCCTGGTCCACCAGGCTGCTGCCGTGCGCAACCCGCTGCACGCTGTCCGAGATCAGCGTCTTGATTTCCTTGGCGGCTTCGGCGGAACGCCCGGCCAGGCTGCGCACCTCGCTGGCCACAACCGCAAAACCGCGGCCCTGCTCGCCCGCGCGTGCCGCTTCCACGGCCGCATTCAGGGCCAGGATATTGGTCTGAAAAGCAATGCCGTCGATAACGCTGATGATGTCGGAGATCTTGTGCGACGCGGCGTTGATGCCCTTCATGGTCTCCACCACCTGGCCCACCACTTCGCCGCCCTGGGTGGCCACCGTAGAGGCCTGCATCGCCAACTGGTTGGCCTGGCGCGCGCTGTCGGCATTCTGCTTGACGGTGGCACCCAGCTGCTCCATCGAGGCAGCGGTTTGCTCCAGCGCGCTGGCCTGGCCTTCGGTGCGCGCGCTCAGGTCGTTATTGCCCTGCGATATTTCCACGCTGGCCACCGCCACACCGTCGGCGCTGGTGCGCACCTGCAGCATCACTGCGTGGATTTTCTCGACGAACTGGTTGAAGCCGGAGGCAATGGCCGCCAGCTCGTCGTTGCCGGTGGTAGCCACCCGCAGGGTCAGGTCGCCATCACCCGAGCCCACGTCTTGCATCGCGTCGCGCAGCACGGTCAGGCGGCCCAGCACCTTGGTCAGCACAGCACTGACCACGCCCACCACCACCAGCGCAATCAGCAGGCAGACCACCACCGAATACCCCACCATCGAGCGGATGCCGGCCAGCGCCTCGTCGCGGTGCAGCGCTACCACCAGGGTCCAGTCGGTACCGGCAATCGGCGCGGCGTAGACCAGCCGGTCTTCGTCGCGGATGCGCACCTCGGTCAGGCCTTTCAGCGCGGCCATGCCGGTGGCATCCAGGCCGGGCGCGATGTCGGTCACTGGCTTGCGCAGCAGGCTCTCGTCTTCGTGTACCACGATCTTGCCGTCTTTGGCGACGATGAAGCCGTAGGTGCCGGGCGTGGGGCGGATCGAGGCGACGTTGCGCGACACCGTGTCCATCAGCACGTCGGTGCCGATGACGGCCTTGACCGCACCGCCGTCTTTCACCGCGCTGGCAAAGGTGATCAGCAGCTTCTTGGTAGCTGCGCCTATATAGGGGTCCGTAACTACGGGGCCATCGGCCGCCGCGGCTTTTTTGTACCAGGGCCGCGCGGTAGGGTCGTAGTCTGGGGCACGGCTGCGCACCTCGGAGAAGATGGCCTTCTTGTCGGCGTAGCCGATATAGGCCGAGTCCACGCCACCAGCTACCTTGGCCTGCACCAGGGATTTCAGCGGATCGTCTTCGGCGACGGCTGCCACCAGCGAGGCCACCACGCGCTGGTTCTGCGCCACCCACTCGGCCACGCCCTCGGCATGCGACAGCGCCAAGGCCTTGGCCTGGGCATCCAGCGAATCCAGCGCAAACCGGCGCGCAATCTGCACATTGGTGATGGACAGTGCGAGCAGGCCCAACAGCACCAAAATGCCGGTGAGGGCAACGATTTTTCCGCGCAAGGATCTGGACAGAGACAACATAAAGAACCGCCTAACTTTGGATGTGAAAGTGCCAGCAGACGGGCCCAGCCCGCCTTTACGCCTGGTAACAAATGCTACCCGCAGCGCAGGACTTATCCAAGAATTTTAGAAGGCTTCGCAGAACAGAACGCTCTGGTATTTTTATATAAAACAGGGCTCTAGCGCATATATTGTCTACGCTATTAGCTATTAAGTTAATAGCACTTGGAAATCCAGTGGTCGAGCGAGATCCTCCCCGGCCCTTGCGCCACCAGGTACAGCAGCAGCGCAGCCCAGGTGCCGTGGGTGGGGTAGGCATCAGGGTAGACGAAGAGCTGGATGGTCAGCGTCATGCCCAGCAGGCCCAAGGCCGACAGGCGCGTGGCTATGCCCAACAGCAGCAGGATGGGAAAGAAATGCTCGGCGCAGGCGGCCATCGTGGCGGCCAGTTCCGGGGGGAGCAGCGGCAGCTTGTACTCCTGCTGGAACAGTGCCACGGCCGAATCCGACAGGTGCGGCCAGCCCAGATGGAACTCGCCGCCCACGATGTCGATGGCCAGACCTTCGACCTTGGTCTGGCCGGATTTCCAGAACACAGCCGCAATGGAAAACCGGGCCAGCAAGGCGATCAGCGAATGGGGGATGCGTGCGCACGCGGCGAGGAAGCTGCGCAGCAAAACGGGGGACGTTCTAGAGGTGGTGGTCATGGGGTTCTCCGGTCGAGATGCGGGTGATGAGGTGTTGGCGGATCAGCAGGGCCAGGATCTGGGGCAGGTCCAGGGCGGGATCGGCGCTGGCGGCGACCAGGAGGCTGTGGCCCTGCTGCAGTGCGGTAATGAAGGCACCTGCAGTAGCGCCAACCTCCACCACCTCCACGTCCAGCCCCCGGCGGTACACCAGTGCGGTTTGCGCCAGCGCGGGGTCTACCTCGGCGGCCTGCAGCATGCCCTGGTGGGCCGCCCAGAGCGAAAAGACAGCGAATTGGGAAGCTACGACCTGCAGGGAAGGATGCAAGTCAAGCCGGAGCTGCGCCAGTTGCTGCGGGTCGGCCAGCGCGGCCTGCAAAGCCTCGGGGGCCACCGCATCCACATCGGCGGCATGGTAGGCGCGCACGCGGCCCATCTCCAGCCGCGCCACGTCGGCCAGGTAAGGCACGTTGGCGGCGGGTTCAAAATTTTCGACAAAAGCGGCAAAGTCTGCGCCGTACCATGCCATGACACGGGTGCGCGGCGGGTGGACCTGAACGTACAGCCGCGCCAGGGCCCGAAAGAAGTCCACGCCCACCAGCTCTTGCACGGCGGGAAAGGTGGCGGCCAGCGCATCTACCAGCGACACCACCACGTTGTTGCGGTAGATGGCAAAGCGCTCGGTGGGGTCGGAGCCGTTCCAGGTGCTCAGCCCACCGGGGCAGGCCTGTGCGGGGTCCAGCAGCGCCTGGGCGAAAGCAGCTTGGTGGCTCATGCGGCGACCTCCACCGCTTGCAGATGGCGCTCTGCCGCCTGGGCTTCGGCCAGTAACACCGGCCATGCGGGCACATCGTTGTCGCGCTCGACCAGCGTGGCCACCGGGCCGGTCAGGCCCAACGTGTAGGCGTACAGGTCCCACACGGCCTGGGCCACCGGGCTGCCGTGGCTGTCGATCAGCAAGGCGTCACCCAAGCTGTCATGGGTGGTGGCAAAGCCGGCCAGGTGGATCTCGCCCGCGGCTTCCAGTGGCAGCGCCCGGATATAAGCCTGCGCGTCGAAGTGGTGGTTGACGCTGCTCACAAACACGTTGTTCACATCCAGCAGCAGGCCGCAGCCGGTGCGACGCACCACCTCATGGATGAAACCCACCTCGGGCATCGTGGAAGCGGCAAATTGCACATAAGTGGCAGGGTTCTCCAGCAGCATGCGGCGCTGCAGGCGGGTCTGTACCTGGTCGATGTGGTCGCACACGCGCTGCAAGGTGGCGGCGGTGTAGGGCAGGGGCAGCAGGTCGTTGAGGAACACATCGCCGTGGGTAGACCAGGCCAGGTGTTCGGAAAAAGATTGGGGCGCGTAGCGGTTGAGCAGCACGGCCAGAGCGTTCAGGTGGGTGGTGTCCAGCGGCGCATCGGCCCCGATGGACAAACCGACACCGTGGATGGACAGCGGGTAGCGTTCGCAAATGCGGGTCAGGTAGTGGTGGGATGGGCCACCGGCCACCAGGTAGTTTTCGGCATGGACTTCAAAGAAGCCCAGGTCGGGTGCGGTGTCCAGAATCTCCCGGATGTGGGCAGATTTGAGCCCCACACCCGACCGGCGGGGTAGCGACGTGAAGGGGAACATGGCAGTCGCTACGTCCAAGGCTTGATTACATCTTTGCGGGGAAAGCCATCTTTTGGCCCATGCCGGTGGGCGAGCTCATGGACTTCATGGTTTCGCAGGTACCTGCGGGCACGAACTTCCAAGAATTGGCCTGGTAGTCCATCTTGGATGTGCCTGCACAGGTGGTGCCTGCGCCCGCGGCACAATCGTTCTTGCCGGCCATGGCCACGCCGAAGCATTTTTCTTTTGCATCGGCTGCCGATGCGGGCGCCGCAGCCATGGCCAATGCGGCACCCAGGGCCAGGGCAAGAACAGCAGTGGAAGTAATAGATTTGTTAGAGGAAGAGGAAGCAGTCATGGAAATCTCCGGTTAAAAAAAGCACTAGGGGTTGAAGGTCAGCAGGGTGTTTCGCCTTGCTGTGGAGTAGTCGGGGGTTGCTGGCATTTCTTACTCCGCTTTCGATTTATTTTTACGGTGCATCAAAAAATACACCGCCGGAATGACGAACATCGACAGCAGCGGCGCGGTGACCATGCCGCCGACCATGGGCGCGGCGATGCGTTGCATGACCTCGGAACCGGTGCCGCTACCCCACAAAATGGGCAGCAGCCCGCACAGGATGACGGCCACCGTCATGGCCTTGGGGCGCACGCGCTGCACGGCACCTTGCAGGATAGCGACCTTTAAATTTTCATCATTTTCAGTGCCTAGCGCAATCTGCACCTGCCAAGCTTGCTTCAAATACAGGAGCATGATTACCCCAAACTCGGCCGACACACCGGCCAGCGCAATAAAGCCTACCGCGCCCGCCACCGACAGGTTGTAGCCCAGCAGGTACAGCAGCCAGATACCACCGACCAGCGCAAACGGCAGGGTGGCCATGATCAGCACCGCGTCGCCCACCCGCTTGAACGTCAGGTACAGCAGCACAAAAATGATCAGCAGGGTGAAAGGCACCACCAGCTTCAGCTTGGCCGTGGCCCGCTCCAGGTACTCAAACTGGCCCGACCACGACACAGCGTAGCCCGCAGGCAGCACGACGCTGGCGGCCACGGCTTTTTGCATGTCTTTCACCGCAGACCTCAAGTCGCGGCCCCGGATATCCACGTACACCCAGCCAGAAAGGCGGGCGTTTTCACTGCGCAGCATAGGCGGGCCATCCGCGATAGCGATGTCGGCTACGTCACCCAGCACCAGCTGTGCACCGCTCTGCGCCACACCTTCCGCAACGATAGGCAAGTTGCGCAACTGGACCACCGAATCGCGCATCTCCCGGGGGTAGCGGATGTTGATAGGGAAGCGCTGCCCCCCCTCCACCACCTCGCCCACGTTGTCGCCGCCCACGGCGGTGCTGATGACGGCCTGCACGTCGGCAATGTGCAGACCCCAGCGGGCGGCATCGGCGCGGCGAATGGTGATGTCTACATACCGCCCGCCCGTCAGACGCTCGGCCAGCGCGCTGCTGATACCGGGCACGGTTTTCAGGCTGCGCTCGATTTCACCCGTCAGGCGGTCAATGGTGGCCAGATCGGCCCCGGCCACCTTCACACCCACCGGGCTTTTGATGCCGGTGGCCAGCATGTCGATGCGGTTGCGGATGGGTGGCACCCAGATGTTGGCCAGGCCCGGTACCTGCACGATGCGGTCCAGTTCGGCCACCAACTTGTCTTGCGTCATACCGGGCCGCCACTGGTCTTTGGGCTTGAACTGGACCGTGGTTTCCAGCATTTCCATCGGTGCGGGGTCGGTGGCAGTGTCTGCCCGGCCTGCCTTGCCGTAGACGCTGGCCACCTCAGGCAGGGTTTTGATGAGGCGGTCGGTCTGCTGCAGCAGCTCCGCCGCCTTGCCCGCCGACAGCCCCGGCAGGGCCGACGGCATGTAGAGCACATCGCCTTCGTCCAGCGCGGGCATGAATTCGCCGCCTATGTGTTGCAGCGGCCACAGGCTGGCCCCCAGCAGCACGGCTGCCACCACCAGCGTGGCACGTGGCCAGTGCAGCACGTGGGTGAGCAGGGGGCGGTAAATGGCAATCAACCAGCGGTTCAAGGGATTGGCGTTTTCATCTGGAATGCGGCCCCGCAGCCCGTACCCCATCAGCACCGGAATCAGCGTGACCGACAGGCCCGCCGCCGCCGCCATCGCATAGGTTTTGGTGAAGGCCAGCGGTGCAAACAAACGGCCTTCTTGTGCCTCCAGCGTGAACACCGGAATGAACGACAGCGTGATGACCAGCAGCGAGAAAAACAGCGCTGGCCCAACCTCTGCCGCCGCGTCGCCCATGACCCGCCAGCGCTCCTGGCCGTGCAGCTTCTCCCCAGGGTGCGCATGGCCCCACTGCTCCAGGTGCTTGTGGGCGTTTTCCACCATCACCACCGCCGCATCGACCATCGCGCCGATGGCAATCGCAATACCGCCCAGCGACAGGATGTTGGCGTTCACCCCCTGGTAGCGCATGGCGATAAAGGCTACCAGGATGCCAATCGGAAGCGAGACGATGGCCACCAGAGCCGAGCGCAGGTGGCCCAGAAATACAACACACACCACGGCCACCACGGCAAACTCTTCCAGCAGCTTAAAGCCCAGGTTGGCCACGGCACGCTTGATCAGCCCCGAGCGGTCGTAGGTGGGCACGATCTCCACGCCTTGGGGCAGACTGGCTTGCAGGCTGCGCAGCTTGGTTTTGACGGCGGCAATGGTCTGCAGCGCGTTCTGGCCCGAGCGCATCACGATGACACCGCCTACGGCTTCGCCCTGCCCGTCCAGCTCGCCAATGCCGCGGCGCATTTCGGGCCCAAGCTGTATGCGGGCCACGTCGCCCAGGCGCACCACGGCACCGGCAGCGGTGGTCAGCGGCAGAGCGCGAAAGTCGTCCAGCGTTTGCAAATAGCCGCTGGCGCGCACCATGTACTCGGCCTCGCCCAGCTCCAGCACCGAGCCCCCGGCTTCCTGGTTGCCCCTGCGTATGGCCTCGGCCACCTTGCCCAGCGGAATCCGCAAGGCCGCCAGCTTCTGCGGGTCGGGCACCACCTGGTACTGCCGCACCATGCCACCGATGGTGGCCACCTCGGCCACGTTGGGCACGGTTTTCAGCTCGTATTTCAAAAATCCGTCTTGCAGCGCCCGCAGTTGCGAAAGGTCTTGCCCGCCGCTGCGGTCTACCAACGCGTACTGGTAGATCCAGCCCACGCCGCTGGCATCCGGCCCCAGCGTGGCTTTGGCACCGGGCGGCAGGCGCGACTGCACCTGGTTCAGGTATTCCAGCACCCGCGACCGGGCCCAGTACAGGTCGGTGCCGTCCTCGAACAGCACGTAGACGAATGAATCGCCAAAGAACGAGTAGCCGCGCACCGTCTTGGCCCCCGGCACCGACAGCATGGTGCTGCTCAGCGGAGTGGTCACCTGGTCTTCCACCAACTGCGGGGCCTGGCCGGGGACGCTGGTGCGGATGATGACCTGCACGTCGGACAGGTCGGGCAAGGCATCCAGCGGGGTGCGCTGCACGCTGAGTACCCCCCAGGCGCTGAGGAGCAACGTGGTCAGCAGCACCAAAAATCGGTTGGCTATCGACCAGCGGATCAGCCGGGCGATCATGGCGTGGCACCAGCGTTCATGCGCGCTTCCACGCCTTTCAGGCTGGCTTCAGAGTCGATCAGGAACTGGCCCGATACGACCACCCGCTGCCCGGCTTGCAGACCGCGCAGCACCAGGGTGTGGCCATCGGCCTCGGCCCCGGTTTCCACCACCACCGGGCGAAAGTGGCCGCCCGCCTCGGCCAACACCAGCACCGTGCGCCGGGCGGTGGGGATCAGCGCCTCGGTGGGCACCTGCAAGGATGCATCCACCAGCACGCTGCGCACGCCCAGGTTCTGCTGCATGCGCGGGCTGACGGTGACGGTGCTGGCATCCCCCTCGGCGGCAGTTGCCGCACCGTCGGCATACACCGGCACCAGCATCATGTCCATGAAGGGCGACTTGGCCGGTGCGTCGAACTTGTTCCCCGGCACCATGGGGTCGTGGTAATACAGCACTTTGCGGCCCGTCGCGGGGTCCACATCACCGGCTTTGATGCCGCTGGCGATGTGGCGGCGGGTGGCAGCTTCGCCCTCGGCAATGCTCTGCGGCACGGCGATGGATGCCACCACGGGCACGCTGGCGGCACCGCGCTGCCAACCCCATTGGTACAGGCCGTAGCCCCCGGCCAGTACAGCTACAGCAATGGCTAATGTTTTCATTCCAGTCTCTCCTAACGTCATGTACAAGGAACGCCCAGAGCGCGCATCCATGGGACGCAGCAGCCCGAGCCCAGCGCAATGCCGGGTCGGCCTACAGACGGAAGACTTGGTTGAAAAGGTACAGCGGCGGACTGCCGGGGGGCCGCGCAGGGTTGGCCGCCGGAGCGGTCCAGACCATCAATGCCCGCAATGGCAATAGCCACACCAGCATCCACAGCGCTGCCCACACTGGCGGCGGCAAATCCACGCTGCTGCTTTGGTGGGGCGACTGCGGGCTAGCTTCGCCCGTGGCCTTGCACAGGTTGGGCTGCGCCGGGTCCATCTGGTCGGCAGGCATGGCATCGCAGCCCGGCATGGTGCTGGCTGCCACCGGTTTCAGCCACTGAGGGCACACATACCCGGCAGTGGCCAACTGCGCAAACAGCACGCACAGAACCACCCCAAGGGCGATCCAGAGGCGGCGTGTGGGCGATTGCAGAGACATATGCCCAGTTTGCCACAGCAGATTCTTAGGGGTCTAAACTGGGGTTTTGCTCCACCGGCACTGGCCATTCCCCATGCAACTTTCCACTCTTTTGGGTACCCAGCTGCCCCTCATCCAAGCCCCCATGGCGGGGGTCCAGGGCAGCGCACTCGCGGTGGCCGTGAGCAACGCCGGGGGCCTGGGTTCCTTGCCCGCCGCCATGCTGGGGCTGGAGGTGTTGCAGGCCGAGCTGACCCGCATCCAGGCGCAAACCACGCAGCCCTACAACGTCAACTTTTTCTGCCACACCCCGCCGCCGCCTGCCATCGACGCGCCGTGGCGCGCAGCACTGGCACCGTACTACCTAGAAATGGGGCTGGACCCGACCCACATCGTCCCCGGCCCGGGCCGTGCGCCGTTCAGCGCCGAGGCCGCGCACCTGCTGCGCGCCTTCGAGCCGCCGGTGGTGAGCTTCCATTTCGGCCTGCCCAGCCCCGCATTGCTGGAGGTGGTACGCAGCTGGGGGGCCAAGGTGCTGTCTTCGGCCACCACCGTGGAAGAAGCGCTGTGGCTGCAGGCGCAAGGGGTGGATGCCATCATTGCCCAGGGCCTGGAGGCGGGCGGGCACCGCGGACATTTTTTATCGGACGACCTGACCCGGCAAATGGGCACCTTCGCCCTGCTGCCGCAGATCGTACGGGCGGTGGATATTCCTGTGGTCGCCGCCGGTGGCATTGCCGATGCGCAAGGCGTGGCCGCCGCCATGGCCCTGGGCGCAGCGGGGGTACAGGTCGGCACGGCCTACCTGCTGTGCCCCGAGGCCACCACCAGCGCGCTGCACCGGGCCGCGCTGCGAAGCGGTGCCGCGCAGCACACGGCCTTGACGAATGTGTTTACCGGGCGGCCCGCGCGCGGCATCCTGAACCGCGTGGTGCGTGAGCAGGGCCCGATCAGCGCCGCGGCCCCTGCCTTCCCGTTGGCCACCGCCGCCATGGCCCCACTGCGGGCCGCGGCAGAGCGCCAGGGCAGCGGAGACTTCTCACCGTTGTGGTCGGGGCAGAACGCCAGTGCTTGCCAGGCCCTGCCTGCGGCAGAAGTGACGCGGGCCCTGGCGAAAGGGTTCTAAAACCAGGCAGAAACCGACGGCCTCAGTGCTTCTCGGGCTTGGTCAAGTCCAGCACGTTAACGCCCGCTGGGGGGCGGTGGCGGTTGAGCCAGCGCGGGTCGGCCAGGCTGCGCTCTACGTCGGCGCGTCCGGCAGCCCAGTGCTCGCGCACCGTGGCGCGCGAAAACTCGTAGTCTTTGGACTGGGTTTCAAAGTGTTTGCTGCGGTGGATCAGGTGCACGATGGTCACGGCAGATGCCGATCCGGCGTTCAGCAATTTTTTGAGATCGGGGTCGTTGGCAAATTCGGGCGGCAGCTTGGCGGCCAGCTTTTGGGCGGCGTTAGAGAGCTTTTGCTGCACCGACACTAGGTCGGTATTGAAGCGGGTGCGGCTGGCAAACTGGATGTCCTTGCCCCGCTCGGCCACTTCGCTCAGGTTACGCGGCATGTGGCCCTGGGCACTGAACAAATCCACCTGGAACACCAGCATGTCTTCGGCGGCGGGCTGGTCGATCACGTACTGCAGCGGGGTGTTGGACACCAGCCCACCGTCCCAGTAAAACTCGCCGTCCACCTCTACCGGCGAAAAACCCGGCGGCAGCGCGCCGCTGGCCATGATGTGCTGCGGCCCCAGCGGCTTGGCGTGCAGGCGATCGGCCGAATCAAAGTAGGCAAAGTTGCCGCTGGTGACGTTGACCGCGCCCACCGACAGCCGCACATTGCCGTCCGGGCAGTGGCGGTTGATGCGGTCAAAGTCCACCAGCTTGAGCAGCGTGGCGCGCAGCGGTTCGGTGTCGTAAATGCCCAAAGCGGCCAAGGTACCCTGGGGTTGGTACTGGGCGGCGGGCACACGGGGCTTGAAGAATCCCGGCGTGCCCAGCACCGACACCATGGCCGCGCTGGATTCGTTGAAAAACTCGCGCGCCTGGATGCCCCAGTCGGCAGGCGGGGCCGGGGCCACCAGCTGCGACGACACGCCTTCCCAGAACTCCTTCAGGCGCGGCACCCGCAGACCTGGAGGATTGCCCGCGATGATGGCCGCGTTGATGGCCCCAATCGACACGCCCGCCACCCATTCGGGGCAAATGCCGTTTTCTTCCAGCGCCTCGTACACCCCCGCCTGGTAGGCCCCCAGCGCGCCCCCGCCTTGCAGCACCAGGGCGCATTGTTCGTGGTGCGGGCCGGGCAAGGCCTTTTTGGAAGCAGTGGATGCAGAGGTGGGAGAAGCCACGTGAAAACCTTTCAGGCAGAGCCATGTTGCAGTGCAGTATAGGACGCGGGTCGGCAGCATGGATGTCTGCCCGGCAAAGAGAAACGCCCCTTAATTGCTATTAAATATGTAGCTACTTGCGTAAGTTATATATGCGCTAGAGCCATTTTTTATATAAATTTCAAGAGCCGCACTGGGTTACGCAAACGCCTTCCACGCGCCCGGCTGTAAATCGCCCAGGGCGTAGGCCCCAATCTGCACCCGCACCAGCCGCAGCGTCGGCAAACCCACCGCCGCCGTCATGCGCCGTACCTGGCGGTTGCGCCCTTCGCAGATGCGGATCTGCAGCCAGGCGGTGGGCAGGTGGGCGCGGTAGCGTACCGGCGGGGTGCGTGGCCACAGGCCGGGCGGCTCGGCGATCTGCTCTGCCTCGGCCGGTAGGGTCATGCCGTCGTTGAGCAACACGCCCTGGCGCAGCGCCTGCAATGCCGCCTCGGTGGGCGTGCCGTCTACCTGCACACGGTAGGTTTTGAACTGCTTTTCCTGGGGCTGGGTGATGCGCGCATTGAACACACCGTCGTCGGTCAGCAGCAGCAGCCCTTCTGAGTCTCGGTCCAGCCGCCCCGCCACGCGCAGGCTGGGGTCGGTGATGAACTGCGCCAGCGTGGCCCGGTCGCCGTCGGGGCGGAACTGGGTCAACACGTTGAAGGGTTTGTTGAAGAGGATGATTTTGGGCATGGAGTACGGGATGCGGCATACAGGAACAGATCGTACGGTGGCAGCGTGCCGGCCAGACCGATTTACAAAACTTCAAACTTTTAAATAATCGGCGAAATAAGTGCACAGTGCCGCACGGTTTTAGTAACATTTCACAACAAAATCGCCTGGCTGGCGCACGGCTATGCGCCCCGCCCGTCCCGCCAGCCCTTCAGAGTCCACTGTGGCCACCAAAAAGAAAACCCTGTACGAAATACTGGCCGTGCCAGCGCATGCCTCGGATGCCGAAATCCAAGCGGCGTACGAGGCGCTGTCCAGCCAGCTCCAATTGCAAAAAGACCAGATCAGTGCCGACGATTTTGAGTTTAAGGTCAAGGTCGTCAACCTGGCTTTCAAAACCCTGTCCACGCCCGGCACCCGCGATGCCTACGATGCCAAGCTGGCCATTTCGGCGGTACCGGCGCATCCGGCGCATCCGGTCGCACCGGCCCTGGCACTGGTCCCCCTGCAGCCCGATGCCGAAGTGCTGTCGCTCAGAGCCGAGGCCATGGCATTGCGCGCCGATGCCATGACGCTGCGGGCCGATGCGATGGTGCTGCGCACAGGCAGCGCTCCGTTCCAGGCAAACCGCAGTTTCTCGGACGGCAGCGCCACCGGATTGTCCAGCGTCACCCCCATTCTGCGCAAAATCCTGGTGGGCCTGGGTACGCTGTTTGCCATCGCCTGTATTGCGCAGGTGGTGGCCTTGATGGTGGCCAATCGCCGGTCCAGTGTGGAGGCCATGAACGCCACCCAAGCCAGCGAAAAAGTACAGATTCAGGAGTATTACCAAACCCACGGTGTGCGCCCTGCCAACAAAGCCGAACTGGATGCGCTGGTAGCCGAAGACCTCCGCAAAGAAGCCGCCAGCCACACGGTGGAACGCGACAAAACCAAAATGGAACAAGATGCCCGCCGGTTTGAAGAAGAGTCCCGCCGCCGTGGCGAACAGGTGTCGGCCGACCTGCGCACGGCCGAGTTCCAGGCCAAAGAGCAGGCCCGGCGCGAGGACGAGCGCAAGGCATGGCAACAAAAAGAAGATGCCCGCGCCAAAGACCAAATAGAGCGCGCGCGCATCGAGCAGCAAAAATCCGAATGGCGCGAAGTGCTGCAGCGCTAAGCACGTCTATGGATACCCCCAATTACTACGAGGCCCTGGAAGTAGTCCCCCACGCCAGCCCGGAGGTCATCCGCGCCGCCTACAAAAGCCTGATGCAGCGCCACCACCCGGACCGGCACCCGGCCCACAGTGCCGCTGCCAGCCGCGCAACCGCCATCGCGCAGGCCTATGGCGTGCTGTCGGATGCGGGCCAGCGCGCAGCTTACGATCTACGCCTGCAGCAGGCCCAGGCACCCTTGCCTGCAGCCTATGTGTCCCCCAAACCCACCATGGCAGCCAGCCGCCGCGGTGCCGCGCCATCCGCGCCATCTGCACCCTCCAACTGGTATCTGTGGCTGCTGGCGGCGGTGATCCTGGCTTCTGGCGGCCTGATGCTGGTGCTGTCGGGCAAGCAAGCAACGCCAGCACCGAATCTGCCTGGCATGCAGCCGCAGCCAGACAACCGGGCCCGCGCCGACGCAGCCGCCCACCCCGCTGCGGCCAAGACTGCCTCTGCGGATGCCCCGCCGCCGCCCCTGCGGCGCATGGCCTTGCTGGCATCGGACCTGGATGTGGTGCTTGTTTCTACCGATGCGTTGGGCTCGGGTGCCGAAAGCAGCCGCCACCTGCTGTCCATCCCCACCGTAGAGCTGGAAATCGGCAGCATCGAATCCGAGAAATTTGCCGATGCCCTGGCCCGCCAAAAAGAGCAGGTGGTGCAAAAGCTGGCCGACAAACTGGCCCGTGCCCCGTACAGCGAACTGAAGATCGAAGGCGACCGCTATCTGGCCAAGTTCATCTTTGAGGCGCTGCGCGAGATCACCGGTACCCAGGGCCTGGACGACAGCGCAGCAGCCAGCCCTACCCATCCCACCGAAGGGCCCCGCTACGGCATCGTGGCGGTATCGCTGCCTGGGTCATTCGCGCTGCGCTGACGGTCCTGAAACCAAGGCCGGTATCGAACGCCAGCGCAGCGCCAAGCTGTGGAGCCGACTGTGCGGGCAAACCGGCAACACCGGCATCGACCAGCTGATCGCCGCCACCGCCCTCAGCCACCACCTGACCATGTCGAGCGGCAACGTCCGCTACTTTGCACCCACCGTGATGCGGATGGTGAACCCGTTTAACGCGGCGTAATTTCCAAAACACAGGCCACCCAAAACTAGGACTAAGTGCTATGCTCATCCCAAGGACACAACATGGCCGTCTACAAAACCAAATGGTTCCACCGCTGGGCGCATAAGCAAGGGCTGACAACGCCAAGCCTGTGTGCGGCAGTCGCCGAAATGGCCGATGGCTTGTATGAAGCCAACCTGGGTGGAGGGCTGTTCAAGAAACGTATCGCACGGCCCGGTGAAGGCAAAAGCGGCGGCTTTCGCACTCTGGTTGCCACCAAGATGGAAGACCGCTGGTTCTTTGTTTTCGGCTTCCCCAAAAGCGCCCGCAGCAACATCGACAAAGACGAAGAAGAAGCCTTGAAACGCTTAGCTGCCCACCTGTTGGGGCTGACTTCCGCTGCATTAACCCTGGCCCTAGAGGCCGAAGAAATCACCGAGGTAGATTGCCATGCGCACCACCAAATCAGCCATTCTTGAAGCCGTTCGGGAAACCGCCCAAGGGCTACATGCCGCAGGAGCCATGGACCAGGTCACCCTGCGCGAATTTGACCGGTTGTGCATGCCGCCCATCGCGCCATTGGCTCCGCAAGAAATCAAGCGCATCCGCGAAACCTCGCGGGTCAGCCAGGCGGTATTTGCCTGCCTACTCAACACCAGCGTGTCTACCGTGCAGAAATGGGAAATAGGTTTGAAAAAACCTACCGGCACCGCGCTCAAATTGCTGCGCATGGTGGAGAAGAAGGGGCTGGAGATCGTGGCTTGACTCCAAGCCAAAAAGCCTGCTTGCGCTTATCAAACAAGCGCAAGCAGCTCTTTATTCCATAGCAATCCTCAAGGCATCGAAGCCAGCAGCGCAGCGTTGCCGCCTGCTGCCGTGGTGTTCACCGTCAGCGTCTGCTCGGCGCAGAAGCGCACCAGGTAGTTGGGGCCGCCCGCTTTGGGGCCGGTGCCGCTCAGGCCTTCGCCGCCGAAGGGCTGCACGCCGACCACCGCGCCGATGATGTTGCGGTTGATGTAGACGTTGCCGATGTGGGCAGCGGCGGCCAGGGCGTGGGCGCGGCTGTCGATGCGGGTCTGGATGCCCAGCGTGAGGCCGTAGCCCAGCGCGTTGATCTGTTCGATCACGGCCTGCGGGTCCCCCGACCAGCGCACGATGTGCAACACCGGGCCGAAGATTTCCTGCGCCACGTCGGCCACCTGGTTCAGCTCGAAGGCTTGCGGTGCTATCAGGTTAGTAGCATCTTGTGCAGGTGGAACCAGCGCCAGCAGCGCTTTTGCTGTGGAATGCAGGCGCTGGATGTGCTTTTGGATACCGTCGAAGGCTTCCTTGTCGATGACGGGGCCGACATCGGTGGCCCACTCCGCCGTGTTGCCCAGCACCAGCTCTTGGGCCGCGCCCTGCACCATCTCGATGACGTGGTCGGCAATAGCCTCGTGCACGCACAGCAGGCGCAGGGCGGAGCAGCGCTGGCCCGCACTGCGGAAGGCGCTTTGCACCACGGCATCCACCACCTGCTCGGGCAGTGCGGTGCTATCCACCAGCATGGCGTTGATGCCGCCGGTTTCCGCGATCAGCGGAGTTATGGGGCCGTCTTTGGCGGCCAGGGCGCGGTTGATGATCCGCGCGACCGGCGTGGAGCCGGTGAACACCACGCCCGCAATGCCTGGCAGCGCCACCAGGGAAGCGCCCACAGTTTCGCCGGGGCCGTGCAGCAATTGCACCGCGCCCTCGGGCACACCGGCGGCGTGCAGCAGGCGCACGGCTTCCAGGGCGACGAACGGGGTTTGCTCGGCGGGCTTGGCCAATACCGTGTTGCCGGTGGCCAGGGCGGCGGCCACCTGGCCCATGAAGATGGCCAACGGAAAATTCCAGGGGCTGATGCAGACCCACACGCCGCGGGCGGTCAGCCGCAGCTCATTCGTCTCCCCCGTCGGCCCGGGCAGCGCGACCGGGGCCATGATGCGTTCGGCCTCATCGGCGTAGAAGCGCAAGAAGTCCACGGCTTCGCGCACTTCAGAGACGGCATCGCCCCAGGTCTTGAAGGCTTCCTTGACCAGGATGGCGCAGAAGCGGGGCATCTGGTGTTCCAGCAAGTCGGCGCTTTGGCGCAGCAGGGCGGCGCGCTGGGCAGTGGGCGTTTTGCTCCAAAATTTATAGCTACTAGCGCTTTTAGCGTATGCGCTAGAGGCCAATTTGGCATCAAACTCTGGCACATTGGGAACCACCAGTGCATCAAAAGCGGTTTGCAGTGCGGCGCGCTGGGTAGCGACTTCCAGGTCCAGCCCGGCGCTGTTTTTGCGACCCGCGCCAAACAGCACGGGCGGTAGCAGAAAGGCCGATTGCGGCTCCAGGCGCAGGGGCGAGACCAAGATTTCTTCCATGCCCACCGACTCGTCGGCCAGCTGGTGCACGAAGGACGAGTTCGCGCCGTTTTCCAGCAGGCGGCGCACCAGGTAAGCCAGCAGGTCGCGGTGCTTGCCCACCGGGGCGTAGACGCGGCAGCCGATCAGCGGATTCTTCAGCACCTCGCGGTACACGCCCTCGCCCATGCCGTGCAGGCGCTGCAGCTCGAACGGGTTACCGCTCTTGGCAGCCAGGTGCAGGATGGCGGCGATGGTGGCCGCGTTGTGCGTGGCGAACTGGGGGTAGATGGCATCGGGCGCGTCCAGCAGGGCCTTGGCGCAAGCCAGGTAGGACACGTCGGTGTGGTGCTTGTGGGTGAACACGGGGTAGTGCGCCAGGCCCAGCTCCTGGGCGCGCTTGATTTCCGAATCCCAGTACGCGCCTTTTACCAGGCGGCACATCAGGCGCAGCTTGTATTTGCGGCCAATGTGGGCGATGTGCTCGATGAGTTCCAGCGCCCGGGTTTGGTAGGCCTGCATGGCCAAGCCAAAACCGCGCCACTGGGGCTGGTGCTGGGACACCAGCGCAGCCAGGGCCTCGAACACGTCGAGCGACAGCTCCAGGCGGTCGACTTCTTCGGCATCGATGGTGAGGTTGATGTTGGCGCGGGCGGCCTGCTCGCACAGGGCCCAGACACGGGGTACCAACTCGGTCAGCACGCGTTCGCGTTGGGTCCATTCGTAGCGCGGGTGCAGCGCGCTGAGCTTGATGGAAATACCGTCATTCTTCTCGGTAGCGCCCGTCTTGTTTGCACGGGAAGCTATCGCTTCAATAGCACTCTTGTAACTTTGCAGGTAGTGCAGCGCATCCGCATCGGTGCGTGCGCCCTCGCCCAGCATGTCGTAACTGTAGGTGAGCTGGGGCTGCTTTTTGCGGGCGGAGGCGGCTTCATCCATCGCGTCGCCAATGGTCTGGCCCAGCACGAACTGGCGGCCCAGGAGCTGCACTGCGCGCACGGTTGCCGCCACCACGGTCTTGGCACCCAGCTTGGTCAACAGGCCCTGGGGGGCTTCGGCTTCGGGCAAAAACTTCTTCGACAGGGCGATGGCGCTGCTGGACAGCTTGGCCAGGGTGGAGCGGCCCAGGACCGATACGGCACCGGTTTCGTCCATACCGTCAAAGTCGGCACGGCCCAGTTGGTCGGCGGTGAGGGCAATCGCCGTTTCGGCATCGGGCACGCGCAGCAGGGCTTCGGCCAGGCGCATCAGGGCCAGGCCCTCGGCGCTGGAGATGGGGTATTCGCGCAGCAGGCTTTCCATGGCCCAGAACGGCGGCGGGTTGTCGCGCACGGCCTGCACCCAGGGGCGCGCGGGGGCGCTGGCCACACCCCAATCCAACGCGCCCGACAAGGCGGCAAGGCGGTGGGCAACGGTTTCGGACTCGGACCGGTAAGGGCTGGGCAAACGCATGGTGGACTTCCTGGTGGGTGACTGCAATAACCGCTAGTTTGCCGGGTTAAAACAAAACTATCTCACCAAATTAATCCAACCAACTAGCGATTAATTCGCCATTAATGCAGTGTCACGACAGAATACAACCACCTTACATAGAGTGACTGAATTTTCTAGAGATGCCACGGAACCGGCTCTGCCGGGCCGTAGGCATTGCCCCCTGCAAGGGGGTTGGCGAAGACACGCAGTGCGTAGCCTGGGGGTGAGCCAAGCTACTTCGAAATCACGGGAAACGCATTGTGCAGTCCCGAAATCAGCATCTGCACCGCCATCGCCGCCAACAGCAAGCCCATCAGGCGCTCCAGTGCGATCAAGCCGGATTTGCCAATGCGCCGCGCCAGCCCGCTGGCCGACAGCAACACCACCCACACCACCACCATGCTCAGGGTGATGGCTCCGGCCCAGCTCAGCATGCGCTCGGGCTGGCGCGAGGCCAGCAGCAGCACGGTGGCCAGAGACGACGGCCCGGCAATCATCGGAATCGCCAGGGGGACCAGCATGGGCTCGGCCTCTTGCTCGGGGCCGGAAAAGCTGACACCCATGCTCGGAAAAGCCATGCCCATGGCGATCAAAAACAAAATCACGCCGCCTGCGATTTCCAGCGAGGCATCGGTGAGGTGCATGACGTGCAGCAGGCGGTCGCCGACCAGCATGAACACCAGCAGGATAGCCAGTGCAAACAGGCACTCCCGGGTGATGACCCAGAAGCGCCGTTCTTTGGGCGTGTTGCGCAGCAGGCTGAGCACAATGGGCACGTTACCCAGCGGGTCGGTGACGATCAACAAGACCATCAACGCCGACAGGAAGTCATGTTGCATCCGTCACCTGGCGCATCAGCGTGCTTTTGCCAAACAGGCTTTCGACCAAATCGACCGCCAGCTCGGCGGTCTGGTTGCGCACGTCCAGCGCCGGGTTCAGTTCCACAATGTCCAGCGAGGCCAGCAGGCCGGTGTCGGCAATCATTTCCATGCACAGCTGGGCTTCGCGGTAGTTGGGGCCGCCGCGCACGGTGGTGCCCACGCCGGGAGCGATGTCGGGGTCGAGAAAGTCTACGTCCAGGCTGACGTGCAAATGGGTGTTGGCATCCAGCCCGTCCAGCGCCATTTCCATGGTGTGGCGGATACCCATCTCATCAATAAAGCGCATGTCGAAGACTTCGATGCCCTGCTCGTGCACAAAACGCTTTTCACCGGCATCCACGCTGCGGATGCCGATCTGCACGATCTCGCGGGCGTTGATGGCAGGCACATGGCCGCCGATTTCCACCAGCTCCTGCGGGCCGTGGCCGCACAGGCAGGCCACCGGCATGCCGTGGATGTTTCCGCTGGGGGTGAGCGCGGCGGTGTTGAAGTCGGCGTGCGCGTCCAGCCACAGCACGCGTAGTTTTTTGCCTTGTTCGCGGCAGTGGCGGGCCACGGCGCTGATGGAGCCAATGCCCAGGCAATGGTCGCCACCGAGCATGATGGGCAGGCGGCCAGACTGCAGTTCGAAATGCACCACCTTGTGGACCAGCTCGTTCCACTGGGCCACTTCGGGCAGATGGCGGTAACCGTCCACCGGGGGCAGCCAGGGGTTGGCCGGGCCGCGGATATTGCCGCAGTCGCGCACGTCCATGCCCGACTGGGCCAGCGCCTGGGCCAGGCCAGCCACCCGCAGTGCCTCAGGGCCCATGCGTGCGCCGCGTACGCCCGCGCCGATGTCGGTGGGGACGCCAATCAGGCTCACGCCCTGGGTGGAATTGCTCATGCTGCTTGTGTGTCGGGTTGGGAAACAGGTGCCACAAAGCGGGATGCCATGGGCCGTACCAGACTATACAAATCTTTCGGGTCGGCAAGGTCGGGAATCAGCGCCAAACGCTGGCCCAGGCCCAGTTCACGGGCGGTGTCACGCATAAAGCGCAGGGCCGAATAGTCCTCCATCGCAAAGCCGACGGAGTCAAATACGGTGATCTGCGCATCGCTGGTGCGGCCCACGGCGGTGCCGTTCAGCACTTGCCAGAGTTCGGTGACGGCGAAGTCGGCGGGTAGCTGCTGCAGGTCGCCTTCAATGCGGGTTTGCGGCTCGTATTCCACAAAAACGCTGGCGGCACGCAGCACGTCGGGGTGCAGCTCGGTCTTGCCAGGACAGTCGCCACCCACGCCGTTGATGTGCATGCCGGGTTCGACCATGTCAGGCGTGAGGATGGTGGCGTTGGTTTTGTCGGCGGTGACGGTGGTGACGATATCGGCACCGCGCACAGCATCCATGCTGTTGGTGCAGATCACCACTTTCAGGCCGGTAGCGCGCAGGTTGTCGGCCAGCTTGGCGGTGGCCAGCGGGTCGGTGTCGAACAGGCGCACTTCCTCGATGCCCATCAGGTGGTGGAAGGCCAGGGCCTGGAATTCACTTTGCGCGCCGTTGCCGATCAGCGCCATGCTGCGGCTATTGGGGCGGGCCAGAGCGCGGGCGGCCACCACCGAGGTGGCGGCGGTGCGGATGGCGGTGGTCAGGGTCAGCTCGCTCAACAGCTCGGGCACGCCGGTGGCCACACTCGCCAGCACGCCAAACGCCATCACCGTGGGCAGGCCGTGCAGGGCGTTGTTTTTGGGGTGGCCGTTGACGTACTTGAAGGCGTAGCTCAGGTCATCGGCAATCGGCATCAGCTCGATCACGCCGTCCGTGGAGTGGCTGGCCACGCGGGCGCATTTGTCAAACGCTTCCCAGCGCAGAAAGTCCGCTTGGATGGTGTCAACCATACCGCGCAGGCAGGCATCTAACCCCTTGCGTTGGACAATCGTAGCCACGTCATGGGCGCTTAGGAAAGGTGTGGAAACGAGGGAGGTGGTGGTCATGGTGCAGGCCTGTGGTGGGGAATGCATCTAGTGTCGCAACACGGCATGCCAATGTAAATTGCTAGTATTGCTAGCTTTATGCATGAATATTGACGTTTTGACATATACAACTGCCATAACGATAAATTGACCATAAAAAAAGCCACCCAGAAAACCGGGTGGCTTTTTATGCAACCAAATACATACTGGCTTTATGCCAGCGTGGATTTAGAAGGAGTGTTGAACGCCAACTGCGTACACGTCAGACTTAACTTTAGCACCGCCAGCAGCAGGCTTGGCTTCAGCAAAGGTAGCGGCGGTGTACACAAAGGTACGCTTGGACAGTGCGTACTTGGCACCAATACCGAAACCATCGCGCTTTTCACCATCAACACCATTCAGCTTGTCTTTGGAATAAGCATAACCGCCCGACAGGGTCAGAGCTGGGCCCACAGGCACGTCAGCACCCAGTTGGATCTGGTCAGACTTGGTGTTGCTGGTCGCAACGTGACGGTTGTAGCTAGACAGCAACTTCACAACACCCAGGTCGTAAGAGAAGTTGGCCAGCGTGTCTTTGTAAGCGGTGCTGATACCTGTACCGGTACCGGCGCCAACGCCGGGCGCTGCGGTCTTGTCTTCTTGGTAAGCCAAGCTAGCGTAGATAGGGCCACCAGCATACTGAACGTTGATCGCACCCAAGCCCTTGGCGTTGGTCGTTGCGGTCTTGTTTTCGCCCAGAGCGTAGCTACCGGCAAAGGTTACGCCGCCAAACGAAGGCGATGCGTAGTACACCGAGTTGCCTGGGGTGCCGTTGTAGCCGCCGCCGCTAGCCCAGACCGAGTAGGCAGGAGCGTAGTTAGAGTCAAACACGGCATCGGTGTTGATGGCGGTATCGTCATAAGCGGTTGGCACGTTACCGATACGGAATTCGCCGAAACCGCCAGCCAGACCGATATACGCTTTACGTCCAAATATCGCAGTAGCAGCTTTGGTATTCGTAATACCGGTCAGGCCAGCACCGCCACCGCTTGCGCCAGTGTCAGCCTTGAAGCCGTTTTCCAGCACGAACAGGGCTTTCAAGCCACCGCCCAGGTCTTCAGAACCCTTCAGGCCGAAACGGCTACCGTTCACGCCACCGCTTTCCACGGTATTTTGACGGGGGGTGTTGGTCACCTTCGAGGATTGCAAAGCGATATCAACAATACCGTACAAAGTCACAGAAGACTGGGCCATTGCGCCAGTGGAGGCCAAAACAGCCAGTGCGATCAAACTCTTTTTCATGTCAATGTTCCTATCGGGTTAAAAAGAAATAACGAAGTAAGTGTGCACCAAAACCCAAAGCTACTAGCGATTACCCTATAAAAACGTACATGTGTTGTTGCTTAAAAAATACAGTACGGGAACTAGAACTTACAATTTCTAGTCATTGATTTTGTGCTGGTGCACGGCGGTTTTTCCAATGAATAGCCGCAAAATGCGGGTATGGACGCCACTGACCAACAGCTCATTTCTTTGTTACGTAAAGATGCCCGAACCACGGTCGCCACACTGGCGCACAAGCTGGGAGTGTCGCGCGGCACGGTGACCAACCGCATCACCAAGCTGGAGGACGCGGGTGTGATCGTCGGCTACACCGTGCGGCTGCGACCCGATGCCGAGCCGCAGGGCATTACCGCGTGGATGTCGATTGCCGTAGCAGGCAACGCCACCCGTGCAGTGATCGACAGCCTGCTGGGCGAACCGGGAGTCGCCACCCTGCACGACACGAATGGCCAGTGGGATTTGCTGGCCGAGCTGCGTGCGGCCCACCTGGCCGAACTGTCGCAGGTGCTGGAACGCATTCGGCTGGTGCGCGGCATCAGCAGTACAGAAACCAGCATCCACCTTGCAAGCTACCGTTTATCGTGACAACACCTTTTGCCGACCTGGACCGCATCGACCTGAAAATCCTGGGATTTTTACAGGAAGATGGCCGCATTTCCAACCTGAAGCTGGCGGAAAAGGTAGCGCTGTCGCCCACCGCTGTGTTGGCGCGGGTTCAACGGCTGACCAAAGACAACTACATCCTGGGTTATGAGGCGCGGCTAAATCCGCTGCAATTGGGTGCATCGATGATGGTCTTTGTAGAGGTACTGCTGGACCGCACCACGCCCAATGTGTTTGACGCATTCAAGGCTGCCGTGCAGGTGCGGCCTGAGATCATGGAGTGCCACATGGTGGCAGGCGGATTTGACTACCTTTTGAAAACCCGCATGGCCGACATGCTGGCTTACCGAGAATTTGCGGGCACGGTACTGTGGCAGCTGCCTGGCGTGCGCGAGACCCGAACCTACGCGGTGATGGAGGAGGTCAAAAACTCCACCCGTCTGCGCCTGCCATAAATCACCGAATCACAATCCGCGCAAGGATTACACGGTGTATTGCCGCCCACCAAAAATCGCGGTGCCTACGCGCACCATGGTGCTGCCCGACGCCACAGCGGCTTCCAGGTCGGCTGTCATGCCCATCGACAAGGTATCAAAGTGTTCAGCACCGGGCAATGCCGCGGCGACGATACCGTCAAACAAGGCCTTGGCCTGCCCACACACAGCCAACTGCCCTGCGTAGTCGGCCACAGGCTCCGGAATCACCATGATTCCCCGCAGACACAGGCGCGGCATAGCGGCAACTTGGGCGGCCAACGCCAAAGCCTGCGCGGGCGGTACGCCGGATTTGGTCGCGCCACCGTCCACATTGATTTGCAGGCACACCTGCAACGGTGGCAAATGGGCTGGGCGCTGGTCGTTCAAACGCTGGGCGATTTTGAGCCTGTCGATGCTGTGTACCCAGTCAAAATGTGCAGCCACCAAGGCGGTTTTGTTACTTTGGATGGGGCCGATGCAATGCCATTCCAGCGGCAAATCCTGCAAAACGGCGATTTTGCCGACCGCTTCCTGGATGTAATTCTCGCCGAAGCGGGTTTGCCCGGCTGCATAAGCCTCTCGTACAGCCTCTGGTCCCCAGGTTTTGGAGACGGCGAGCAAGCCCACACTGTGGCTTGGGCGCAATGCACGGCTACACGCGGTAACGATGCGCCCATGAACGCCTTGGAGATTGTTACTAATCGTAGTCATAATCAAACCTACAGCGTACCAAACATCAAGGGGCTCCGTGGACATCACCCAACTGCTCGCATTCAGCGTAAAAAACAAGGCCTCGGATTTGCACCTGTCGGCCGGGTTGCCGCCCATGATCCGGGTGCATGGCGATGTGCGCCGCATCAACGTCGATCCGCTGGACCACAAAACCGTCCACGCCATGGTCTACGACATCATGAGCGACAGCCAGCGTAAACAGTACGAAGAGTTTTTAGAGGTCGACTTCTCGTTCGAGATCGAAGGCCTGGCACGCTTTCGCGTGAATGCGTTCAACCACGCCCGGGGCGCAGGCGCGGTGCTGCGGACCATTCCGTCCAAGATTCTTACGCTGGAGCAGCTCAACGCGCCCAAGATTTTTGGCGATCTGGCCCTCAAACCCCGCGGTATGGTCCTGGTCACCGGGCCCACCGGCTCCGGCAAATCCACCACGCTGGCCGCCATGGTGAACCACCTCAACGAGACCGAATACGGCCACGTGCTGACGGTGGAAGACCCGATCGAGTTTGTCCACGAATCCAAAAAGTGCCTGATCAACCAGCGTGAAGTCGGCCCCCACACACTGAGCTTTGCTGCCGCCCTGCGTTCGGCCCTGCGCGAAGACCCGGATGCGATCCTGGTGGGTGAAATGCGCGACCTGGAAACCATCCGCCTGGCCATGACTGCGGCAGAAACCGGGCATTTGGTGTTTGGCACCCTGCACACCTCCAGTGCCGCCAAAACCATCGACCGCATCATTGACGTTTTCCCTGCCGAAGAAAAAGAAATGGTCCGCGCCATGCTGTCGGAATCATTGCAGGCGGTGATCTCGCAGACCCTGTGCAAAACCAAGGACGGCCAGGGCCGGGTGGCGGCGCACGAAATCATGCTGGGCACCAGCGCCATCCGCAACCTGATCCGCGAAGCCAAGGTGGCCCAGATGTACTCCACCATCCAGACCGGTAACAGCGTGGGCATGCAAACGCTGGACCAAAACCTGACCGATTTGGTGCGCCGCAACATCATCAGCCCAGCCGAAGCACGGGGCAAAGCCAAAATCCCAGAGAATTTTCCGGGATGAACACCACGCATGATTGGAGCACCCCATGAAGGGTATTCTGGAATTTTTACTCCATAAGTCGGATCCCAAGCCCGAGGCCGCTACGCACGACTCTATGCTGTTCACCACCGCGTTCAATGGCCAAAACATCGACCCCTCGATGTTGGTGCCGTGGGAAGCGCGGGCCATCGAAGTGGGAGCTAAACGCCTGCCCACCGGCAGCAGTGTACGGACCCTGCAAGCCCTGTGGGCCAAAGACAAGAACATGGAGCAGCTCGACGCGGCTTCCATCGAACGCATGGAACGCTTCTTCCAATTTGCCCTGGTGCCCGGTGGGCGCGACATCATCCGCCAGGGCGAGTACGGCAACTTCATGGTGGTGCTCCTCAAGGGCACCATCGCGGTAGACCGGCTGCAACCCTGGGGTGAACATCTGCGATTGGCCGAAACCAAGCCGGGCGACATCCTGGGTGAAATGTCTTTGCTCGACAGCGGCATCCGCTTCTCTGCCTGCACTACGCTGGACGACTGCGAAATCGCCGCGCTCAGCGCCGAGTCGATGGACGACATGATGAACACCGACCCCCGGTTGGCCGCCAGCCTGATTGCCTTGCTGGCGCGCAAACTCTCGCTACGGCTACGTGCTATCAGCGCGCGGTTTAGCGACCGTCCCAACTAAAGGCACGCACGATGGAACACGACCAAGCCAGTAAGTTCATCAACGACCTCTTGAAACTGATGGTGAGCCGCAACGGCAGCGACCTGTTTATCACCTCCGAGTTTCCGCCCGGCATCAAGGTCGATGGCAAGGTCACCAAAGTCTCACCCCAGCCGCTCACCGCGGCCCATACGCTGGCCCTGGCGCGTTCGGTGATGAACGACAAGCAGGCTGCTGAGTTTGAACGCACCAAGGAATGCAATTTTGCGATCTCTCCGGCGGGCGTTGGCCGCTTCCGTGTCAACGCTTTTGTGCAGCAGGGCAAAGTCGGCATGGTATTGCGGGTCATTCCCGTGACCGTACCCACCGTCGATGGCTTGGCCATGCCGCAGATTCTGAAAGACGTGGCCATGAGCGCACGCGGCTTGTGCATTCTGGTCGGGGGCACTGGCTGCGGAAAATCCACCACCCTGGCCGCCATGGTGGACTGGCGCAACGAAAACTCTTATGGCCACATCATCACCATCGAAGACCCGGTGGAATTTGTACACGCGCACAAAAACTGCGTCGTCACCCAGCGCGAAGTGGGCCTGGACACCGACAGCTGGGAGGCCGCCCTGAAGAACTCGCTGCGCCAGGCGCCAGATGTCATCCTGATGGGCGAAATCCGCGACCGCGCCACCATGGAACACGCCGTGGCCTTTGCCGAAACCGGCCATCTGTGTCTAGCCACGCTGCACGCCAACAACGCCAACCAGGCGCTGGACCGCATCCTCAACTTTTTCCCCGAAGACCGTCGCGCCCAATTGCTGATGGATTTGTCACTGAACCTGCGCGCTGTGGTGTCCCAGCGACTGATTCCCCGCCAAGATGGCAAGGGCCGTGCGGCGGCGGTCGAAATTTTGCTCAACACCCCGCTGATCTCCGACCTGGTCTTCAAGGGCGAGGTCACCGAGATCAAAGAGATCATGAAGAAGAGCCGCAATCTGGGCATGCAGACCTTTGACCAGGCCCTGTTCGATGCTTACGAGAGCCAGCTCATCAGCTACGAAGACGCACTGCGCCACGCCGATTCGCTCAACGACCTGCGTTTGCAAATCAAGCTCAACAGCCAGCGCGCCAAAACCCAGGACTTGGCGGCTGGGACCGAGCATTTCGCTATTGTTTAGGCTCACCCCCAGGCTCCAGCGCAAGCGCTTTCCGCCAACCCCCTTGCAGGGGGCAACACCGGCAGCCTGGCAAAGCCAGTTCTGCGGTGTTTCTGGAAGGGTTGGCTTCTGTCCTTTTAGTTCCATCCATTGATTTATATGTCCAGTACCAATCCCAAAACTTACGCCTCTGTTCCTTCCAAAAAAGTCGCCTTTCTCGGCCTGGGGGTCATGGGGTATCCGATGGCGGCGCACCTGGCACTGGCGGGGCACTCGGTAACGGTCTATAACCGCACCACTACTAAATCAATAGCATTCTGCGCAGAGTACGCAAGCGCAGGAGCCCCAAAACATGCTGAAACACCGCGTCTGGCTGCGCAGGGGGCGGACATCGTGTTTTGCTGCGTGGGCAACGATGCGGATCTGCGCTCGGTCACGCTGGGGGCCGACGGGGCTTTTGCGGGCATGGAGCCGGGCGCGATTTTTGTGGACCACACTACCGCCTCGGCCGAAGTGGCCCGCGAGCTGGATGGGGCTGCCCGCACCCTGGGCCTGCGCTTCATCGACGCACCGGTGTCGGGTGGCCAGGCGGGTGCGCAGAACGGCTTGCTGACGGTAATGTGCGGCGGCGACCCCGCGGCTTTTGAGGCCATCGCCCCTACGGCCATGGCCTTCTCGCGCGCCTGCACCCGGGTGGGCGACAGCGGCGCGGGCCAGTTGGCCAAGATGGTGAACCAGATTTGCATCGCAGGGTTGGTGCAGGGCCTGAGCGAGGCCGTGGCCTTTGGCCAGCATGCAGGGCTGGACATGGTGCAGGTGCTGGAGGTGATTGGCAAGGGCGCGGCCCAAAGCTGGCAAATGGACAACCGCGGCAAAACCATGGTGGCCGACCAGTTTGAATTTGGTTTTGCCGTGGACTGGATGCGCAAAGACCTGGGCTTGGTGCTGGACGAGGCCAAGCGCAACGGTGCACGCCTGCCCGTCACCGCCCTGGTAGACCAGTTTTATGCCGACGTTCAGCAGATGGGCGGCCAGCGATGGGACACATCCAGCCTGATCAAACGGCTGAAGTAAGGACAAGCTTACTTGGGTGTGGAGAGCTGCTTGAGTTCTTCTTCGCTCAGGATGTCAAACACCCGCACCACTTTTTGCACGCCGCTGATGCTGCGGGCCAGGTCGGTGGCGCGGTTGGCTTCGCGCAGCGAGACGCGGCCCATCAGGTAAACCGTGCCACGCTCGGTGACCACCTTGAAGACGTTGGACTGCACGTCCTTGGCGTCCACCAGCGTGGCCTTGACCTTGCCGGTGATCAGCGTGTCCGACGAGCGCTGCGTCAGCGACGACGCGCCCAGCACAACCACTTCGTTGACCACCGAGCGCACGTTCTCCACCTTTAGCACCAGCTCTTGCAGCTTTTGCTGGTCGGCGGCGGTGGGCACTTCGCCAGTTAGCAGCACTTGGCGGTTGTAGCTGGTGACGTTGACATGGGCGTTTTCGCTCAGGCTTTGGCCGATGCGGTTGTTGGCACGCAACTCAATGCCTTCATCTTCCAACTGGGCTCCGGAGGTACGCCGGTCGGTGGCCACAAACGCGCCCCCCATGGCCGCGCCACCAATCACCAAAGGTACGCAAGCCGACAGGCTGGAGCCCAGAACAACAGCCGCCGCGGCGGTCAGGAGAAAACGGTGCATGGAGTCTTTCAAAGTGAAGGTTCAATATCGCCCAGCAACTGGGAATCTACGCCGTCGCACAGGCAGTGCAGTACCAGCAAATGGACCTCCTGGATGCGCGCGGTACGGTCGTGTGGCACACAGATGTGCACGTCGGTTTCGCGCAGCGCCGCACCCATCTTGCCGCCGCCCTTGCCAGTGATGGCCACCACGGTCATCTCGCGTTCATGGGCGGCTTGGATGGCCAGCAGCACGTTGGCTGAATTGCCGCTGGTGGTGATGGCCAGCAACACGTCGCCGGGCTGGCCCAGAGCGCGCACCTGCTTGGCGAAGATCACGTCAAAGTTGTAGTCGTTGCCGATGGCGGTGATGATGGAGCTGTCGGTGGTGAGGGCAATCGCGCCCAGTTCGGGCCGCTCGCGCTCGAAGCGCCCCACAAATTCTGCCGCAAAGTGCTGCGCATCGGCTGCCGAGCCACCGTTGCCGCAGGCCAGCACCTTGCCGCCACTGGTCACAGCCGCCAACATGGCCTGGATGCCCGCCGCAATGGGTTTGCTGAGGGGCTGGGCAGACTGGTATTTCAGGTCGGCGCTGTCAATGAAATGCTGCTGAATGCGTTGTTCGATCATGGTGCGGGATGATAACTGTGCAGTAGGAGCCTGCTTGTAAACGAAAGTTCAGCCAGCGTCGAAGGCCGCCTGCAGCCATTGGATGCCTGCGTACTCGATCAGTACCACATCGAACCGACACGGCGGCGGGGTGCGCAGGCGCATCAAGTAGCTGCGGGCGGCAAATACGATGCGCTTTTGCTTGATGGCGCTGATGCTGGCCGCCGCACCGCCAAACGCCGCCGTAGCCCGCTGGCGCACCTCGACAAACACCACCGTGCCGTCGGGCGCGCGCATCACCAGGTCGATTTCGCCGCCACCCCGCCCGGGAGTCCGATAATTGCGCTCCAGCAGACGCAGGCCTTGGGCCTGCAAATGCGCCAGCGCCCGGTCTTCGGCCGCATCACCCGTCTGTTTGGTGGTGCCCGGCGCGGCCACACCGATTTTTTTGAGGAAACCCATTGAGCGCTTCTTTTGCTTCCGCCTTGAAAGCCGCCCAGGAGGCAGCCGCTTCGCAACATTATCCGGCCGGCACCCTGTACATCGTGGCCACGCCCATCGGCAATCTGTGCGACATCAGCCTGCGGGCCCTGCACGTGCTGGGTTTGGTGGATGCCATCGCCTGCGAGGATACGCGCCACACCCAGGCCCTGCTACGCGCCTACGGCATCGACAAGTCCAGCGCCCAGCTGCTGGCGGTGCACCAACACAACGAAACCGAGGCCGCGCAAAACGTGGTGCGGCGGCTGCAACAGGGCGAGCGCATCGCCTACGCCAGCGATGCGGGCACCCCGGCCATCAGCGACCCGGGTGCACGGGTAGTGGCGGCTGCGCGTGCCGTGGGCATTGCGGTAGTACCGCTGCCCGGTGCCAGCAGCATCACGGCGGCGCTGAGTGCGGCAGGCATCGTGCAAGACACGGGTTTTGTGTTCACCGGCTTTTTGCCCAGCAAGGCCACCGAGCGCGACAACGCGGCCCTGGCACTGCTGGCCGAACCGCGCGCCGTGGTGCTGCTGGAAGCGCCGCACCGCATTGAGGCGCTGGCCCGCAGCCTGGCCTGCCTGGGTACCCGCCCGGTAACGGTGGCGCGTGAGATCACCAAGCAGTTTGAAGAAATCGCCACCGTGCCCGCGCAAGACCTGGTGGCCTGGCTGGCCGCCCAGTCGTCGCGTACGCGGGGTGAATTTGTACTGGTGATCCACCCGGCCCCGCCGACCGAGGCCCCGGCGCAAGACCTGCGGGTGCTGAAGCTGCTGCTGGCCGAGCTGCCCCTGAGAACCGCGGTGCAACTCTGCGCCGACATCACCGGCCAACCCCGCAAAGGCCTGTACAGCGCCGCGCTGGAATTGAAGACTGACAGCCACGAAGACTCCTGAATCCATAGCTACCAGCGCAGGTGCTATATGCGCCAGAGGCCTATTTCATTTAGATTTTGGCGGCCATAGGAAGCTGAGGGGATGTTGGCGCAGGCGGCGCAGCACAGCGTAGCGCAGGCGCTGGCGGTCCAGCCCGGTCACGCTGTGCGCGCCCAGGGCCAGTTGCAGCGCCAGAAAGAAGCTGACCGTCAGGTTCAGCACGCCAATCAGCGGAATCGCCGCCACGCACCACCAAAACACCGGCATCTTCCACACCAGGTTGCCATACGCCGCCGCCGCCGCCACCAGTTGGCCGGTGGACAAAGTGACGTGGCGTGCCTCCAGCCCCAGGCCCACAAAGGCCAGCACCGGCGGCAGCAGCCCGAGCATGAAGCCCAGCGAGATGTTCGACGCAAAGCCCGAAATATGCTCGCGCATGAAACGCGCCCAGCGGTCGGCGCGCGGCACACCCAACACACCGGTGATGCGCGGGTTGTAGCGCAGGGCCGAATCCAACTTGTGCAGCACAAACCAGTTCTCCACTGCGCCTGCAATCAGGCTGGCCACAAACAGCAGCACCCCGGTGAAGGCCGCAAATAACAGGGTGCTGGGAGTCAACAGGCTCAGCGTCTGGAATACGTGGTCGGCCTCGACCCGGGTCACCATGTGTTTGCCCCTGGCCCAGAACATGGCAAAGCTGATTAGCAGCACGCATGGAGTCACCATGCCCACATTGCCCAGCACCGCCGCCACCTGCGAGCGCACCAAGTGGGTGACTTCATCGACAAAGTCTTCAATCGCCCGGCTATTGCCCAGGTCTTTGAGCTTGGCAGCCATGGCGGGGGCGGTCATGGCCGGTTGCTTGGTGGCCAGCGTCCAGTGCAGCAGCTGGATCATCACAAAACTGGCGGCGTACATCACGCCCGACCACATGCCGGCCCAGAAGGCCGTCAGGCCCACTGCGCCGATCAGAAACTTCAGCAAGGTGGTTAGCGACGTGGCAGCACCGCCACCAGCGGCCTTGACCAGCATGCCGCGGTACTCGCTGCGGTCGCGGGTGATGTAGTGCTCGCCGGTTTCGGCGCTGCGCTCAGTGACCTTGGCGGCCAGCATCGAGGCGTTGCCACGCACCAGCGCACGCAGGCTGCGGCGCTCCTGCCCAGCGTAGGCCAGGCGCACCACCAACCGGCAGGCGCTGGCATCGGGCGTGATTGAGAGCAGGCAATCCATCAGATCGCGCACCCGCAGCAAGCGTTCGCGCAACTGGCGCAGCATGAACACCAAGTTGACCGAAATGCCGTGGTCGTTCAGATGCGGGTACACAGTGGCAGCCGCCTGGCGGCACAGCTCCAGCCGCTCACGCAGGCGTTGGGCTGCGGCCTCCAGCTCGGGCAGCTCGCGCGGCGTGGCAATGAAGGCACGGCGTAGCGCATCAACCTCGGCCGACAGGCTGTTGAACGGCTCGTCGTGCCGGGCGGCAGGGCTCATGCGCAGGCGCAATTCAGACGCTACTCCGGTGGCCATGATCTGGTTGCTGCAAAAAGTGATGGCTTGCAACAGCTCGTCTTGCCACAGCGTGATGCCGGGCGTACGCGAGGGTGACGACAACAAATCACCGATGCGCGCCAAGGTAGCCGCATCCAGCGCCGCCAACCAGGCCGCATCCAGCGTATTGGGTAACACCAGGCTGAAAAGTTCAGCCGCGTCGGTGGTCTCAGGCGTGCTGGGCAATAACTTGCAGCGCAACCGGTGGCCGAACTCGCTAAAGAACGCGGTGCGGGGGGAAAAGCCGTAGTCAGACAAGACCATGGTGCTGTCCACCGTGTCGGCCAGCACCTGCCACCAAATACGCAAGCGCACTTGCAAATCAGGCCGAGCGACCACTGCATCCAAAAACCGCTGCACCCGGCTGATCGCATCATCCGGCGCACGGTTGTCACCGCGGATCCAGTCCAGCAGGCCAATTAGCCACAAATGGCGCTGCGCCAGCGGCGCATCAGCATCCAACGTGTCAAGGAGCGAGATGAGTGTGTGTGGGGTCAATGGGATGGATGTTCTCTAGGGTAAATGCTTATTCTAGAGAAGATGGTGCGGCTGGCGGGGGCTAGACCCAAAACGTCCGCCCCTCCTACATCGCCAATTGATAAGGTATCTTTGTACCATTACTTTGGTTAATGGATACTCACCTTGAAAGCCCCAAAAATAGGAATGAAATACAAATGAGGCTGCTCGAAAAGTTCGATGGTGACATTGCCATACGATTGAACAATCGGAGGACTCAGCGCCCACGGACAACAGATTTGGCCGGATTTTTGCAGTACACAGCGAGCCTCAAGGAGGGGGCATGAATTTCAATCAATTGCAGTCTCATTTCGCATCGAGAGCGTCAGGCTCCGATTCGCTAGACCGCCAAATAGCTAAGCGTGAACTCGAAGGGGAGATTGACTGGCTGGAAGATGCTGCGAACCGACACGACCACCCGCAGCTCTTTCGAGCTGCTGCATCGTTAGCTGAATCGTTTTCGATTTGGTTCTGTCACACCTCCTTAGGCGAAGACAAGCGCCCCTCGCTTGAGCGTGCACTTTGCTTACTGGAGCGGCAAGCTGTGGCAGCTCCAACGGATGTCTCCCCGCTCTTGAAGGCAGCTTCAATAAGGATCGGCCGACCTCAAGTGCGGGATAAGGCCGAAGCGACGAGACTGCTCGACAGGGCTAGAAAGTACCCATCACTTACGCTTGACCAGCGAGTGGGACTCGACAGATTGCTGCAACTGCTGGAGCCTCCCGAGGTAAAGCCAGTTAGCAAGCCGATGCCCCAACTGCCCGTAGGCTTTGACTATGGGCAGTCTTTCTGGCCGCCTGATGAGCGCCTCCGCTGTCGCGCTTTATGTCGTGAAGCCAAGAAGACCAAGGATATGATCGCAATGCAGGCCGCTACGGAGCACCTATACCGCGTAGCAGTTATCGCAGAGTGCCACGCGTTCGTTTACCGTAAATTCATCGACGATACGTTCTACGAGGGTATGCGCCATTTAGAAATCAGCATAGCAAAGCTGCTCCCGCTCAGCTACTCCAAGCACGGCTCTATAAAACCGACTGTTGAGGAAAAACCCTTTCTCAGCCTGAACGACTACAAGTATTTAGAATTACTCTGGGGCTCTGTGCCCAAGACTCTAGACGCTGCCGCATCGATGAGCCTCAATGAGATACTTAAAAATTCTCGCGACTAAATGTCTGGTCGCCCACCCTGTTAGAAAGTGACCGTTTGCCAACACCACCACAAGGCATCTTTTGTCTCCGTTGGAAAACTAGCCGGTCCAGTTCCCAACATGCAGGTATCTGCCAACACCGTTTTCCAACATTCAATCTGCGCCATTCGCGCGAGCGGGACAGCTTAGTAAATGTTTTGATGCGTAACCAATGCACTCACTCGCGACAGCACTCAGAAACAGAGCCAAAACAGGAAAACATTAATTCCGCTCCTAATAAAGGAGTCCAAGAATTATCCGTAATCCGCATGGATGCTGGACTGCTCGTAGGGACATTAGCTCAGATGCCGCAAAAAGCAAATCCATGGCGCCATAGCGAGCCAGTGAGGTTAGCGCCCCGGTTAGTGCGCAATGTCGTCGTGCCGGTTAATGAGTGACACAAAAGTAGTGCTGGCTAGTGGGCTCGCTCGGTACACAATTCGCGTCGTGCCGACCCAGACTTGGATCGGATGTTATTTCACGTCGAAAATCTGCCGTGCCATGGCCCACATCGCCAATCGAACACACGTCACTTACCCTTTAAAAATCTTCAGTAATGCTACTGCCGGGGAAAACAATCCGACCTTTCGGTTTGCTTGAGCGGCTTCGAGGACTTCGACAAGCTCATCGTATTTGTCGGCTTGTCTGTCGTTCAAGTTAGTCATATTCATGCTCCAGCGCGGGAAAGTGCGGAAACTGGCCGGTTCGTTGTAAATCACTCGGGAATTTTTGTGTCGAGGATCAAGTTCGATTTTCTTGTAAAGCGTATCGAGTTTAGATGCCGGACCCTCCAATACTTGCAGAAACCACCCGCCGTTGTAAAACAAACTACCTGTTATCTCCAGTGGGCCGTTGTTTGTCTTTGCCTTTTCTTGTATCGAGGAGAGGTCCTCTGCAGACATCTTACGTGTGGCTTGGCTTATGTAAATGAGTTGATTGATCGACATTGGAACATTCTGATTTTGGTGAACCCGGGGCAAATTTGACAGGGCGGATCTGCATGTTATCTTAAGAAGTCGTATAGCGTTTGAAGTGCTTTAAAAGGGCCTGCCGGATTTACCTTAAGCCCTTGACTTGTGTCCGGCCCTTCGGCGTCCTTGGAAGCGCCACGTGGCCGCGCATCCCAGAATCGATAGCAAGTCCACGCTTGATGAGACCAACGTAATGCTGGCGGTCGGTTCCGATTGCGGGCACCAGATAAAAAATAGTGGAAAACTCAATTCTGTTCCCCTTACCCGTAACCCAAGCGACGTCAACATCCCGCACTAGCGGTGAACTATCTGTCTGCGCCACGTAAAAGTATCGACCTAAATCGTAAGCCAACTATTTCCTTCCACACAACAGAGAATCAAACGTTCGAACGGAATTGGCAGGAAGTGCGAACAAGGCGAAAGCCTCAGCGCACTGGCAAAGGCTTACGGCATATCGAGGGCCAATGCTCATGGCATCGTAAACGTGTTGCAGTGAGTTGCATTGACTGAATGAGCTTACACAGCGGTTACATGGGCATGAGAAACCGTCAGAAAAAAAACCCCAACTGTAAAACTCAGGCTAAGTGTTTTATTCTATTGGTGC
Source organism: Rhodoferax sp. RT5P35 (assembly GCF_056521385.1). NCBI lineage: Bacteria > Pseudomonadati > Pseudomonadota > Betaproteobacteria > Burkholderiales > Comamonadaceae > Rhodoferax > Rhodoferax sp. RT5P35. The sequence goes on along the minus strand of NZ_JBWMAX010000002.1, from coordinate 223,553 downwards.
GGCTGGCGGGGATCGAACCCACGACCCTTGGCTTCGGAGGCCAATACTCTATCCACTGAGCTACAGCCGCAACGTGAGCGATTGTAGCCGCTGACCATGTGCCTCTAAAACAGGTAACTGACGAGGGATGCAAAGGGGCGACGGTTATACTCGTTGGCTAATTAGAGCCCCCGATTTTTTGAGGACACCATGAGCGCCAACCCCCATGACCATGCGGCAGAAGAAGACCACACCGGTCCTATCAAAAATCCCAAACAACTGCTGGTGGCGGTGTTTTTCTCATTCGTGATTCCGATTTTTGCCATTATTGGCCTGGTGTTTTACGTGGTGTCGGCCGCCAAACCGGCGGGCACCAACACGGCGGATTCCATGACCCTGGGCGGCGTGACGGAGCAATCTCAAAGCCAAGCCATTGCCGCCCGCATCCAGAAAATCGGCGCCGTCGAAATCCGCGATGCCAACCGCGAGCTCAAATCTGGCGAAGAAGTCTTCAAGGCCCAGTGCACCAACTGCCACACCGCAGGCTTGGTGGGCGCGCCCAAGTTTGGCGATGCCGGTGCCTGGGGCCCGCGCATCAAAACCGGCTATGAAGCGCTGCTGCACTCCGCGTTGGTCGGCAAGGGTGCCATGGGTGCGCAAAGCGGTGGCGATTTTGATGACACCGAAATCGCCCGCGCCGTGGTCTACATGGCCAATGCCGGGGGGGCCAGCTTCCCCGTGCCACAAAAGCCCGCAGCTGCCAGCGACGCCGTTGCCGCCGCCAAGTAAGCGCAGGCAACGCCCTTAAAAAAGGCCGGTTCTTCCGGCCTTTTTTAATGCTTCAATCGGCCTCTATTGCATACTCCATCTGCGCAAGCCGCTATTATTTTGATAATAACTGCGGGCTGGATATGTAGTTGAATTGGGTCGGCAAGCGGGCGGCATCCATCGGCTGCGGCACCCACAGGCCCTGCTCTACCGCGTCGGCGGCATAACCCATGTCCAGGGTGTGCACCAGGCCAAAGCCCAGGTCGGTATCGAGGTACAAATGGCCCCGTTCGTCCAGCACACAACGCTGCACCCGCGCGGCCTGGCCGGTGTGGGCCAGCACCGAGAAATCGGGCTGCACGCGCCACACATAGGGCGTGATTTCCAGTTCCACATAGACCCGCTGCGGCCCGTTCTGGAAGAACCAGCGTCCCTGGCGGTCACTTTCATAATTGCGCTGGATGAAGTCGATCAGCTTCTCGTGCAGCAGCCGCGAGCCCTTGCTCTGCGGTGTGGCCCCAGGGCCCGCAAACGGCCCGGCCGCCTGCGCCGGGTCGTCGCGCATGTACCAGTTGCCGCGCGCGTCCAGGCCCAGCCAGCCGTAGCAGTCGGGCACGTTGGGCCACTTGGCGATGGCTTGTTTGACGATGTCGTCCATAGTTGCTTATTTAATTGCCTGTAAAAGCCAGCCGCCGACGGCATCGGGCATGCTGCGCACGTGGCCGGGCATGGGGCCGTGGGGAAAGCCGACATGGCCGCCGTGGCTGGGCTGCCACAGGGTGACGTGCGCGCCCACCTGGTCCTGGTGTGGCAGGCTCCAGGCGGGCACAAAGGGGTCGTTGCGGGCATTCACCACCAGGGCCGGGATGCGGATCTGCGCCAGGTGGGGCTTGGCCGAGGCCCTTGCCCAGTAGTCTTCGGTGCTGTTGTAGCCGTGCAGCGGGGCGGTGAAGATGTTGTCGAATTCGTACAGATCGCGCGCAGCTACCAGTGCCTCGCGGTCGAACAGGCCGGGGTGCTGTTCCAGCTTGCGCAAGGCTTTGGGCTTCATGCTGCGCAAAAACATGCGGGTGTAAATTTGCCGGTTCAGGCCACGCCCTATGGCCCAGCCGCTGGCCGCCAGGTCGGTGGGCGCGCACACGGCCGCCACAGCGCGCACCACCTGGCGCGCCTGGTCGCCCATTTCCTCGGCCCAGCGCAGCAAGGCGTTGCCGCCCAGGGAAATGCCCACGGCGATCACCTTGCCCCGGTGCCAGGTCTTCAGGCGCTTGAGCACCCAGCCGATTTCTTCAAAATCGCCCGAGTGGTAGGCACGCGGCCCCAGGTTGAGTTCGCCACTGCAGCCGCGAAAGTGTGGCACCACAAAGCCCATGCCGTGTGCCCGGGCGTAGTCGGCAAAGGCCTCGGCATAGTGGCTGCCCGACGAGCCTTCCAGCCCGTGGAACAGCACCAGCAACGGCCGCCCGGCCTCGCTGGCCGCCGGGTCGGCGATGTGGGCGGCGGCATCGCAAAAGTCCACGTCGATGAAGTCCATGTCCGGCGTGATCCAGCGCTCGCGCCGGAACTGGGGCCGGGGCCCGAACACACGGCGCGAGTACAAGGCCGGCCAAATGGTTTGTGCATGGCCACTGGGCAGCCACCAAGGTGCTACATAGTTCATAGCGGGTTACGCATAGAGAATATGCGTTAGAGGCTGATTTTGTTTAAATTGCATGTCAGTGCAGCAGCGCGGGCGCGCCGCCCGACTCCTGCATCTCGCGGCCGGTACCAGGGCTGGCGTGGTGGGCCACCATGCGCCAGCCTTGGGCGGTCTTGTGGTACACATTGGTGGCGATGGCAAAGGCCTCGCGCGGACCGTCGGGGGCCATTACCTCGATGCGCTCCACTAGGTTGTGCACGGCACTGGCCAGCGCATTCACCCGGCGCACCTGCTCGGGCCAGGCCCGGATGCGGCCTTGGCCAAACATCGCATCGAACGCGCTGCGGATGGCCGCCACGCCCACCACACGCGGCCCGCCTGGGTGTACGCAGACGATATCGTCCTCGTCGGCCCAGCAGGCCATGAGCTTGTCGATGTCGCCATTTTGTAAGGCATCGTAAAAGGCGGCTTCGGTGTCATCGGCAGTGCCACCCACGGTGGCGGCCTGGAGTTTGGCTTTGGGCATGGCTTACACGGGGATGGGGCAAGGTTAAAAGTACTGTGATTTTGCCCTGCTTTGGGCCAGCGCCCGGGGGCTGTGTGCTAAGGTCAAACGCTATACAGGCCCGCATGCGGCCCGCTACTGGAGGAATTCATATGAAACGCTGGTTACCCGCCCTACTGCTCGCATCCGCCCTGACCGGCTGCGGCTACAACGATTTTCAACGCCTGGATGAGCAAAGCAAAGCCGCCTGGAGCGAGGTGCTGAACCAGTACCAGCGGCGCGCCGACCTGGTGCCCAACATCGTTGCTACCGTCAAGGGCGAAGCCGCATTTGAGCAAGACACGCTGACCAAGGTGGTGGAAGCCCGCGCCAAGGCCACGTCCATCCAGGTCACACCCGAGACGCTGAACAACCCCGAGGCCTTCGCCAAGTTCCAGGCCGCCCAGGGCGAACTAGGCAGCGCCTTGAGCCGCCTGATGGTGACGGTCGAAAAATACCCCGACCTGAAGGCCAACAAGGGCTTCAGCGATCTGCGGGTGCAGCTGGAAGGCACCGAGAATCGCATCACCGTGGCCCGCAATCGCTTCATCGGCACGGTGCAGGAATACAACGTACTGGCCCGCAGCTTCCCCAGCAACCTGACGGCCAAGGTCATGGGCTACCAGGCCAAGCCCAGCTTCACGGTGCAAAACGAAGCCCAGATCTCGGCCCCGCCCGTGGTGGACTTCAAGAAGTAAATGCCCATGCTGCTACGCCTACTGCGTCTGCTGGTTGCGTGCTGGCTGGCCTTGCTGGCACTGGGTGGCTACGCCCAGAACGTGCTGCCGGTGCCTGCACTGACCGGCCATGTGATCGACACTACGGCCACCTTCAGTGCCAGCCAGCAGCAGGCGCTGGAGGCTAAACTGACCGCATTCGAGGCCAGCAGCGGCGCGCAAGTGGTGGTGCTGATGGTGCCGACCACCCAGCCCGAAGACATCGCCAGCTACGCCAACCGGGTGGGCAACGCCTGGAAAATCGGCCGCAAAGAGGTGGGCGACGGGCTGGTTCTGCTAGTTGCCAAGAACGACCGCAAGCTGCGCATCGAGGTGGCCAAGACGCTGGAGGGTGCCATTCCCGACCTGGCGGCCAGCAACATCATCAACGACGCGATCACGCCGCGCTTCAAGCAGGGCGACTTTGCCGGGGGCGTGGACGCCGGGGTAGACCAGATCATGGCTCTGGTCAAGGGCGAAGCGCTGCCTGCGCCCCAGGCCAGAGCCACACCGCAGAACGACGGGTTTGACTGGCAGCAGATGCTGATCTTCGCCGTGTTTGCCGTGCCGATTGCGGGCACCATCGCCCGCAGCATCTTCGGGGCCAAGCTGGGCGCGCTGGTGACGGGCGGGGCTGTGGGTGCGCTGGCCTGGGTGCTGTCGGCCAGTCTGCTGATAGCAGGCGTGGCCGGCGTGGCGGCACTGTTGTTTACGCTGTTGTCACGCTTTGGGAACGCGTCCCTGGGCGGTAGTCTGGGCGGGATGGGAGGCTTCGGCGGTGGTGGTTTCAGCTCTGGTGGGCGCAGCAGCGGTGGCGGCGGCTTTCGTTCGGGCGGTGGCGGCAATTTTGGCGGCGGCGGTGCCTCCGGTGGGTGGTAGTCAACATGTGGAAGCATTTCCTCCGAATCCTGAAACACTGCTGGTGCGATGTGGGCGATGTACGCCGCACTGTGCCAGCGTCCCTGCTGGAGCGGCTCACCCAGCGGGTCAGCGCCAGCGAACAACGGCACACCGGCGAGATCCGTATTTGCGTCGAAGCCGGTTTGCCGTTCAGCTACCTGTGGCGCAACGCCTCGGCGCGGGAGCGGGCAGTGATGCTGTTTGGCAAGCTGCGCGTCTGGGATACCGAGCACAACAACGGCGTATTAATTTACGTGCTGCTGGCCGACCACGCCATCGAACTGGTGGCCGACCGGGGCGTGAACGCCCGCGTCTCTCCCCTGGAATGGCAGGAGATGGTGGCACACCTGGGCACGGCCTTGCAGGCGGGCCAGGTGGAAGAGGGTTTGAGTACCGCGCTGGAAGAAGTGTCTGTCGTGCTCGCGCAGCATTTCCCGCTGCTGCCGGGTGGCGTGCGAGGCAATGAACTGCCGAACGCGCCTGTACTGGTGGATTGAGCTTTTACAGGGTATTTTTTATGCTCTAAACATGCTGTAGCGTAGATACTACCTATGCTAGATGCTCTTGTTTTTAATATCAAAAACAAGAGCATGCTCTCCGTGTATTCCGCCCACAAAAAAGCCGCTTTACAGCGGCTTTTTAGATGGTGTCAGCGAAGACTAGCGGATCTGGCGGAACTTGCGCAGCGCCGAAATCTGGGCCGCCATGATGGCCAGCTCGGATTGGGCTTTGGCGATGTCCAACTGACCCTTGGCGTTGCGCAGAGCTTCTTCGGCGCGGGCCTTGGCGACATTGGCTTTTTCTTCGTCCAGGTCCTTGCCGCGGATGGCCGTGTCAGACAACACGGTGACGCAGTTGGGTTGGACTTCAAGAATGCCACCGGCCACGAAGATGAACTCTTCGGTGCCGTCGGCCTTTTCGATACGCACCGAACCCGGCTTGATACGGGTGATCAAGGGAGTGTGGCGCGGATAAATGCCCAGCTCGCCCGCCTCGCCCGGCAAAGCCACAAACTTGGCTTCGCCCGAGAAGATGGATTCTTCGGCACTGACAACATTCACGTGAATGGTGGTCATAGGTTTCCTTTGGGTCCAGCGTAATGACGATGGGGTGCCACTGGTGTAGCACCCCGCCGAAGGGAATTAGACCTTCTTGGCCTTCTCGATGGCTTCGTCGATGGAGCCAACCATGTAGAACGCTTGTTCTGGCATGTGGTCGCATTCGCCGGCCACAATCATCTTGAAACCACGGATGGTTTCCGACAATGGCACGTACTTGCCAGGCGAACCGGTAAACACTTCGGCCACGTGGAAGGGCTGGCTCAGGAAACGTTGGATCTTGCGGGCACGGGCCACGGCCAGCTTGTCGTCAGGCGCCAAGTCGTCCATACCCATGATCGCGATGATGTCGCGCAGTTCACGGTAGCGCTGCAGCGTGCCCTGCACGGCGCGGGCGGTGTTGTAGTGGTCTTCGCCCACGACCAGCGGGTCCAGCTGGCGGCTGGTCGAGTCGAGTGGATCGACCGCAGGGTAGATACCCAGCGAGGCGATGTCACGGCTCAACACCACGGTGGAGTCCAAGTGGGCGAAGGTGGTGGCAGGGCTTGGGTCGGTCAAGTCATCCGCTGGCACGTACACGGCCTGGATGGAGGTGATCGAGCCGACCTTGGTGGAGGTAATACGCTCTTGCAGACGGCCCATTTCTTCGGCCAGGGTAGGCTGGTAGCCCACGGCGGAAGGCATACGGCCCAGCAGTGCGGACACTTCGGTGCCGGCCAGGGTGTAGCGGTAGATGTTGTCCACGAAGAACAGCACGTCACGGCCTTCGTCACGGAAGGATTCCGCAATGGTCAGACCGGTAAGGGCCACGCGCAGACGGTTGCCTGGAGGCTCGTTCATCTGGCCGTAGACCATGGCCACTTTGGACTCTTCGAGGTTCTCGAGGTTCACCACGCCGGAATCGGCCATCTCGTGGTAGAAGTCGTTTCCTTCACGGGTACGCTCACCCACACCGGCAAACACGGACAAGCCGCTGTGTGCCTTGGCGATGTTGTTGATCAGCTCCATCATGTTCACGGTCTTGCCCACACCGGCACCACCGAACAGGCCGACCTTGCCGCCCTTGGCGAACGGGCAGATCAAGTCAATCACCTTGATGCCGGTTTCCAGCAATTCTTGCGAAGGGCTGAGCTCGTCGTACGCAGGGGCTTTGCGGTGGATGGTGGCGGTCAGATCCTGGCTGACAGGACCCCGTTCGTCAATGGGCGCGCCCAGCACGTCCATGATGCGACCCAAGGTGGCCTTGCCCACGGGAACGGTGATGCCCGCGCCGGTGTTGTAGACCATCAGGCCACGGCGCAGGCCGTCGGAAGAGCCCAGCGCGATGGTACGGACAATGCCGTCGCCCAGCTGCTGCTGCACTTCCAGGGTCAGCGCGGAGCCTTCCATTTTCAGCGCATCGTAAATGCGGGGCATGCTGCTGCGGGGGAACTCAACGTCCACCACGGCACCAATACACTGGACAATTTTTCCCTGAACGCGGGCGTTCACTTCTGCGTTTTCTTGAGCCATTTTTGCTCCAATAATTTGAATCTTGAAATCGGTGACGGACTGGGACAGTGGCGCAGCTTAAACAGCCGCCGCACCTGCCACAATTTCCGACAATTCTTTGGTGATCGCGGCCTGGCGGGTCTTGTTATAGATCAGCTTGAGCTCGGCAATCACGCTACCCGCGTTGTCGGTAGCAGCCTTCATGGCGACCATGCGCGCGGCATGCTCGGAGGCCATGTTTTCCGCGACCGCCTGGTAGGCCAACGCCTCCACGTAGCGGACCAACAAATTGTCGATCACCGACTGCGCATCGGGCTCGTAGATGTAGTCCCAGGTGTGCTGCGTGCCATTGGCCTTGGTTTCCGCCTGCATCTTGTCAGACGACAAAGGCAATAACTGCTCCACCACGGCCTCTTGCTTCATCGTGCTGACAAACTTGTTGTACACCAGGTAGACAGCGCTGATTTCACCCTTTTCATAGGCATCCAGCAGCACCTTGAGCGGGCCGATCAACTTGTCCAGGTGCGGCTTGTCACCCAGATGGGTCACATGCGCTACCACCTGGACGCCGGTACGGTTCAAAAACCCAAGACCTTTGCCGCCCACCGCCACTGTTTTTGCGGTCAAGCCTGCAGCCTGCGCAGCGCGCAGTTTCAGGGTCAACGCACGGAACAGGTTGGTGTTCAAACCGCCACACAAACCCTTGTCGGTAGTCACCACCACAAAACCCTCGGCCTTGGCGCCGTTGGGTTTCATGAAGTTGTGCACGTACTCGGGATTCGCCTGGCCCAGATTGGCTGCGATGTCACGGATCTTGTCGCTGTACGGGCGGGCTGCCTTCATCCGCTCCTGTGCTTTACGCATCTTGGAGACGGAAATCATTTCCATCGCCTTAGTGATCTTCTTGGTGTTTTCCACCGATTTGATCTTGGTGCGTAGTTCCTTGCCTGATGCCATGACGGGCTCCTAGTTAAGCGAACGTCTTCTTGAACGCGGTGACAGCAGCGTGCAACTCAGCTTCCGCTTCCTTGTCCAATGCTTTCGAAGCTTCAATCTTGGCTAACAAAGCCGCGCTCTTGTCCTTAAGATAGCCGTGTAGGCCGTGCTCAAAAGCCAGTATCTTCTTGACTTCGATATCGTCCATGAAGCCCTTGTTCACTGCGAACAAAGTGGCACCCATCAACGACACGGACAAGGGGCTGTACTGGGCTTGCTTGAGCAATTCGGTCACGCGGGCACCGCGGTCCAGCTGCTTGCGCGTCGATTCATCCAGATCCGAGGCAAACTGGGCAAAAGCCGCCAATTCACGGTACTGCGCCAAGTCGGTACGGATACCGCCCGACTGGCTCTTGATGATCTTGGTCTGTGCAGCGCTACCGACGCGAGACACCGAGATACCGGCGTTGATCGCAGGGCGGATGCCGGCGTTGAACAACGAGGTTTCCAGGAAGATCTGGCCGTCGGTGATCGAGATCACGTTGGTCGGCACGAAGGCAGACACGTCGCCAGCTTGCGTTTCAATGATCGGCAGAGCCGTCAAAGAACCGGTTTTGCCCTTGACTTCACCCTTGGTGAAAGCTTCGACATAGTCGACATTCACGCGGGCAGCGCGTTCCAGCAGGCGGCTGTGCAGATAGAACACGTCGCCAGGGTAGGCTTCGCGACCTGGTGGACGGCGCAACAACAAGGACACCTGGCGGTAGGCCACGGCCTGCTTGGACAAATCGTCGTACACGATCAGGGCATCTTGGCCGCGGTCGCGGAAGTACTCGCCCATGGTGCAGCCGGAGTAGGCCGAAACATACTGCATGGCGGCCGATTCAGAAGCCGAAGCCGCCACCACAATGGTGTATTCCATCGCACCAGCCTGCTCAAGGGCACGTACCACGTTTTTGATCGACGAGGCCTTTTGGCCAATCGCGACATACACGCAGCTTACGCCCTGGCCTTTTTGGGCGATGATGGCGTCGATGGCCACAGCCGTCTTGCCGGTCTGGCGGTCACCAATGATCAGCTCGCGCTGGCCACGGCCGATTGGCACCATGGCGTCGATCGACTTGATACCGGTTTGCATGGGTTGGTCCACCGATTTACGGGCAATCACGCCGGGCGCGACTTTTTCGATCACGTCGGTCATCTTGGCGTTGATCGGGCCCTTGCCATCGATCGGCTGGCCCAGTGCGTTCACCACGCGACCGAGCAATTCGGGACCGACTGGTACTTCCAGAATGCGGCCCGTGCACTTCACGATGTCGCCTTCGGAGATGTGCTCGTACTCGCCCAAAATCACGGAACCGACCGAGTCGCGCTCCAGATTCAGTGCCAGGCCGTAGGTGGGCTGGCCATCGCTACCGGCGGGGAACTCCAACATTTCGCCCTGCATCACGTCGGACAGGCCGTGCAAACGGCAGATACCGTCGGTCACGGACACCACGGTGCCCTGGTTGCGGATATCGGTTTGGGCCGTCAGGCCTTCGATGCGGCTCTTGATCAGCTCAGAAATTTCTGCGGGATTGAGTTGCATGACTCTTTCCTTCTCTTTCTTTAGTTAGCAAACAACCGGAGCCATGGGCTCTGGCCGAAAACGCTGGCACAGACCTTAACGCGATGGTTAAGCTGTCAGGGCCAATTTCATATGTTCCAGGCGGGCTTTGATCGAGGTGTCCAACACCTCGTCACCCACCACGACGCGAATTCCGCCAATCAACTCCGGCTGCAAAGCCACTGTGAGATTGAGCTTGCGTCCAAAACGCTTTTCCAGCGCCAACGAGACGTTGGCCAGGGCCTCTGCGTCGATCGCAAAAGCACTGAACACGGTCGCGTCAGAGGAGCCGCTCCGGGCATTTTTCAATGCACGGAACTGGGCAGCAATCTCGGGAAGAGCGGCCAGGCGCCCGTTCTCGATGACCATGCGCAAAAAGTTTTTTGCAGCATCTGGCAGGGCCGACTTGGCCACACCGGCTACCACCTCAAACACCTGGTTCACCTCAACCTTGGGGTTGTCGGCGAACTGGAGCAACTGGGGGTTGGCTGCAATCGTGGCCAATTCATCCACCCATCCGGCGGTGCCGTCCAGGTCAGACGCAGTGGCCTTGAACAGCGCTTCGGCGTAAGGACGGGCAATGGTTGCTATTTCAGCCATGGTCGTTATGTCGCTCAGAGTTCGGTTTGGAGACGATTCAGCAAGTCCGCGTGGACACCGGCATTGACTTCCTTGCGGAGAATCTGCTCGGCACCCTTCACAGCCAATGCAGCCACTTGCTCACGCAGGGCCTCACGGGCTTTGACGGTTTGCTGCTCGGCTTCGGCACGGGCTGCGGCGACGATCTTGTTGCCCTCTTCCGTGGCACGGGCCTTGGCCTCTTCCACGATCACTTGGGCACGGCGATCGGCATCGGCCAAACGCGACGCGGTCTCGGTGCGCGACTTGGCCAATTCGGCTTCCACACGCTGGTTGGCGTTGGTCAGTTCGGACTTGGCTTTGTCGGCGGCAGCAAGGCCGTCAGAGATTTTCTGCACCCGCTCATCCAAGGCTTTGGTGATGGGAGGCCACACGAATTTCATCGTGAACCACACCAAAATCGCAAAGACGATGGCCTGCAGAAACAGGGTTGAATTAATGTTCACGGCTTAATTCCTTTCGGTCGTGAAAGGTCGGCCAAAAATTAAATCGCGAAAGGCTTGGCGAATGCGAACAGCAGGGCAATAGCCACGCCGATCAGGAAAGCCGCGTCGATCAGACCGGCCAAAATGAACATCTTGGTTTGCAGTTCGTTCATCAGTTCAGGCTGGCGTGCCGACGATTCGAGGAACTTGCCGCCCATCAAAGCAATACCGATGGAGGCACCCATAGCGCCCAAGCCAACGATCAAACCACAAGCCAGAGCGACGAGACCGAGAATGTTTTCCATGATTAATCCTAAAAAGTACAGGTAAAAGAAAGAGAAAAGCGAAAACTAACCTTAACGCCCGCGTTAAATGAATTTAACGGCGGAGTTAATGCGACTCGTGAGACTGACCCACATAAATCAGCGTCAACATCATGAAGATGAAGGCTTGCAAGGTGATCACCAGAATGTGGAATATGCTCCACGCCGTACCGGCAATCACATGCCCAACACCTAGCCAGAACATGCCCGCAAGGGGATTGAACTGCCAGGCCCATGTGCCGCCCATCAAGGCGATCAACATGAAAACCAATTCACCAGCAAACATATTGCCAAACAACCGCATACCGTGCGAGACCGTCTTGGCCAGATACTCGATCAGTTGCATCAGGAAGTTGATGGGGTACAGAAACCAGTGGTCGCCAAATGGTGCTGCCACCAGTTCATGCGCCCAGCCGCCCAGGCCCTTGATCTTGATGTTGTAGACCAGGCAGACAAACAAAACGCTGACCGACAAGCCGAGCGTGGTGGACAGATCGGCGGTGGGCACGACACGCATGAAAGCGTGGTGGGCATCGCCGCCACTGGCGACAAACGTGTGTTCCCAGATCTTGGGCAAGATGTCCACGGGCAGCATGTCCATGCCGTTCATCAGGAAAATCCAGACAAACACGGTTAGCGCCAAAGGGGCCACCAGCTTGCGGCTCGTTGCGTTGTGGATCACGCCCTTGGCCTGGGTGTCGACCATTTCGGACAAGATTTCAACCGCGGCCTGGAAGCGACCGGGCACACCCGATGTGGCCTTGCGCGAAGCACGCCACAAGAAAAAGCAACCCACAATTCCCAGGATCACCGAGTACAGCACCGAGTCCAGGTTGAACAGGCTGAAATCCACGATGTGGGTTTGCTTGACGCTCTCGAACGAGAAGTTCTTTTGCAGATGCTGCAAATGGTGAACGATGTATTCGCCCGCCTTGGGGCCTTGCGTAGCCACATGTTCGGCAGCATTTTCAGCAGCGTTTTCAGTCGACATATGTGAAATCCATCAATCCTGTTAAGCCGTACGTTGGCGTTTAGTGCGAAACATCAGCGCAATCCAAACCACCTTCATGGTCACTACAAAGCCGACCAACAAGGCCAGCCAACTCAATTCTGGAACCAACCGGGGTGCAGCAAACAGTATGGCTACCGTGGCGACAATCTTGACCAGTTCCCACACAAAAAACCCCGCCATGGCAGCACCCGGAATGCTCCGAGCCAGCTTGCCAGTGACACCGCGCGCAAACAACGCTGCAGGTACCACCACCGCGATCGCTCCATATCCCGCCGACCAGCCCATCGCAAGCTTGCCGGTCACCAGCCATGCGGCCAGTGCTACCAAACACCCTGCTGCCAATTGGCCCCACACGATCGCCCAAATGGACATCATCGGAGTTTGCTGGCGCCAGGTTTGCGCTTGCGCAGCCGTCAGGGGCTTGAAATCGTCCTCGACTACCTTATCTTCTTGTTCTGCTTCCAGCTCGGTATGCATTCTTGGGGACATTGTTAGCCTGCTCTATGACACCCGACTGACATGAATGCACAAAAATTTACACACTGAAAAGTTTAGTAAAGCCCACTATTATACGAATATTCCCTTGACACCCGCAAGCGCTTTGGCGTGCATACAACTGTAACGCTTTGCGGCGCGTGTTCGCGTGCGAAGCCATGCAAAGCTGGGGAGCTCCCCAAAGGCGTTGCATTGTGGCATTTCTTTTTTGACCGTCTTTTTTGCCATGCAGCACCACACCGCTACCGGCTTCAAGAACAATTACACCGATGCCGTTCCCGGCTCGACCCGCGACGTGTTGCGCTGGCAATGGAATGCACGGCGCAAAAATCTCCCGCCACCGCCGCAAACCCCCACCCCCGTGGTCTCGCCCAACCTGGCAGCCATCCACGCCAACACCGGGGCCGCCATGCAGCCCGCCATCACCTGGGTGGGACACGCCACCATGTTGGTGCAGGCCAGCGGGCTGAATGTGCTGACCGACCCGGTGTTCAGCGAACGCGCCTCGCCAGTGCAGTTCATGGGCCCGCAACGCGCCCAGCCGCCGGGCGTGGCCCTGGCCGATCTGCCACCCATCGACGTGGTGGTCATCTCGCACAACCACTACGACCATTTGGATACAAATGCGGTGCTGGCGCTGGATAAACTTGCACAAGGCGCTACGCTTTTTATAGTACCTTTGCGTCTCAAAGCCTGGTTCACCCGGCAGGGCATCCACAACGTGGTGGAGCTGGACTGGTGGCAGCAGCACACGGTGCGCGGCGTGGAATTCCACCTCACCCCCGTGCAGCACTGGACGGCCCGCGCCCTGGGCGACCGCTTCCAGACGCTATGGGGCGGCTGGGCCGTGTTCGGGGCCGATTTCCACTGGTACTTCAGCGGAGACACCGGCTACAGCCAGGACTTCAAGGACACCCGCGCGCATTTCCAGGACCGTAGCCCCGATGGCTTCGACATCGCCCTGATCGCAGTGGGTGCCTACGAACCCCGCTGGTTCATGCAAAACCAGCACATCAACCCGGCCGAAGCTGTGCAAATCCACCGCGACCTGCACGCCAAGCGCAGCGTAGGCGTGCACTGGGGCACCTTCAACCTGACCGACGAACCGCTGGACCAGCCCCCGGTAGACCTGGCCGCCGCCCGCACCGCCCAAGGCATATCCGAGGACGACTTCTTCCTGCTGAAAATTGGCGAGACCCGGGCCCTGTCTGCCCGCCCCGCTGGTCCAAAATAGCGTCTCCACTCCTGCGCCCGCACCATGCACACCTTGCCCGACTACCCCTGCTACCTCAACGGTGCCTACACCCCCCTGTGCGACGCCAAGATCAGCGTCATGGACCGGGGTTTCATCTTTGGCGACGGCGTCTACGAAGTGGTGCCGGTCTACGCCGGCCGCTTGTTCCGGTTTGAGGAGCACATGGCCCGGCTCGACCGCAGCCTGGCCGAGCTGCGCATCGCCAACCCGCTCACGCCTGGGCAATGGCGCGACATTGCTACAACATTGGTAGCTGGTCATGCAGAACACACTGAGGCTAACGGCCTCAATTCTATAAATCCCAACCACCTGGTCTATATCCAGATCACCCGCGGCGTGGCCTTGCGCGACCACGCCATGCCCCAAGACATCACGCCCACCGTGTTCGCCATGGCCACCCAGATGAACCTGCCCAGTGCCACCCAGCGCAGCCAGGGCGTGGCCTGCGTCACGGCCGATGACTTTCGCTGGGAAAAAGCCCACATCAAGAGCACCAGCCTGCTGGGCGCGGTGTTTGCACGGCAGATCGGCGTGGATGCGGGCGTTGTGGAGACTGTGATGTTCCGAAACGGGTATCTGAGTGAAGCCGCCAGCAGCAACGTCTGGCTGGTCAAAAACGGCACCCTGATCGGCCCGCCCAAGGACAACCTGGTGCTGGAAGGCATCCGCTTCGGGTTGATGGAAGACATCTGCCGCGCCCAGGGCATCCCGTTTGAACTGCGCCGCATCACACGTGAAGAAGTGCTCAATGCCGACGAACTGCTGCTCTCCAGCGCCACCAAAGAAGTGCTGCCCATCACTATCCTGGACGGCCAGCCGGTAGGCAACGGCCTGCCCGGCCCCGTCTACGCCCAACTCTACGCAGGCTACACCGCCGCCACCCAAGCTGCCTGAACCCCCATCCACACCATGACCACACCCACCACCGACCCCACTGACCCCGTCGATCCCCGCAAAGAATCGCTGATCGAATACCCCTCGCTCTTCCCCATCAAGGTGATGGGCGAAAAGGTCGACGGCTTCGTGCACGCCATGACCGCCATCGCCGCCCAGTTCGATCCCACGTTCGATGCCAGCGCCATCGAGCTGCGCGAAAGCAAGGGCGGCAAATACCTGGGCATCACCCTCCCCATCACCGCCACCAGCCGCGAGCAACTCGACGAGCTGTACCGCACCCTGAGCACGCATCCGATGGTGAAGATGGCGTTATAGGGCTCCGTAGGCGGGCACGGCGGCCTCCATAATCAGCGCCCATTGCTATTACTTTTGGCCCGCCCCACCCATGCCCACCCTCGACTGGCTCAACCGCGCCGCCGCCTTCACCACCGCCGCCAAAGTTCCCTACCGCCTGCTGGAACCCATATCCGCTTATGGCGATTACGGCAGCACCGCACCCGACAACCTGCTCATCCAGGGCGACAACCTGGAAGCCCTCAAAGCCCTGCTGCCGTTCTACCGGGGGCAGGTCAAATGCATTTTTATCGACCCACCCTACAACACTAAAAGCGCGTTCGAGCACTACGACGACAACCTGGAGCACGCCCAGTGGCTGAGCATGCTGCTGCCCCGCCTGCAACTGCTGCGGGAGCTGCTGCGCGAAGACGGCTCGATCTGGGTGACGATTGACGACAACGAAGGGCATTACCTCAAGGTGCTGATGGACGAGGTGTTTGGGCGGGGGAATTTCATTGCCACGATTGCTTGGGAGAAAGACAAAGGCGGCAGAGGTGATGCCGACATTTCCACGTCGCACGACATGATCCTTGCATACGCCACAAAACGAAGCCGCTGGTCAGAAACACGTAATTTGATCGAACGAACAGCCGTTCAGGCGGGCCGATTTCAGAATCCTGATAACGATCCTCGTGGACCATGGCGACAGGGCGACGATGGCACTGCCAAAAGCGGAACAGAAAAGCAGCGGTTCCCCATCGTTTTGCCTTCAGGCCGATCTGTTGTTCCCAAACAAGGTCGCTTCTGGGCTTTTTCGCTTGAAACGTTCGAACGCGCCCGCGCTGAAGGTCGGGCCTACTTCGGAAAAAATGGAGATCGCCTGCCGCTCATCAAGCGTTACGCCGATGTAGTTCGCGAAGGCGTTGCTCCTCGGACATGGTGGACGGCGGAAGAAGCCGGAACTAACCAAAGTGCAAAAAGAGACCATCTTGCAAAGATGTTTCCGAACATGGATACGTTTGCGACACCCAAGCCTGAAGAGCTTTTACAACGCATTCTTCACATCTCCACCAACCCCAACGACCTCGTCCTAGACTCCTTCCTGGGCTCCGGCACCACCGCTGCCGTGGCCCACAAAATGGGCCGCCGCTGGATCGGCATCGAAATGGGCGAACACGCCGCCACGCACTGCCTGCCGCGCCTGCAAAAGGTGGTGGACGGCGAGCAAGGCGGCATCAGCAAGCCCCTGGGCTGGGCGGGCGGGGGCGGCTTTCGCTTCATGCGCCTGGGCGAAACCGTGTTTGACGACTACGGCAGCATCAACCCGGCGGTGCGCTTCGCCACCCTGGCGGCCTTCATCTGGCAGCAAGAGACAGGAACCACCTGGCCCGGCAGCCCCACCGAGATGCCCACGCCGTTTTTGGGCAATTACTACACAATAAATAGCACCTCGCGCATACAAAATATGGGCGAGGAGCCGATTTCACCTTTAAATGCCACCCCCACGGCCTACTATCTGCTCTACAACGGCATCCTGGGCGACAAGCGCCCCGCCAGCGGCAACGTGCTGACCCGCGAGGTGCTGGATGCGTTGCTAGCCCTGCACGCCACCAGCGCCCCACCCGACACCCCGCTGGTGGTGTTTGGCGAATCCGTGCGCTTGGGGCCCGCCCGGCTGGAAGCCGCCCAACTGACGTTCAAGCAGATTCCGTACGACGTGAGCGCACGCTGAAAGGCACCATGACATGACCGCGAACGAGTTACAAGCCTGGCTACTTCAGCACTACCCCAAAGAAAATGAGCGCCATGAATGGAAAGAATGGCGCAGCCTGAAATCACAAATTTCGGGCCGCCCAGACGGAAGCGACTTGGTTTCCTACGTATCGGCGTTGGCCAATATGGAAGGTGGGGTCGTCGTCATTGGGGTGAAGGACCAGACTTTGGCGGTCTCTGGCATTGCGGACTTTGCAGACTACACCGCTGAAAATCTGGTTCACCGGATTTTGGGCAAAGCACCGGGCCTGCCCTCGCTGGGGCTACGGATCGAAGAACTCCAAGCCAGTGACACCGGTGCCACCATTTGGTTGGTCCATGTGCCACGGCATGCGCCGCGGCAACCCGTTCACGCGCACGATAAAGCCTGGCAACGAGAAGGCGACAGCCTCGTTCCCTTACGGGAAGACCGGCTGCGCGCCATCTTGTGCGAACCGATGGCGGGAGAGGACTGGAGTGTACAAACTGTTCTCGGAGCCACACTGGCAGACCTTGACCCCGAAGCCCTCACTTTGGCGCGCACCAACTTTGCAGCCAAGCACCATGTAGAGCGCTGGGCTCCTGAAATTACGACTTGGAGCGACGCGCAGTTTTTGGATAAAGCCAAGATCACGATCCATGGCCAAATTACCCGTGCAGCGCTGCTTTTACTTGGGCGGCCAGAATGCGTCGCGTGGTTGTCGCCGCATCCCGCTGAGATCAGTTGGAAGGTGCCCAACGAGCGGATCATCAAGCCATTTGGCCCGCCATTTCTGATCAACACGTCGGAAGTGCTGCGGCATATTCGCAATCCAAACATCAAACTATTTCCACGCAACCAGCTGATTGCAACCGAGTTGCCTAGGTATGACACGCGTGTCATTTTGGAGGGCTTACACAACTGTTTGGCGCACCAAGACTATGCCCAAGCGGGCCGCATCGTGGTGGTGGAGTCTGATGAACGGTTAACACTGACCAGCCTGGGCAGCTTTGTGGATGGACAGCCAGAAGATTATTTTCAAGGGGATCGCACACCCCAGACATACCGAAACCTATGGTTGGCCGTAGCCATGAACAACCTAGGCATGATGGACAAAGGCGGCTACGGCATTCGCGATATGGTGCGCACGCAGCGCCAACGGTTTTTGCCGCTGCCAGACTACGAGGGCAGTACCGCCGCAAAAACCGTTTTTAACGTGGCGGGGCAAGTTATTGACGAGAATTTCACCAAACTGCTCATGGAGAGATCTGACCTCCCCTTGGAGCAAGTGGTGTGGTTGGACCGAGTGCAAAAGCGCCACCGTATTGCAGACATCCACGCCAGCCAGCTACGCAAACTGAAATTGATCGAAGGGCGCAAACCCCATTGGCACATATCTGCCAATATTGCGGCAACCACCGGGTCGCAAAGCGAGTACGTACTGAACCGGGGATTCAGCGACGACTATTACAAACGGCTGATGATGGAGCGACTAGAGAGATTCGGCCCCGCCTCTGGCCGAGAGCTAAGGGATCTCATCTGGCACAAGCTCCCCAACATATTGAGTCTCGAAGCCAAAGAAACCAAGGTCAAAAACCTGCGTTCAGCGTTACGCATCTATGGGCTGGACGGCAAAAAAATAGAAATCGACCCCGCCGGTCCAGGGCGAGGACCCAGCGCTATTTGGCGGCTTCAACAACAAAGTTGAGTTGTTTAAATTCAATTTATTTAAACAACAAAGCCACTAGAAAAAATATTTAATTCAACAAAATCAACCACTTAAGTTGTTTAACCACTGCGCTTTTCAGCACATTTAAACAACCCAACTACCCATCCATGAGCGCCTTCACCCTCAAAACCTACCAGCGCGGCGCGTTGGACGCGATGACGCTGTTCTTGCAGCAGTCGCAGACCATGGGCCTGGAGGCGGCGTGGGCGCACGCCTTGCAACGCGAAAAGCTGCCCGCCCGGCCTTACGTAAGCGACGACCTGGCCGGTGCGCCCTGTGTGTGCCTGCGCATCCCCACCGGCGGCGGCAAAACGCTGATGGCCTCGCACGCCATCGTGCGCATGGCGCGGGACTGGGCGCTGAGAGATTTTCCGGTGGCGCTGTGGCTGGTGCCCAGCGACACCATCCGCAGCCAAACCCTGGGCGCACTGCAAACGCCTGGCCACCCCTACCGCATGGCATTGGAAGCGGCCTATGGCAGTGCCCTGGTGGTGTGCGACCTGGACGCGCTGCACACCGTGGCCCCGAACGAGTTTGGCCACAAGACCGTGGTGGTAGTGGCCACCATCCAGAGCTTTCGGGTCAGCAACAAGGCCGGGCGGCGGGTCTACGCGATGAGCGAAGCCTGGGAAACGCATTTCCGCAGCCTCAACCTCACACCGCAGCAGGCAGCAGAGCGCGGCCTGGGGGTGGTCACCCAAGCCGACCTGGTGGATGTGAACCAGTCCTTCCTCACCCCGGCCGACCTGGGCCGTGTCAAAACCTCCCTGGCCAACTGGCTGGCGTGGTGGCAGCCGCTGGTGCTGGTAGACGAGGCGCACAACGCCAAAACCCCGCTGTCGCTGGCGGTGCTGCAGGCCATCCGCCCCAGCGCGGTGCTGGACCTGACGGCCACGCCCGTGCCGCATAAAACCAATGTGCTGTACAGCGTATCGGCCCGCGAGCTGGAGGCCGAGGACATGGTCAAGCTGCCCATCATGCTGGCCGAGCACGCCACCGGCTGGCAGGATGCCGTACGCGATGCGCTGCTGCGCCGCACCCAGTTGGAAGCCGAAGCGGTACACGAACCGCAGTACGTGCGGCCCATCGTGCTGTTCCAGGCGCAAGACAAGGGGCAAGAAGTGCCGCCCGAGGCACTCAAGCAGCATCTGATGGCCGCGCACCATATTGCCGAAGCCGAGATCGCCGTGGCCACCGGCACCCAGCGCGGGCTGGACGGGGTGAACCTGCTAGACCCCGCCTGCCCCATCCGCTACATCATCACGGTGGATGCGTTGAAGGAAGGCTGGGATTGCAGCTTTGCCTACGTGCTGTGCAGCCTGCAAAACCTGCGCAGCAACCAGGCGGTAGAGCAGCTATTGGGCCGCGTGCTGCGCATGCCCTACGCCCAAAAACGCCAAAGCCCGGCGCTGAACCGGGCCTACGCCCACGTCATCGCCAAAACCTTTGGCGAGGCGGCCAACAACCTGGTGGACAGCTTGACGCAGGGCATGGGCTTCGACGCGATGACCGCCGCCGCCGTGCTGCTGCCGGATACAGACGATCTATTCAACGCCACACCCCAGCCCCCGCGCCGCGCAGACCTGCTGGACCTAGCCCTGCCCGCCACCGACCTGCAAGCCGCCACCACCGCCCTGGCCCACCAGCCCGACCTGCGGGTGCTGGCCGACGCGGGCACCGGCATCCACGTGCAAGCCGTTGGCCACATCAGCGATGCCCAGCGTGACGCTATTCTTTCCATAGTACCTACCGCAGACAGAATAAGCGCTGGAAGGCAATTAGACCAACATAATGCGCGCCTGGCCGCCAGCCAGTGCCCGGCGCTGCGCGGGGTGCCGTTTGCGCCCATTCCCCAGCTCTGCCTGCGCCTAGGCGCGCAGGGCACGCTGGAGCTGATCGAGCGCAAAACCCTGGCCGAGCGGATGGACTTTGACCTGCTGAGCGCCGACCCCCGGCCCGAGCTGCCCGGCTTCAACCTGGTGCAGCAAAGCGACCTGTTCGAGATTTATGTAGAAGGTGCGCGCGTGCGCTTGAAACAGGCCGATGCCGCGCAATTGACGCTAGACGGCGTGCCCACCGAAGCCTCAGAAAACGATGTCATACGCACCTTGGCGAAACACATCACCAGCCCTTACCGCACCCAAACCGAGACGCTGGCCTATGTGCAGCGGCTGGTGGCCTACCTGCTGCGCGAACGCGGCTTCAGCCTGACCGGCTTGCTGCGCTCACGCTTCCAACTCGGCCAGGCGCTGCTGGCCCGCATCGACAGCGTAGAGGCGCGGGTGCGGCAGGCCGGATTCCAAAAGCTGCTGTTTGGCGAGCTGGGCACTTTGGCCAGCGGGCCTAGCAAGCAATTCCAGTTTGCGCCAGGACGCTACCCGGTGCGCGATGCCTACAGCGGGCGCTGGCAGTTCAAAAAGCACTATTTCGACCAGATTGCCACCCTGAAACCCCAGGGCGAAGAGTTCGACTGCGCCGTGGCGCTGGATGCCGAGCCCGCCGTGCGCCACTGGGTACGCAACCTGGAGCGCCAACCACAATTCGCCTTTTGGCTGCCCACCGCCAGCGACTACTTCTACCCCGACTTTGTGGCCGAGTTGCTGGACGGCAGCCTGCTGGTGGTCGAATACAAGGGCGACGGCTACGCCACCAATGACGACTCGCGCGAGAAACGCCTTGTGGGCGAGCGCTGGGCGCAGACCACCGGCCAGCGCTTTGCCATGGTGGAGAAAACCCTGAACGGCCAAACCATGGCCCAGCAGATCCAGGCCATAGCTACCCAATGACCACCGCATGATGGACACCCACATCCTTGGCCGCTTGGACTATTTGCCCACGGTCGAAAAAATGCAGGAATTCACCCTCCAGCGCACAGAAGACATACACGACCAGCTATGGATTTGTGAGCATCCACCGGTTTTTACCCAAGGCTTGGCGGGCAAGGCCGAGCACCTGTTGCTGCCCGGCGACATCCCGGTGGTGCAGACCAACCGCGGCGGCCAGGTGACCTACCACGGGCCGGGCCAGGTGGTGGCCTATCCGCTGCTGGATTTGAAGCGCGCGGGCTATTTCGTTAAAGAATATGTGTTTAGGCTGGAAGAAGCTGTGGTGCAAACCCTGGCCCATTTCGGCACCACCGGCCTGCGCGTGCCGGGTGCGCCGGGCATCTACGTGCGCCTGCAAGACCCGTTTGGCCATGCCCGGCTGGAGGCGGGGTTTAAGTCCCAACAATTGGAGTCTGACCCTACTTATTTGGGCAAGATTGCCGCTTTAGGCATCAAGGTCAGCCGCCACTGCACCTACCACGGCGTGGCGCTGAACGTGGCCATGGACCTGGAGCCGTACAGCCGCATCAACCCCTGCGGCTATGCCGGGTTGAAAACGGTAGATATGGCCAGCCTGGGCGTGGTGGTTACCTGGGCCGAGGCGGCGCAGGTGTTTGCCCAGAAGCTGGAACGTTACTTGGCGGCCTGAAGCAGCAGCTGGGCTAGCGCCACGTCGGCGACCAGGGTGATGCTGCGCTCTTTGGCGAACTGCAAGGCCGTGTCGGTTACGCCGCCGATGCTGATGTAAGTGCAAGCAGCGGCATTCTGGGCCTCTTTGGCAGCCGCCAGTTCGCGCAGGGCCTCGATCCCGTGGTTGGCGGCTTTCCAACGCTTTGCGGCCACCAGGGTGGTCTGGCCGTCTTTCAGCAGTTGCAAATCTGCCGTTTTGCCGTTCAAGCGCACCACCGTGTAGCCCTTGGCGCGGTAGGCCGCGTCCAGCGCATCGGCAAACTCACGCCAGGGCATGGCCGTGGCCTGGGCCAGCATGCCGTTTACTTTCGCCGTGCTGGGCAGGTCCCACTGGCGCGAGGCGGCGATCAGGCCGATCACCAAAAACGGCACCGTCCCCAGCAGGCCAAACGGGATATAGGCTTTGGGCAACAGCGCAAACGACAGCAGCCCAAACACCAACACCAGCAGCATGCTGACCCACCACGGCGAACGCAGTAGCACTGCAAAAAGAGAGTTTTTGGCCATTTTGAATTTCATGGCCGAAGTGTAAGTGGCCCACCCCCAGGCTACAGCGCCTGGAACACCTTCAACGCCGCGTAAGCATCGTTGGCCGCATACAGCATTTGCGTGGGCGTGAGCTGCGCCACGGCCCAGTTCGAGGTGGTGGTCTTTTTGGATTTGTGGAAGCGCTGGCGCAGCACCACGCCGACGGCGGCGCGCACGCCCATCGAGGTGCCAAAACCGTCTTTGCGGAAAATCGCGTTCAGGTCCAGCACAGCCCGCATGGTGACCCCGAACTTAGCGTGGATCTGCCCCCGGTCTTGCTCCAGCCCAAAGCCTACCTTGCGCACTGCATCCGACTGCAAGATCTCCAGCAGGCAAGGGCGGCAGTCAGGCCGGTGCATCTGAAACAAATAGGCCTTGGTGGGCAGCGCAAACTGCACCACATGTGGCCCGTCACTGACCTCGCCGGGCGCAAACGTAGGCCGGGCCTCGGTATCAAAACCCACCGCCCCCGCCGCCAGGATGTCAGCCGTGGCGGCAGCAAATTCGGCCTGCGTTGCCGGTACAAAGATGCGGTCCAGCGCCAGGCCCTGCATGGGTGGCAGCAGGGCGGTTTCGGCTTTGGTGGGGGCGGTTTTTTTCATTTGTGGAAAGCACTAAAGGGATGGTGGGCGGCACAGCCTGTCTGCTACGATGCCGTAACAAAAAAACACAATTGGGGACAACAACATGCAATCCGACCGTAGACGTCTGGTGGGTGGTTTGGTCGGCAGCCTATGGGCGCTGAAGGCTTGGTCCCAGGTCGCCAACAAAACCGAAAAAGGCGAAAAAGGGGTGATTGGCATCTCCTTGCCCACCATCACTTCGCTGCGCTGGGTGATCGAAGGCCTGGCCATGACCCGGTCGCTGGACAAACTGGGCTACCGCGCCATTTTGCAGTACGCCAACGACGACATCCCCACCCAGACCACACAGATCGAAGCCATGCTGGCCCAGGGTGCCACCGTACTGGTGATCAGCGCCATCGACGGCACCAAGCTGGCCCCGGTGCTGAAAGCCGCCGCCGACAAGGGGGTCAAGGTCATCGCCTACGACCGGCTGATCCGCGGTAGCCCCCACGTGGACTACTACGCCACCTTCGACAACTTCCAGGTCGGCGTGCTGCAGGGTAGTGACATCGCCAATCGCCTGGGCCTGGCGGCAGGCAAAGGGCCGTTCCGCATCGAGCTGTTTGGCGGCTCGCCCGACGACAACAACGCGTTTTTCTTCTACAACGGTGCCATGTCCGTCCTCAAGCCTTACCTCGACAAAGGCCAGTTGGTGGTCGGCTCGGGCCAGATCGGCATGGACAAGGTCTCCACCCTGCGCTGGAGCGGCTCGGTCGCCCGCGCGCGGCTGGCGGGCATCCTGGACAAGTACTACGCCAAACAGCACCTGGATGCCATCTTGTCGCCCTACGACGGCATCAGCATGGACCTGATCGAGGCACTGAAGAAAGCCGGTTATAGCCAGGGTAGCCAGAGCGGCCAGCCTTTGCCGGTCATTACCGGGCAAGACGCGGAACTGCCGTCGGTGCGCTCCATCGTCCGCGGCGAGCAGACCTCCACTGTATTCAAAGACAACCGCGACCTGGCCCAGGTCACCGCCACCATGGTCGATGCCCTGCTGACCGGCAAAAAGCCCAGCATCAACGACGAAAAGACCTACAACAACGGCGAGAAAGTGGTACCTGCGTTTCTACTGAAACCGGTGCTGGTGGATGTGAAAAACTGGCGGGCGACGCTGGTGGACAGCGGGTTTTACAAGGCGGAGCAGTTTCGGTAGTCCAGGCATAAAATAATGCACCATTTGATGCCGCATTCCGTGCGGACCACCCGAGACCCTCCATGCGCACCACCCTGACCTTGGACGACGATTTGCTCGCCCAGGCCCAAAAATACACCGGCCTGACCGAGCGCACCGCGCTCATCCGCGAGGCGCTGACCGCCCTGATCCAACGCGAAAGCGCACGCCGCCTGGCCCTGCTGGGCGGCACCCTGCCCGACCTGGAAATTGCGCCACGTCGGCGACAACCCAATCACTGATCGCTATGGTCCTGGTCGACACTTCCGTCTGGGTCAACCACTTTCGCACCCGCGATCCCGTCCTGTTCGCCCTGCTGCAACAGGGGCAGGTGTGCACCCATGCTTTCGTGCTGGGCGAACTGGCATTAGGCAATCTGCGACAAACCGACGCAGCGTTTGAAGCTTTGCGCCACTTGCCACGGCTGGACACCGCCATGGACGACGAAGTACTGACCCTGATCGACCGCCAGAATCTCGCAGACCGGGGCATCGGCTATGTCGATGCGCACCTGATGACCAGTGTGTTTCTGGCCCCAGGCTGCACGATATGGAGCCAAGACAAGCGCCTGCAGCAGGTGGCGCAGGACTTGGGGCGGGCGGTGGTGGTGCATTGAAAGCCCGACCTACCGAACTCTCGCGGCTGCCAACTTCTGCTCTAGCCGTGCAATGGCCGCATCCGCATCCACGTAAATATGGGCTTTTTTGGCCGCGTCTAACGCAGACATTGCGAGGGCAATGAACTCGGACACGATAGGTTCTGGCGGCAACATCACGGCATCGGTAGGCGACACGACGGCCCCATACGCAGAGACAGATGGTTTTGCTTTCATGGTGTCAACATCGTACACCTCAAGTGCCTTTTCAGCCTCTAGCTCTTATTCGACCAGCACAAGCAGCTACGTAAACAATAGCACTCTCAATCCACCAACGTCAACCCCACCGGCAGCGACTCGCCGAACACGCGCTTGGTGTCCGCCGCGTCCAGTGCCGTCACCTCGCGCACCATCGCGATCCAGCCAGGGGCCGCGCGGGCGCCGGTGAGGCGGTCCAGCACCTGCTGGCGCAGGGCATCAGAAATGTCGCGGGCACGGTCGCCGGTGGCGCGGGCGATTTGGGTGGCGGCGAAGGCTGCGGGTTCGGCCTGGGACCAGTCGGCGGCCAGCAGGGCCTTGAGCCAAACGGCGGCCACTTCCGGCGGCACCACATGGTGCAGGCTGGCGTACAGCGGCTGGCGCGCCCCGGTGCGGCCCAGCGCCCACCAGGTTTGGACGTTTTCGCCAGGCTTTTGCAGACGTTGCAGCAGCCAGGTGCCCAGCTGCACCTTGTGGGCCACCGACAGGCGCTCAAACGACGCGGCCATACGCAGCATGTCGTCCAGGCCCTGCATGCGGGGGCCATCGGGTGCGGGAATGTCCTGGCCGCCCACGGGTTGCAGGTAAAAAGCGATGGCCTCGAACACCATGTCTTGCTGCTCTGCCGTGAGCCCCCCGGCGATACGCCGCCACAGCGTCCACCATTCGGACCACTGCTGCGGCTCATGGCTGTGGGCAATGCCGGGCGCGAACAGCTCCCACATCTGCTGCACCCGCCAGTCGTCCAGCGGGTGGCCAAAGCCGGGACGCAGGGCGTAGCCGGTCAGGTTGAACCACTGGCGCTCGTGCTGGGCGGTACGGCGGCGGCGTTTGGCACTGTCAAGTAGTTGGGCGAACAGGGTGCGCAAGAGCGGTGTGTCCCAGCCCTCGCGGCTGCCCAGCAGGCGCTCCAGGGTGGCGCGGAGCTGTTTGACTTCCTTGGCATCCACGCCCTGGCTGCGGTCGCCAAACACGCGGGCTATTGAACTGCTGGCATCGGCTAGGCGGGGGTGCGGCGCAACCTCCACCACCGCCGGGGCATCTCCGCGCAACTGGAATTCGAGTTGCCAGCGTTGCGCAGGGTCGTCCACGGCGATGCAGTGCATCTCCAGCGTGCCGACCTCGGTGAGCGCGGTGCTGAGCTGCACCAGCACTTCGCGGGCGCTGCTGTCGGTCTGCACAACCGTGGCGATAGGCGGCAAGCGCACGAAGCCGCCGGTGGACAAATCGACCAGCGCGCCCGGCTGCGAGCGGGTGTCGGTGACGCTGCTGGCCAGGTAGAAGCGCACTGGGCGGGCCAGTCGCAGGGCGAAGGTGCGGTCGGCCAGGGTGCAGGCCTTCCCCTCTTCGGCTCCGAAGGGCAACACGCAAATGCCGCGCTGGCTGGTCAGTCCATCGTCCAGCACCAAAAAGTAGCTGCGCGCCGAGCCGCCGCCGATGCGCGGGGCCTTGCCCGCCCGGGCCAGCGCGTAGGCCACCGCACCGCGCGCCACGGCGGCATCCAGGTGCGGGTTGTGCAGCAGTTGCAGCGGCGCGGTCGCCCAGCCGTTCAGGGTGTGGTGCAGGCGCTGGGCCAGGGGTGCCGCATGGAATACGCCGCCGTTGAGCAGCAGCGCATCGGGCAGCGCGCCAGGGTGCCGTTGCAAAAAGGCGGCCACGTGGCGGGTGATGGCCGCATCGCTGGCGTAGGGCAGGCCGAAGGCCACCAGGCCGCTGCGGGCACGCTGGGGCTGGGCATCGGCGGCCACAGAAGGGAAGAAGCCTTCGACCAAAATGCTATCTAAATCAGAGCGCGACAAGCTTGCGGAACGGGCGCTACCGACCAATTTTCTTCCGCTACCCAGCAGGGTGACGGTGGTGCTGTCTGGTGCGCCGGGGCTCCACAGCAGCTCTTTGGCGGCCCGGCAGCGCTGGGTGAGCTGGGCCAGTTGGGCGGCGGACAGGCGCTCGCTACCGCCCAGGCGGGACTCGACCAAATGCGCCAGCGCCAGGTCCATGTTGTCGCCGCCCAGCACCAGGTGGTCGCCCACGCCGGTGCGGGTCAACTTGGGTTCGCCATCCACCATAGCGACATCAATCAGCGTCAGGTCGGTGGTGCCGCCGCCCACGTCCACCACCAGCACGCGGCGGGTGGCGTGCAGATCGGCGGCCAGGGTGGCGCGGTGGCTGTACACCCAGTCGTAGAACGCGGCCTGGGGCTCTTCGATCAGCCGCACCCGGGACAGCCCCGCCAGTTGGGCGGCTTGCAAGGTCAGCGCACGTGCGCCTTCGTCGAAGGACGCGGGCACCGTGAGCACGATGTCTTGGTGTTCCAGCGGGGCTTGCGGGTGCTGGGCGTTCCACGCGGCGCGCACATGGGCCAGGGTGCTGGCACTGGCGGCCAGGGGTGAGACTTTGCCTACCTCGTCGGGTGCGCCCCAGGGCAGGATGCGCGCGGTGCGGTCCACCGCCGTGTGCGACAACCAGCTTTTGGCACTGGCCACCAGACGGCCCGGCACCTGCGCGCCCAGCTCCAGTGCAAAACGGCCCAGCACGGCAGATTCTGCGGATGGCCAGGGCAATTGCACATCCGCCGCCAGCAACGTACCGGGCGCGGGGTGGAAACGTACTGACGGCAACAGAGGCAGCGCCGCCACCTCGCCCGCCGCCAAGAGTTGGGGAATGGCGAAGATCTGGATTTTTGCCGCCCCGCGCGTGGCCGTGCTGGCATAGGCCACCACGGTGTGGGTGGTGCCCAGGTCGATGCCGACGGTGAAAACGGGTTTTGCTATTTTATTCATAGCTACTTGCGCAAATAGCATGGGCGCCAAAGGCTTTTTTATGCATAAATATGGTGGCTACTTAGCTCTCTCGTGCAGGCAGAACGCCCGACCGCCAGAAACACCGCAGAACTGGCTTTGCCAGGCTGCTGGTGTTGCCCCCTGCAAGGGGGTTGGCGAAAACACGCAGTGTGTAGCCTGGGGGTGTACCTAGGTCCGCACCTCGAACTCCACCTTCCAGCCTTCGCCGCCGGAGCGCGGCACGGCCAGCAGCTCCAGCGTGCCGATTTCGGACACCCGGGCGTGCAGCTTCACGGGGACGACCTCGCCCACCGCACGGCCCTCGGCGGGCAGCGTGGCTTCGATCTCGGCCAGCTCTTGCAGCTCGTCCGGGGTCCAGAAGTCGAGCATCTGGCCCACGATGTCATCGCGGCGCACGCTGGAGCCAAAGAAGCGAAAGCGCACGGCTTCGCCTACGACCAGGCCGAACTCTTGGGGTGGCAAGGCCGCTTCGGTGCCCTCTTCCATGCCGAACGGGGCCACGCACAGGGCTTGCACCGGCGGCTCCAGCCCCGGCACGGCGGGCATGGCGGATTCCACGCCCACGTAGTAGGCCATGGCCGTGCCGCCACGGATGCGGATGCCCTGGCCGCCGCGCACGGTGCCGTAGTAGGCGGCACCCCGGGCCACGGCGAAGTCCAGGTCCGCGCCGTCGAGCAGGCGGGCCTCCGGTGCGCCCTCGGCCTGCAGCCAGCCGTTGAGCGTGGCCAGGGTGCGCTGCACCAGCAGGTCGGACTTGAACACGCCGCCGTTGAACAGCACGGCGGTGGGGTGCAGGAAGCTCGCGTCCTGCTGTGCCGCAAAGCCTTCCAGTGCGGCGGTGGCACCGACCTGGCGGCCCAGGAGGGCGGCCAGGTGTCGGGTGACGGCGGCGTCCTGCGCGTAGGGCAGGCCCAGCTGCGTCAGGCCCGCACGGGCGCGGGACACGGGGCGGGCGTGGCTCTCCACCTGGGGGAAGAAGCCTTCCAGAATGGTGGCGGTGAGTGCGTCGCGGGTCAATTCAGCGTTGATCGAGCCGCCGATGAGGCGCGCGCCCCGGCTGGGGATGACGAGCGGCACGGTGTGTACGTCTGCGTCGGTCAGCAGTTTCTCTTTGGCCAGGCGGCAAGCGTAGGTGAGGGCCCGCATCTGCCACGGGTCGAGTGCCTTGCCGTCGGAAGCCAATTGGCGGGCCACGCCGTGGGCCAGGGCCAGGTCCATGTTGTCGCCGCCGAGCAGGATGTGCTCGCCCACGGCCACGCGGTGCAGTTGCAGGTTGCCGTCTTGCTCGACCACGGCGATCAGCGAGAAGTCGCTGGTGCCGCCGCCCACGTCGACCACTAAAATCACGTCGCCCACCTTGACCTGCTTGCGCCAGCCGCCGCCGCTCTGGGCGATCCAGCTGTACAGCGCGGCCTGGGGTTCTTCCAGCAGGGTCACGCCGGTGTAACCCGCGGCTTGGGCGGCTTCGGCGGTCAGCTCGCGCGCGGCGGGGTCGAAGGACGCGGGGATGGTGACCGTCAGCGCCTGCTCACCAAACGGCGCGTCGGGGTGGGTGTGGTTCCAGGCATCGCGCAGGTGCGCCAGGTAGCGGGTGCTGGCCTCCAGCGGGGAGATGCGGGCGACTTCGTCGGGCGCGTCATTGGGCAGGATGGCCGCGCGGCGGTCTACCCCGGCGTGGCAGAGCCAGCTTTTGGCGCTGGAGACCAGGCGGATGGGGGTTTGCGCGCCGTGGCTGCGGGCCCACTCACCCACCACAGCATGCGTGTCGCTGTGCCAGGGCAGGGCCAGATCGCCGTCGGCAAATTCACTGGCGTGCGGCAAATAGATGAAGGACGGCAGCAGCGCGTAGTCCTGCACCGCGCCGGGGGCGCTTTGCTGGGCAATGGGCAGGATTTGCGGGGGGGCTTCGGGGTGGGCCAGATCGACCCAGGACAAAGCGCAGTGGGTGGTGCCCAGGTCGATGCCGATGGCGTATCGAGAGTTATGGGGGCCGCTCACAGTTCCACCTCGGCAGCGGCGATGACGCGCGGGTCGTGGCCTTCGGTGGTGCGGGGCAAGCGCACGTCGGTGGCCTTCCAGCCGGGGTGGCGCAGGGTGCCACGGAACGGGGCGTTGCCCACCACGTTGCCGGTCAGGCGCACAGCGGCGGCATCAAACCCGGCTTCGAGCACGACGCGGCTGCCTTCGGCCTCGGAGCGTGCCGGGGCCAGGGTGAAGTGCTCCTGCAACACTTTGCGGCAGCCGGTGTGCACCAGGCGGGCAGCGCCGCCAATGTCGGCATCCGAATAGCTGGCTACATCTTCCTGGATGAAGTCCACAAACCGGGCTTCGCGCTGCAGCAGGCCCAGCAATTGCAGGGCGGCATCGGGGGTGGCGACTTTCAGGACGGGGGGTGGCGGGGGCGCGGGAGGCGCAGGCGGAGCGGCGGGCTCGACACCATTGCGTACATCCTGCACCTTGGCGGCCAGCGTGCTGTCGCCCAAAACTGCAAAAGCGAGCGACAGACGGGCGAAAAATGAGGGGGCGTTGTTCATATTGGTTCTCCACAAAGACAAACGGCCCGGTGATTAACCAGGCCGTAAGGCGATATTGTCCGCGATGTGCAACCCCTTTAAGGGCCGCACACAGAAAGCAGGCTTAAGCCTTGGCTTCCATTTGAGCGACTACGGCTTCCACAGCCTTGTCGGTGGCTTCCTTGGCGGAAGCTTGGGCGGTTTCAAACGCGGTGGTGGCAGCAGCCACAGCCGACTTCACCAGGGCCACAGCGTTTTCGCTGCCGGCAGGTGCGTTCTTCACAGCGGCATCCACCAAGGTAGCCAGTTCGGCCTTGGCGCCGGAGGTAGCGGTTTCCACATAGGTGCGCACTTCGGTGCTGCTGGCGGTGGCAATAGCTTGCACGTGGCGCAGGTAGGAAGCCGCCTTTTCAGGAGCCGCCTTCAACATTTTGGTGGCCAGTTCGCCCAGTTCCTTGGGGTCTTTAACCGAGGTAGCGGTCAACACGGCTTCTTCGGTTTCTTGCAGCGTGGTCTTGGCAGCTTGCAGGTTCAGCTTGACCAGGGCTTGCGCGCTGTCAAACAGCGAGTTGGACAGAGTAAACAGGCTGGCCACAGCGGATTTTTGGTTGGCGGTGATGTGTTCAAAGTTCAGCATGGTGTTTCCAATATAAAAAGGGGGGAAGGATCAGTGCCAGGTTTTATGCTGCACTGCAACATGAACTGGACTATAGCGCCCACTCTGTGACCACGCCAAGACAGGAAGCTCTAATCTCGCACGTTGATTTTTGGCAGCAGCGATAATCAGCACCCTGGCCCAATTGACAAAGACACCGCCCATGAGCACCACCGAAGTCGTCCGCGACGCGCAATCTGTAGAGTCCTACAACCCACTTGCCAAGCAAAAAGCCGGTGCCAAGCTGTCGCGCATCCCCGTCAAGGTGGTCCAGGGCGAAGTGCTGAAAAAGCCCGAGTGGATCCGCGTCAAGGCCGGTTCGCCCAGCACCCGCTTTAACGAAATCAAGCAAATCCTGCGCGAAAACAACCTGCACACCGTGTGCGAGGAGGCCAGCTGCCCCAACATCGGCGAATGCTTTGGCAAGGGCACGGCCACCTTTATGATCATGGGCGACAAGTGCACCCGCCGCTGCCCGTTTTGCGACGTGGGCCATGGCCGCCCCGACCCGCTGGACGCAGACGAGCCGCTGAACCTGGCCAAAACCATCGCCAAGCTCAAGCTGAAATACGTGGTGATCACCAGCGTGGACCGCGACGACCTGCGTGACGGCGGTGCCGGGCATTTTGTGAGCTGCATCCAGCACATCCGCGAACTCTCGCCCACCACGCAAATCGAGGTGCTGGTGCCCGATTTCCGCGGCCGCGACGACCGCGCGCTGGAGATTTTGAAGCTGGCCCCGCCGGATGTGATGAACCACAATTTAGAGACCGCGCCGCGCCTGTACAAAGAGGCCCGCCCTGGCTCGGACTACCTGTTCAGCCTGAACCTGCTGAAGAAGTTCAAGGCCTTGCACCCCAACGTGCCCACCAAGAGCGGCATCATGGTCGGCCTGGGCGAGACCGACGAAGAAATCCTGCAAATCATGCAGGACATGCGCGACCACCACATCGACATGCTGACCATCGGCCAGTATCTGTCGCCCAGCAACAGCCACCTGCCGGTGAAGCGCTACGTGCACCCCGACACCTTCAAGATGTTCGAAACCAAGGCCTACGAGATGGGCTTCAGCCACGCCGCCGTGGGTGCCATGGTGCGCAGCAGCTACCACGCCGACCAGCAGGCCGAACACGCGATGGCCCACGCCACACCCAGCCTGTAAATGGCGACGGTCGGCGGTCTCTGGTTCAACCCCCGCAATCTCGGCAACTACGTCTCGGATGCCGTCCTGGAACGGGGCCTGACCCTGTACCGGGGCCAGAAGGTGCTGGACATCGAAGTCCGGGCCATCGACAACGGCCGCTGGCAGCTCACCGGCCACGTGCAGGGCAGCGAACGCACGCCCTACCAGCAAAGCATCCGCCTGCACATCAACGTGCACGGCATGCTGACGCACTGGGATGCCGAATGCACCTGCCCGGTGGGCGTGGACTGCAAGCACGCCGTGGCCCTGTCACTCAAGGCCGCCTACCGCACCCAGGCCACGGTCAACGCCACGCCACCCAAGCCCCCCACCGATGCCGAACTGGCCGCCGCCCGCTTGGCTGCAGAGCAGCGCACCCGCGATGCCGCCGCCCTCAAGGTACGCCAATGGCTGGCCCAGTTTGACGCGCTGGACCGGCGCAGCAGCCCCCGGCCCGACAGCGCCCAGGCCGAGAGCTTTGTCTACACCCTGTGTCCGGGCACGAACCAGCAAAAAACCCAACTGCTGCAACTGCAGCTGCAAAAAACCTACCTGAAGAAAAACGGCGAGTGGGCCAAGCCGAAGAACATCCTCACGCCCCCCTACCCGGGCCAGCCGCTGTTTGACGCGGCCAGCCCCGCCGAGCAAGAGCTGCTGCGCATGCTCAAAGGCATGGCCAGCGGCTCCAACCACTACGCCTATGCGCTCACCCACTGCGCCGTGTTGGAAGGCGCAGCCGGACTGCTGGCGCTGCAAATGGCATCTGATACCGGGCGGCTGTTTACCGTAGCCGACGGCGGCTTTCTGGGCGCACCCCTGCGCTGGGCCGCCCCCCGGGAACTGGGCTGGAGCTGGCACGAATCCCCCCAGCCACTGGCCAGCGAACCCGTGTGGACGCTGCAATCCCGCCTGGCCCACAGCTCCGAGAACGCCCAGGTCTACGCCAACCACCCGCCCCTGTACCTGGACACCGTCCAAGGCACCTGCGGCCTGGCCCACACCCAGGGCATCGCCCCCGAGCAACTGCCGCTGCTGTTGAACGCGCCGCCCATGCCGCAATCGGCCATCGAGCCGCTGCAATTGCCACTGACCCGCCGCCTGGCCGCCGTGGCCATGCCGCCCACCCTCAAGCCCCTGCCTACGGTGCAAGGCGTGGTGCCTACGGGCCACCTGCACCTGGTGCCGGTGGGCAAAAAAGACGAGCCCACCTACGGACTGCTGTGGGCCCGGCTGGAATTCGACTACGCTGGGCTGCGCGGTGGCTGGGACAATTCCGATGCCAGCGTGATCGTCTCGCACCTGGGCCAGCGCACCCTATTGGTCCGCGACCTGCCATCCGAACAGGCCCTGGATGCCCGGCTGGTGGCACTGGGCCTGCTGGGCACGCCCGATGCAGGCTATTTCTTGCCCGGCCCCCAGAGCCAGCAAACCTGGCTGGACTGGGCCGACACCGACTTTGCCGCCTTGCGCGCCGACGGCTTTACCGTCACCCGCGACGACGCGCTGACCGACTGGCTGCAGCGCGCCGATGCCCTCGACGTGCAGATGCAAGCGCAAAACACCAACGACCCGGACGCATCGCCCTGGTTCGACCTGTCTCTGGGCATGGAAATCAACGGCGAACGCCACAACATCCTGCCCTGGCTGCCCAGCCTGCTGAACCAGTTGGCCAGCACCCCGGCAGACGAGGCCACCGGAGAACGCGTACTGCCGCCGTTTGTTTACATGCGCAAGCCCGACGACAGCTTCATCCGCGTGCCCACCGAGCCGCTGCGCCCCTGGCTGGCCGCCCTGCTGGAGCTGGTAGGCGACCGCCAGCACGACCTCGACGGCGACAGCCTGCGCCTGAGCCGCATGGAAGCCCTGCGCGCCGGGGCCGCCCTGGGCGAAGGCGCGGTATGGACGGGAGCCAGTGCCTTGCAGGAGCTGGTGGCCCAACTCGCGGGCCGCAGCGCCCTGCCCGAGGTGCCGCTGCCCGAGGGCGTGCACGCCAGCCTGCGCCCCTACCAGCAGCAAGGCCTGAATTGGCTGCAGTTCCTGCGCCGCGCGGGCCTGAACGGCATCCTGGCCGACGACATGGGTCTGGGCAAAACCCTGCAGACCCTGGCCCACATCCAGGTGGAAAAAGACGCGGGCCGCCTGACCAACCCGGCCCTCATCATTGCCCCAGTCAGCCTGATGGGCAACTGGCAGCGCGAGGCCCAGCGCTTTTGTCCCGGCCTGCGCACCCTCGTTTTACACGGCCAGGACCGCCACGAAGTCGCCGACACCACCCACGCGCACGACGTGGTCATCGCCCCCTATTCCCTGCTGCAGCGCGACCGCGAAGGCTGGCTGCAAGCCCCCTGGCACATCGTGGTGCTGGACGAGGCGCAAAACATCAAGAACGCCAGTACCCAGGCCGCGCAGGTGGTGGCCGAGCTGCAAACCCAGCACCGCCTGGCCCTGAGCGGCACGCCCATGGAAAACCACCTGGGCGAAATCTGGAGTCTGTTCCACTTTTTGATGCCCGGCTTTCTGGGCAGCCAGGCCAAGTTCGGCAGTTTGTTCCGCACCCCCATCGAGAAGCGCGGCGACACCGAGCGCCTGGCCCAGCTGCGCAGCCGCATCACCCCGTTCATGCTGCGCCGCACCAAGGCCCTGGTGGCGCACGAGCTGCCGCCCAAGGTGGAAACCGTGATGCGCGTCGAACTGCAAGGCCCGCAGGCCGACCTGTACGAAGCCATCCGCCTGACCACCGAAAAGGCCGTGCGCGAGGCGCTGGACAGCAAGGGCCTGGCCAAGTCGCACATCACCATCCTGGACGCGCTGCTCAAGCTGCGCCAGGTCTGCTGCGACCCCGGCCTGTTGAAGCTGGAGTCGGCCAAAAAAGTCACCCGCTCCGCCAAGCTCGACCAGCTGATGGAAATCTTGCCCGAGATGCTGGCCGAGGGCCGCAAGGTGCTGCTGTTTTCGCAGTTCACCAGCATGCTCGCGCGCATTGAGGTGGAGCTCAAAGCCCGCGGCATCCCCTGGGTCAAGCTTACCGGCCAGTCGCAAAAGCGCGACCAGCTCATCGACCAGTTCACCAGCGGTGCCGTGCCGCTGTTTCTCATCAGCCTGAAAGCCGGTGGCGTGGGCCTGAACCTGCCACAGGCCGACACCGTGATCCATTACGACCCGTGGTGGAACCCCGCCGTGGAAACCCAGGCCACCGACCGTGCCCACCGCATCGGCCAGACCCAGAGTGTGTGGGTGGTGAAGCTGGTGGTCCAGGGCACCATCGAGGAGCGCATCCTGGCCCTGCAAGAACGCAAAGCCGCCCTGGCCGAAAGCATGTACAGCGGTGCGCAGGGGCGCTCGGAGCCATTGTTCTCAGAAACCGATTTGCAGGAATTACTCAAACCACTATCAAAATAGTAGCTACTTGCGTAGGCAACGTATGCGCTAGAGGTACCTTTTTTATAAATTCTGGTCGGATGCCCGCGAGACCATCGTGCCAGCCGCTATCCTTGGCCCGTTGATCCACAGACGCAGAGGAATTGCACCCATGCCCCCCCCAAATCCCAAGCCCCCTCAAAAACCCTTCTCCATGATTCGCGAGTTCCACCTGGCCGACTGGTTCACGCTGGCCAACGCGGTGTGCGGTGTGGGGGCGCTGTTTTCGACCATGACCTTTCTGGAAGTGGGCGATGTGCGGCACATCTACTTTGCCTGCTGGCTGGTGCTGGCGGCCTTTGTGTTCGATGTGTTCGACGGCAAGATTGCGCGCTGGCGGCAAAAAACCTCCATCCTCGGGCGCGAGCTGGATTCGCTGGCAGACGTGATCTCGTTCGGCGTGGCCCCTGCCATCATGGCCTATGGCTGCGGCATGCAGGGGCTGTATGACCGCATCGTGCTGGCGTTTTTTGTGGCCTGCGGGGTGTCGCGGCTGGCGCGCTACAACGTCACAGCCGAAACGCTGTCGCAGGGCTCGAACAAGGTGAAGTACTTTGAGGGCACGCCCATCCCCACCTCCATCGTGCTGGTCTTTCTGCTGGGCATGGCCGCCTGGACCGGCAATGTGCGGCAAGAGCTGTGGGGCGGCTCCGTGGTGTTGGGCGGCTTCACCCTGCATCCGCTGGTGCTGTTGTTTGCGCTGTCGGGCTCGCTGATGATCAGCCGCATCCGCATTCCCAAGCCCTAGAACCGACTGGTCGGTCTAGCGCCAATTTTAAAAAATACGCATTTTCATCCCAAAATACCCACATTTTTAGTGCGGACAATAGGCTATCGTTGAATTTATTAGAACGATGCCTTCAAAAGGGTTAACCCTTATACCGGGCCAACAGGCCTAAAGTTCAACCCATGGATTCGGTAACCAGCGCTTCACCGAGGCGCTTCAAAAGGCCGACCATGGCTGCAGACCACAAGGCTGCAGTCTTTGAACCATCGACCTGAAAGAAATGACCATGACTGCATCTAAATTCGCCGCTACCGCATTGATCGCTTTGGCTTCTGTGGCTGCCACCAGCGCCTTTGCCGAAACCAACAAGAACTACCCCGAGTTGGCCACTGCCAGCAGCACCAGCGCTAAAACCCGTGCCGAAGTCAAAACCGAATTGGTACAAGCCCGCCAAAACGGCAGCATGGACCTGACCAACGACGCGCAGTACCCCAAGATTGTGTCCATCAGCACCAAGACCCGCGCCGAAGTGCTGGCTGAATACGTGGCCGCCCGCAAGGCCGGTCAAATCGTGCGGGTGCACGGCTAAGCCCCACCAGCTTGCTGGCCGCCAGACCGGCCCAGAAAGCGCCTTGGCTGCGATGCGATTTAAACCCACCCGGGTCGCATAGTGACGAGGCAGCTGCTGGCGTCTCTGGCCTACCGGAAATACACCATGAACACCCTTAAATTTACCGCTGCCGCCCTGTTGGCACTGGCCTCCGCCGTGGCGATCAGCGCCTATGCGGTGGATGAAAACAGCGCCCCTGGGTCAGCAGTGCAAACGCAGGCGCGTGCCTGAGTTGCAGACGTTCATACCGCTCTTTAAATGAGAGCTGCTACTGCTTATCCTGTAAGCGCTAGCAGCTTTTTTTATGCTTGTCATAGTTAGAGTCCTGACCACTGCAACCCGCTATCGGCAAAGCGATAAATTTCTCTATTTTCCGAATCTATACTTCTAAAATATCTGCTTTTTCAGAAGTGTTTTGCGGCGTACCTTTGGGCTTTTAGCAACCCCAGGAGATATGGCATGCAAGTACTGTTTCAATCCCGAGACCCCGAAGGCGCTGAATTCCGCGAACGCGTCGAGCGCCGGGTGCGCTTTGTGACACGGCGGCTGCAAGGCCTGGTGCAACGCGTCAAGGTGCAGCTGTCGGATGTCAACGGCCCCCGCGGCGGTGTCGACAAACGCTGCCAACTGGCGCTGCAAACCGAAACCGCCGGCACGGTGGTGGTGACCTCTACCGCCCGAAACTGGCGCTTGGCGGTCGATCTGGCCCTGGGCCGCGCCGGACGGGTGTTGCGCCAGTTGGTGCAACGCCAACGCACCCAGGTCCAGCCCCGCGCACGCGCCACCCCCCAAGACACTTAAGGAGACACACCATGGAACAACCCACCCACCGCCCGGCCCGTCCAGGCACAGCACTCGCCCTGCGCGCCCAGGCGCTGCCCCCACCTTCCGCAACACGCAGCCGCTATGTCTGGCTGGGTATGGCCTTGTTGCTGGCGGCGATTGCCGGTATTGGCTACCAGGTTCCGGTCATGGGCGTGCTACTGGCTGCGGCCTGCAGCTTCGCACTGCTACGGACCGCGTCCAAAGCCAAAACGCAAGCATAAGCTATTAAAATAATAGCTAAAAGCGCATGTGGAATATGCGCTAAATGCCGGTTTAGCCTCTAATATTTGGACAGCGGCCCCAGGCCGGAATCCACCCGGCAGGGCTCGCCGTCAGGGCGGGCGGTGAGGGGTTCGGTCATGGCCTGGACCGGGTCTTCAGACTCCAGCACGCGCTGCGCCCAGGGCCCTAAACGGGCGGTGTCGGCACGCAACACCTCTTGCTTGACGGCCAAAATCTGCGCGGGATGCATCGAGAAGCTGCGCAGCCCCAGGCCCAGCAACAGCCGGGTCATGCTGATGTCGCCCGCCATTTCGCCGCACACGCTTACCCCTTTGCCTTGGGCCTGGCAGGCGCGGATGGTGTCGGCCAGCAGGCGCAGCACGGCAGGGTGCAGCGGGTCGTACAGATGGGCCACCGATTCGTCGGCGCGGTCAATGGCCAGGGTGTACTGGATCAGGTCGTTGGTGCCGACCGACAAAAAGTCAAAATACCTGAGGAACAACGGCAGCGTCAGCGCGGCGGCCGGGATCTCGATCATCGCGCCCAGCCGGAGCGGGCCGTAGACCACGCCGCGGTTGTCCAGCTCGGCGCGGGCAAAGTCCAGCAGGGCCAGGGTCTGGCGGATTTCGCTGCCGTGGGCCAGCATGGGAATGAGCAGATTCACCTGGCCGTGCACCGCCGCCCGCAGGATGGCACGCAGCTGGGTCAAAAACATGGCCGGGTCGGCCAGGCTCCAGCGGATGGCGCGCAGGCCCAGGGCCGGGTTGAGGTGGGTATCTTCCTTGTGGCCTTTGTCCAGCGGCTTGTCGGCGCCGATGTCTACCGTGCGGATGGTGACCGGCATGCCCTGCATGCCCTCGACGGCGCTGCGGTAGGCCTGGTACTGCTCTTCTTCGTTCGGCAGGCTGCCTTTGCGGCCCATGAACAAAAATTCGCTGCGGAACAGGCCCACGCCCACCGCACCGGCGTTGACTGCGCCCACAGCGTCTTCGGGCATTTCGATATTCGCCAGCAGCTCGACCTTGTGGCCGTCCAGGGTGATGGCCGGGGTGTGGCGCAGGCGGGTCAGCCGTTCGCGCTCCAGCTCGCCCTGGCGTTGCTTGAAACCGTATTCGGCCAGGATGATGGGCGAGGGATCGACCACCACCACCCCGGCGTCGCCGTCGATGATGACCCAGTCGTCCTGCCGCACCAGCTGGCTGGCGCTGCGCGCACCGACCACGGCGGGGATGTCCAGACTGCGCGCGACGATGGCGGTGTGCGAGGTTTTGCCGCCCACATCGGTCACAAACCCGGCGAACACGCTTTGCTTGAACTGCAGCATGTCGGCAGGCGACAGGTCGTGGGCAATCAGCACCAGCGGCACGGTCAGGCTCTCGTCGGGCGACAGCTGGTGCGCACCCTTACGCCGCGCCGGGGGTGGCAGGGCAATAGGCGAGACCACACCCTTCATATAGCGCAGGATGCGATCGACCACCTGTTCCAGGTCGGCCTTGCGTTC
The DNA here is from genome assembly GCF_056521385.1 of Rhodoferax sp. RT5P35. Lineage (NCBI taxonomy): Bacteria > Pseudomonadati > Pseudomonadota > Betaproteobacteria > Burkholderiales > Comamonadaceae > Rhodoferax > Rhodoferax sp. RT5P35. Next base: position 183,983 of record NZ_JBWMAX010000002.1, on the reverse strand, counting down.
GCGCAGGTACTCGTCCTCCATCTCGTCGAACTGGCGGGCGATGATCTCCAGCTGGGTGGTCAGCGCCCATTCGGCGTTGTACAGGCGGTCGGTGATCCAGTGCTTGACACCAATGGTCAGGGTCTCGTCTTCCAGCAGCATCAGATGCACGTCGAGCAAGGCGGTCAGCTCGGGCGGTGCGTCCTTGGGCATGGCGTGCTGCAGGCGCTGCAGTTCGTCCACCACGGCATTGCGGCCCACGCGTACGCGGTCGATCTCGTCCGTGATCTGCTCCGGCTTGATGAAGTAATGCGCCACCTCCACGCGGCTGGAGCCGACCAGCACCGCACGCCCGATGGCGATGCCGCGGGCGACCGGTAGACCGTGGATAGAGAAAGTCATAGCACCACGGTTCCCGTATTCCCAAGCGAATGCCGTCGAACCGGCTCTGCCGGGCGACCAGCATTGCCCCCTGCAAGGGGGTTGGCGGTTACGCGAAGCGAACAAGCCTGAGGGTGCGCCATATTTACTGACCTTCTCCGAATTTGTCAGCGATGAGGGCCAGCAGTGCGTCCATGGCTTCCTGCTCTTTGGGGCCATCGGTGTCGAGCACCACGGTGCTGCCTATGCCAGCGGCCAGCATCATCACGCCCATGATGCTTTTGGCGTTGACGCGGCGCTCGCCCCGGGCGATCCAGACCTCGCAGGGGAAGCTGCCCGCCAGTTTGGTGAGCTTGGCGGAGGCGCGGGCGTGCAGGCCCAGTTTATTGTTGATGGTCGTGGATGTTTGGATCATGCTGTCTGCGGGCTTGGTTCTGGGGTGCGGTGATGGCGACTTGCATGATGCCCTGCGTCCCGCCAATCAGCGCGCGGGCCACCAGGGCCTCCAGCGATTCATGGCGGTAGCTGACGGTACGCAGCAGCATGGGCAAATTGACACCGGTGATGAGCTTGGATCTGATCCCATCGACCAGCTTTTGCGCTACGTTGCAGGGCGTGGCACCGAACACATCGCTCAACACCAAAAATTGCCCGGAGCCCTGCTGCTCCATGGCGATACGGGCCATGGCAAAGGTTTCTTCGGGCGGGGTATGCGGTTGCACATCCAGCGCCACCACGCCGCCCGCGCAGTCGGGGAACACGTGCAGCGCGCATTCGCGCAGAGCGTGGGCCAGAGGGGCGTGGGCAATGATGAGGATGCTGTTCATGCGGGCTCAATTATGGGTGCGTACAGGTTCACTCGAATTTCAGGCCGGTAAAGAAAGTGTCCGCCATGGCGGTATCGGTTTTATCGGCGTACACCACGGCATTAAACAGGTCGATGCCGTCGGCCTGGATGCGGGCAAACCACACGGCCTGGGCACTGACCGGGTGGCCGTTAGCGCGCTGGCCCGCCACTGCCCAGCGCACGCCGAACTGGCCACCAGCGATCTCGAACGGCTGCAAATCTGGATGTGGCGGGTTGGCCGCGTGCAAGTTGGCCAGCGTGGCGGCCTGCCAGCCCGAGAGCGCAGCGCTGGCTTGGGCGGCATCGGCCAGGTGCACATGGGACACGGCAAAGGTAGCTCCTGCGGCATCGCAGCCCTGCATGTCCAGCGCTACGGTAGCCCCGGCCATGGGCACGTCGCGCGTGGCTTTGTCGGGCTTGCAGGGCAGCAGCATCTGCAGCGCATGCGCATCGGAGCGCACGGTGCGCCAGTTCAGTGCCGGGCTGCAGGCAGCCAGCGCCAGCACCCACATAGCCCCATACCGCATCCTCAAAACGTCGCGCCAAACACTTTTTTCAACACCGCGCTGCCCGTGCCCACCGGGTCCTGGCGAATGGACTTTTCTTGCTCGCCAATCATGGTGTACAGGCCGTCCAGGGTTTTGTGGGTGATGTAGTCCTGGATAGACGCGTCTTCCTTCTTGACCAGGCCCAGACCCGCGGCCTTGCCGGCCAGCTGGTTGTACTGCGCAGCCGCGCCGACTTTGTCGGTGGCCTGGGTAACCACTGGCAGAAACTTGGTGAACAACGGTGCGCGGGTTTTATCGGCAAAAAAAGTAGTCATGGCATTGTCGCCACCGCTGAGGATGTTCTTGGCATCGGCAAAGTTCATGCTCTTTACGGCGCCCACCAGCGCGTCTTTGGCCAGCGGCACGGCGGCTTCGGCGGCGCGGTTCATGCTGGTGATGAGCTCGTCCACGCGCTTGCCCTGGCCCAGCTTTTTCATCCACTTGGCTACATCGTCCAGATAGCCGGGCAAAGGAATGCGAACTTTTTCGTTGCCCATGAATCCATCTGTCTGGCCCAATAGGCCGACGGCGGCCACAGCGGCTTTTTCCAGCGCGGCTTTCAGGCCCTGGTTGGCCTCTTTGTCGGTCAGGTCGGCCAGCGACAGGGCGTGGACCTGCTCCGCCGTAGCCAACACCAGCAGGCCCAGCGCAGACAGCGCGGCAGAATTAAAATGGCGACGATGCATAGGAACCCCTTGGTATGAAAAAAACGTTTGTAGCCGCCAGCGCAGCAACCCTGCTGGCCTTGGGCTCGGGGGCCTATTATCTGACCGTCAGCAGTGCCAATGCCGCCCCCATGGCCACCTATGTGTTACTGGATGGCAGCCAGAAAACCACCGCCGACCTCAAAGGCCGGGTCACGCTGGTCAACTTCTGGGCCACCAGCTGCGTCACCTGCGTGGCCGAAATGCCCAAGGTGATTGCCACCTTTGACAAGTACCACGCCCAGGGATTCGACACGCTGGCCGTGGCCATGTCCTACGACCCGCCCAGCTACGTCATCAACTACGCGCAAACCCGCAAACTGCCGTTCGACGTGGCCATCGACAACACCGGGGCCGCCGCCAACGCTTGGGGCCAAGTGCAGCTGACGCCCACCACCTTCCTGGTCAATAAGCGCGGCGAGATCGTCAAGCGCTTCGTGGGCGAGCCCGACTTTCCCGAGCTGCACAAGCTGATTGAAAAGCTGCTCAAAGAAGCCTAAGCCTGTTTTTACAAGAAATAGGCCGATAGCGCATATTCCGCCTACACCAATAGCTATTAAAATAATAGCACTTGCAAATTCTGCTCCTGGCAGCACGTGACTGGCCTAAACTGTTTGCGTCGCAGCCCGCCTCCCGCACCGCCTTGAACACCCCAGAGATCGCATCCGTCGTATTGCGCACGCCCACCCGGCCTGACGAACTCGATGCTACCCGCGCCATTTTTCAGGAATACGCCGACCAATTGGACGTGGACCTGTGCTTCCAATCGTTTGACACCGAGCTGGCCACCCTGCCTGGCGAGTACGCCGCCCCGCGCGGCACGCTGCTGCTGGCGTGGGTAGATGGCGCGCTGGCCGGTTGCTGTGCCCTGCGCCCGCTGGACAATGTGGACTACGCCAATGCCAGCGAAATGAAGCGGCTGTACGTGCGCAAAGCCTTTCGCGGCTTCGGCCTGGGCCGCCAGCTGGTTGAAGCCGCCCTGGATGCCGCCCGCGCCAACGGTTACGACTGCGTGCTGCTCGACACCCTGGTCGATATGGAGGCTGCCCGCGCACTCTACGAAGACCTGGGCTTTGCCGAGGTGCCGCCCTACTACCACAGCCCCATCGCCGGGGCGCATTACCTGAAGGCGGATATTTAAGCCCCTTGGAACGTGAACTAAAAGCCCGTACCCGCCAGTCTGGCAGACAGCGGGGTTTAATATCGGGCCACACTCTGCTGTTTAGCCCCCTCCCGCCCATGCGCCATTTTTTCTGCCTCTCCACCCTACTTTGTGCTGCGGCAGCCCCCGTACTTGCGGCCACGGTACAAGTCCAGATGCAAGATGGCGCAGGCAAAGCCCTCCCCGACGCGGTGGTGTACCTGGAGTCGAAGGATGCGCTGGCAGCGGTCAAACCGCTGATTGGGGCCGAGGTGGCACAGGCCAACAAACAATTTGACCCGCAGGTGCGCGTGGTCACCGTGGGCACAGCAGTGCAATTTCCCAACCACGACACCGTACGCCACCAGGTGTATTCGTTCTCGGACACCAAGAAATTCGAGCTCAAGCTCTACGCCGGTACCACCGCCGCCCCCGTGGTGTTCGACAAACCCGGCATCGCCGTGCTGGGCTGCAACATCCACGACAACATGGTGGCCTGGATCATCGTCGTGCCCACACCTTACTTTGGCCGCAGCGGTCCCGACGGCAAACTCACCCTGGACAACCTGCCGCCCGGCAATTACCGCCTGCGCACCTGGCACACCCAATTGCCCGTAGGCACGCCCGCGCTAGACCAGGCGGTGACCGTGTCCGCCACCGGAGCCAGCGTCACCGTGCGGATGGCCGGGCTGGCTCCATGATTTCCCAGATGATCCGGCGCCTGGACATGGGCGGTTGGAGGTTGCCCACCCGCATCGTGGTGTTGTCGCTAGTACTGCTGATGCTGGTGCAAACCGCCGGTTTCCTGGTGGTGCGGGCCAGCATCGAGCGCAACGCCCGTACCCAGATCGCCACCGAACTGGCCCTGGGCGAGCGCGTCTGGCGCCGCCTGTTGGACCAGAATGCCGAAAAACTTCGCCAGGGCGCGGCCCTTCTGTCGGGCGACTTCGGCTTTCGCGCCGCCGTCACCTCGGACGATGGCGAAACCATCCGCTCGGCGCTGGAAAACCAGGGCGACCGCATCGGAGCCACCGTCACCGCCCTGCTTGACCCGCAGTTGCAGTTGCGTGCCAGCAACGACACCCCCGAAGCCCAGGCCGTGGTCGGGATACTGCCGCAAATCGCTATCCCGCTGTCGCGCAGCGAACTTGGCGGCACGGTGGCGCTGGTGGGCCAAACACCCTACCAATTCGTGATGGTGCCGCTGCGTGCGCCGCTGGTCATCGGTTGGGTGCTGATGGGCTTTCCCATCGACAAGCAACTGGCCGACGACATGCTGGCCTTGTCCGGCCTGTACGTGGCCCTGGTCACCCAGGCCACGGGCCAGCCCGCGCAGATCAGCCTGTCCACCTTACCCACGGCAGCTTTGGCGGCCCTGCAAACGGCGGGCGGCAGGGTGACCGAACTGGACGACGATGGCGACACCTTGGTCACCCGCACCCTCAACCTGCACGCGGTGGCGGGCAGCGTGCAGACCGTGCTGCTGCGCTCGCTGAGCGAAGTGCTCGCCCCTTTTCAGCAGGTACAACTGGTGCTGCTGGTCATCACCGTGCTGGGCCTGCTGCTGTTTGGCCTGGGCAGCGCCTGGACGGCCTTGCGCGTGACCACCCCGCTGCGCTCCCTGGTGCAGAACGCCGAACGTCTGGGCAAGGGCCAGTACGACCAGCCCATCCAGCACACCGAACGGCGCGACGAGATCGGCGACCTGGCGAATGCGTTTGACCGCATGCGCAAAAGCATTTCCCAGAAACAAGACGAAATCCAGAAGCAGGCCTACTGGGACCGTCTGACCCGGCTGCGCAACCGGGTGGGCTTTCGCAATGATGTCAAAGATGCCATCGCCAACAGCCAGGCCCACGATGCCTACATGCAGACCCCGCTGGCCGTCATCACCCTCAACCTGGACCGCTTCAAGCACGTCAATGACATCCTCGGCTACGCCCTGGGTGACCGCCTGCTGGTGGCCGTGGCCGAGCGCCTGCACGCGCGCATGGAAGACGGTGCGCTGGTGGCCCGGCTGGGCGGCGACGAATTCTCGATCCTACTGCCCCACGCCGATGCCGAAGCGGCCATGGCCATGGCGGCACGCATCGCCCACGCGTTCGAAGCCCCGCTGAGCTTTGACGACCAGACCGTGGACCTGAGCGCCAGCATGGGCATTGCCTGCTGGCCACAGCACGCGTCGGATACCGACACCCTGTTGGGCCGTGCCGAGGTCGCAATGTACGTGGCCAAGCGCAAAACCACCGTACTCCAGCTCTACGACCCGGCGCTCGACTCGTCCAGCAAGCAAACCCTGTCCCTGCTGTCCGAGCTGCGCCACGCGGTGGAACACAACGAGCTGCGGCTGTTTTTGCAGCCCAAGATCGCACTGGACAGCGGCAAAGTCATCGCAGCCGAAGCCCTGGTGCGCTGGCAGCACCCGGTGCGCGGCCTGGTGCCGCCCGATGCCTTTATCCCGTTTGCCGAGCAAACCGGCTTTGTGCGCCAGCTCACCCTGTGGATGTTCGACGAAGCCGCGCGCCAGTGGGCCGGGCTGCAACTGCCCGACCAAGCCCTGCGCATCTCCGTCAACCTGTCCACCCGCGATCTGCTGGACCTGGACTTTCCGGCCCGGCTGGACGTGCTGCTGGCCAAGCACCAGGTGGCCCCCGAAGGCTTTTGTCTGGAAATCACCGAGAGCGCCATCATGGACGACCCGCTGCGCGCCGAAGGCACGCTCACGCGGCTGTCCGAACGCGGCTTCAAGCTCAGCATCGACGACTTTGGCACCGGCTACTCGTCCCTGGCCTACCTCAAGCGGCTGCCGGTGGACGAACTCAAAATCGACAAATCCTTTGTGATGGGCATGGAACGCGACCCGGACGACGCCAAGATCGTCCGGTCCACCATCGACCTGGCCCACAACATGGGCCTGAGCGTGGTGGCCGAGGGCGTGGAAAACATCGAGATCTGGCACCTGCTGCGCGAGCAAAAATGCGACGAAGCCCAGGGCTACTACATGAGCAAACCCCTGCCGGTAGACGCATTCAAGGCCTGGCGCGAACGCTGGGCCGAACGCACTGAAGCCTCCACATAACGCAAAATTTTCTCTTCATGCGCGGCAACCCGCCGCGCGCAACCCTAGGAAACCACCATCCCATGAACGCAAGCAAACTTGTTGCCGTAGTCCTGATCGCCGCGGGGGTACTCGCCCTGGTCTACGGCAGCTTCAGCTACACCAAGGACACAACCGCCGTCAAACTCGGGCCACTGGAGCTGTCGGTGAAAGAAAAAGAAACCGTGAACGTGCCCGTCTGGGCGGGCGTTGGTGCAATTGTGGTGGGTGGCTTGCTGCTGGCGTTTGGCAGCAAAAAAGGGTGATCTGCGCCACATTGCTATTTAATATGTAGCTATAAGCGCAGGCAAAATATACGCCAGCGGCCTAAAAGACCATTAAATTGCTGCTGGCTGGGCCACCGCCCCCGGCAGACCCGCAGACAGCCGCTCGCCCAGCCACCAGGCGCCAAACAGCAGGGCGACCACCGGGGTCAAAAACACGAACACCGACATCCGCGTGGCCGGGTAGCGGCCCAGCATCCACATCCAGGCCAGGTAGCTCACAAAGCCCCCCACCAGGGCCTGCAGCAGCAGCGAGCCGGTAGCAAACGCGCTGAAGTGAAAATTCCACGGCTCGCCCAGCGCCCACGACACCAGCGGCAGTACCGCGGCGCTCACGCCCACCTGGTAGAGCAGCTGCTTCTCGGGCGGCACGCGGGCAAACTGTGTGGTGCGGATCACCACCGTGGTCAGCCCCTACATCAGCCCGGCCAGCAGGCCCAGTGCGTCACCCAGCCAGCCCAGCGGATAGGCGCTGCCCGCCGGGTGGCCCCGCAAGCCCTCGCCCATGGCCAGCGCCAGGCCCGCAAACGCGCAGCCCAGGCCCAGCCACTGCCCGCCGCGCCACCGGCACCACAGCGCCACCGCCACGCTGGACCCGGCAAAGCGCACACAGGCCTGGAACACCGGCGGCACCTCGGACATGGTCGCCTTGACCAGTGTCTGCTGGAAACTCCAGAACATGCAGCAGACCAGTAGCAGGGCAATGGCGAGGGGGTCGAGTTGGGTTTTGCGCAGGGTGGACGTGGGCGAACTATCCCGCCACACCCAGCGCATAATTTGCCCGCGCCGACACGCTGCAATAGCAGCCCGCCATTCCTCAAAGGTAATTTATGCCGTCTCTCGACACCTGCCTCGCCTTCTTCGCCCTGGTTTTTGTGCTGGGTTTTGCACCCGGCCCGGACAATATTTTTGTGATGATGCAATCGGTCACCCAGGGCCGCAAAGCCGGGCTGGTGGCCATGCTGGGCATGTGCGCGGGGCTGGCGGTGCACACGCTGGCGGTGGCGCTGGGCCTGGCGGCGATTTTTGCGGCCTCGGCCACGGCATTTACCGTGCTGAAGGTGGTGGGCGCGGGCTACCTGGCCTATCTGGCCTGGCAGGCGTTCCGGGCCCCGGCGGGCACGCTGGCGGCCCCGGTGGAACAGCAACCCAACCTGCGCCGCATCTTCTTGCGCGGCTGGGTGATGAACCTGACGAACCCGAAAATCGTGTTCTTCTTTCTGGCCCTGCTGCCGCAGTTTGTGCACGCCGAACGCGGCTCGATTGCCACCCAGCTCTGCGTGCTAGGCGCCATCTTCATAGGCTCTACGCTGATCACCTTTGGGGCCATCGCCTACTTTAGCGCCACCGTCAGCACCCGGCTGCGCAGCTCGCCCGCGGCCCAGTTGTGGCTGAACCGCATGGCCGGCACGGTGTTTTTGGGGATGGCCGCGCGGCTGGCTATGGCCGAGCGCTAGGCAGCGCCTTTACCTGCCTCGTAGATTGGCTGGTCGTTTTTGGACAGCGCGATGCTGCGGGTCCAGTGTGCGCAGGCGCAGCACTGCGGCATGGCGCCCACCGCACAACGGGGCGAACGGGTCGGCAATGTAGGCATCTCAGTGCCCTAGGCTCACCACTTCATTTCGCACTTGTTGACCTTGGCGCCGATGTCCAGCGACATGGCGCCGGCCGTGGCTTGTGGGTAGGCCTTTTGCATGGCGTTGATGAGTTCTGTGCTGTTTTTGCTGGCCGCCAGGTTCTTCTCAAAGGTCTGCAGGTAGCCCTTGGTGAAGGTAATTGCGCTGGCATCTACCGGGGTGCCGGAGGCCATGTGGCCGGGGACGACCAGCACGGGCTTCAGGGCCAGCATCTCGTCCAGCTGCGCATTCCAGGCCGCACGCTCGGCAGGCGACTGGGTGTCTGCCGTCCACACATGCATGTTGCCGAACACGCCGATGTTGCCAACGATGGCCTGCAGGGAGGGAATCCAGGCGTAGGGGCGGTGCGCCAGCAGGCCCTGGGTGCCCCGGATTTCGATGGTCTGGCCTTCCAGCGTCAAGGTGTTGCCCTGCAGGGCACGGGGTGCCACTGGCGTACGGGGTGCATTCGCGCCCATCTTGGGACCCCAAAACGCCAGCTTGCCCGCCATTTTGGAGGCCAATTTTTCCAGCACGGCGGAGGTTGTCACCACATCGGCTTGGGGGAAGATTTCTTTCAGGGCCTCTACGCCAAAGTAGTAGTCGGGGTCGGCCTGGCTGACGTAAATGGTCTTGAGCTGCTTGCCGCTGTCAAGCACATTGGCGGCGATGCGCAGCGCATCGGCACGGGTAAAGCCCGCGTCGATCAGCACCGCGTCTTTTTCGCCATAGACCAGGGTGGAGTTGACATTGAAGCTGTTGCCGTCGGCGTTGTAGACCTTGACGTGCAGCGGCTCGGCGGCCTGGGCGGTGGCAAAAACGACAGCCAGGGTGGTGGCGAGAACAGTGGTGCGGAGCATGGTGGCGCTTTCGTAAAAAGGGGTGGGACCAGGAAGTGCTTGCAGTGTATTTACGCCCAGCGAGCAAATAAACCCCTTAAACTGGCCATATTTATTGCATAAACCGAGCAAGCCATGGACAGACTGACCGCCATGCAGGTGTTTACCGAGGTCGCCACCAGCGGCAGCTTCAGCGCCACCGCCGACAAGCTGGACATGTCACGCGCCATGGTTACGCGCTACGTGGCCGAGCTGGAGCAGTGGCTGAACGCCCGGCTGCTGCAGCGCACCACCCGCAGCGTCACCTTGACCGATGCCGGCGAACACTGCCTGCGCCGCAGCCAGCAGATGCTTGCGCTGGCGCAGGACGTGGAGGAAGAAACCGCCAGCACCGAGGGCGCGTTGCGCGGCCAGCTGCGCCTGACCTGCAGCATGTCGCTGGGCTACGCCCAAATGGCCGCGGCCATCACCGATTTTTTGGCGCTGCACCCGCAGCTGAAGATCGATCTGGATGTGAGCGAGGGCTCGCTGAACCTGGTGGAAAAACGTATCGACCTGGCGATCCGCATCAGCAGCGAGCCCGACCCGATGCTGGTCTCGCGCCCGCTGGCGCGCTGCGAGTCGCTGCTGGTGGCCTCACTCGCGTATCTGGCTGCCCACGGCGTGCCCCAGGCCCCGGCCGAGCTGGCCCGGCACCGGTGTCTGAGTTATGCCAACTTTGGCAAAAGCGTGTGGCAGCTGGAGCGCCATGGCGAGACCGCCAAGGTCAGCGTCACCAGCCATTTCAGCGCCAACGAAGCCACCACCTTGCTGCAGGCCGCGCTGGCCGGTGGCGGCATCGCACTACAGCCCACGTATTTGGCGAACCCCTTGCTCCGCAGCGGCCAGCTGCAGGTGGTGTTGCCCGAGTGGACTCTGCCGTCGATGACCATCCACGCGCTCTACCCGTCACGCCGGCATTTGTCACCGGCGGTGCGGGCGTTGCTGGATTTTTTGGTGGGGAGGTTTGCGGGGGTGGCTTGGTGATGGGGCGCTGTGTTATGTGATCTCTTCGTGAATGAAGCCATTCAGGCTTCATTCAATGTGGAGACCGTTTCAGATGGTGCAACGTTTGAATTTAGCGGCTGCCGTAGGCGGTCCGCTGGAATGATGGGTTGGGGCGCATTTTCATATAAATATCAGATAGCGAAAGAATGCGCCATTTGTACTCTCAATTTCCAAGGTGACCAACACGTCATGAAGGTAGCCGACGAAGCGCTCTCGGGCCTCGGTGTCCTCGAGATAGATCTTCTGCACCGTCGGCTTCATTTGTGCTACTACCCAACTCTTGCGCGGATTGGCCTCGATACCTTGAATAAGTCGGGAGAGCAATTCGTTAAGTGTTGCCTTCATGCGAGCCCGCTCAACCGAGGGCTCGACACCTGGAAGATCAGCGAAGGTGTCTGATTCGCGCAAGGCCAGAAGTTTGACCAAGGTTTCGGAAGTTATCGATAGCGCCTGCTCACGCGGCCAAGAGACATAGGCGCCGGCGGAACCGCCGAGCAGTAGCAGAACAGCGACAACATATATGAATACGCGCCAAATCATGAAGCGCCCCAACGCGATATATACCGTAAACCCTGAGGTTTAAAACATCCATCGCAATCTCCTGAAAATGGCTTGCAGTCTGGTTATTCGCTTGGTGAGCCTGTTTTTTACACAGGTATAAAAAATCTGAGAAACCCCGCACTCCCAATGATGGGCCACTATAGCCCGGTGCCGCTTTTCACTTCTAAGCGCCGGACTCTTTGCTTCAAACGTTGGAGACGCAAGACACTCTTTTTTTCATAGTTCTGCGCCCTCCGCTAGCGCTACGGAAACCTGCGGTGCTCGCTTTGGACGGAGTTTGGCTAAACTCGCCCGCGGCTCAAACAACGCTAGTCCTGATCCGCCCAAAGCTGCGCTCCTCGGCGCAATCAGAGGAGGACCCCGGGGATCGGGATCGGTGGCTCTGTGCGCCACATCGCGCCTAGGGCGCGAGTCCGGCTGCGCGCCAGGCGCACTAGCCGGCCAGGGATAACCGTGACACCATTTCCCGCCCAGAAACTACAAGCTTTTTAAGCCTCTAGCGCAATCAGAACCTGCACAAGACGCTATTTTTTGAATAGCAAAATGGCCAGCACGTGAACGGATGCGAGGCGTGGAGCATATCGGCGTACAGACATTCCATCCCCCAACACCTAATCCGAAAACGACCCCACCTCCACCGGCAGCACCGGGGCCTGCCACTGGTAGCCAGGCGCCAGCACGTCGCGGCTGGGGGTGTGGCCGGTCCATTGGATGTTGAGCAAATCGGTGAGAGTCCAGGCGGCCCAGTCCGCGCGGAACGGGCGGGTCGCCAGGTCGGCGCTGGGCGGGTTGGATGGCTGGTTGCGCCAGATGACGGCGGGGATGCGGTAGCCCGAGGGGGTGGAAGGGCTGTGGCCTGCGCGGTCGCTGGCGTGCCCGACTTCCTGGCCGTGGTCAGACAGGTACATCCAAGCCTTGTAAGTCTGTGGCGTACTGGTATCTCGCGTCATCTGCAGCAGCTCGGACACCACGGTATCGTGGTAGAGCACGGCGGCATCGTATTCACGCCGGAACTTGCGCACCCTGGCGCTGCGGCCTGCCTGCAGCAGGTCGGCATCCACCCCGTCTGCACCATTTTCAAATGGGTTGGCGCCATCGGGAAAGCGCAAGCTGTAATGCGGATGGGCACCCATCAGATGCACCACTACCAGCTTGCGCGGGGTCGGGTCGTTCAAGGCCTCTTGCACGCAGTCCAGCAGTTCGCTGTCAAGCGAGGCGCTGGCCCGGCCCGGCGTGCGGTTCACCATGTCGACCACGTCGGCCAGCCGCCCATGCTTTTGCTCGATCGCCATGTCGTCGTGGTTGCTGATCCACCAGACCTTGTAGCCCGCTGCGCGGGCCAGGGCCAGCACATGCAGCGGATCATCGCTTTCGGGCTGGCCAAAGTTGAGCATGTTGCGCATGGCCGGCAGGGTGCTGGCATCCACCGACCAGGCGTTGCGCAGCACCAGCATCTGGCTACCCAGCTGCGCTTGCTGGGCCAACAGGCGCGGGGTGGTGGGGCGGCCGTAGCCGTACAGCGCCATGTTGTCGCGGTTGATGCTGTCGGAAATGACCAGTACGACGGTGGCAGGCCCGGTCTGCGTCAGTGTGGGGGCGGTGGCCTGGGCGCGCTGCAGCGCCCGATCACGCGCTTGCTGCTGGTCGCCCCATTGCCCGCGCAAGGTCTGCAGGGACTGCACCCAGTTCGGCCAGAACAGCAGCGGATGCAGCCGCCGCCAGGGCTTGCTGGCATAGGCCAGCGTGCTGGCCAACAGCAACACGCAAGCCAAAGCCACCGCCCAGCGCGGATACGCGCGGCGAGCGCCTGGCAGAAGCACCGCCGCACGCGCGCCATGGTGTGCGCACCAGCCAAGCACCACCGCGCAAGCCGCCGCCAGCGCGGCCCAGACCGCCATCTCGCGCCATTGCATGGAGAAGTATTCGGCGCTTTCCCGCGGGTTGGTATTGGCGGCGGACCCCAGCACCAGCGCGCCCTCGGGGGCGGCCTGGTAGGTGTGCAGCAGATATGCCCGAACCACCCCGTCCAGCACAAACGCCATCGCCCACAGCCAGACCATGGCCGTGCGCAGGTGGTGCACACCCGCGCTGCGCACCGGCCAGACCAGCCAGACCAGCATGGGCACCGCCAACAGCGCCAACTGCGCCACGCGCCGCCCCTCATGCCCCAGCGCGATGCATGCCAGCAACACGGTCGCCAGCAAGGCGGTGGTCCAGTGGGTCATGCGGTACGGGCTGATGGTGGGGGGTGTAGGGTGCATGGAGTGTGTGCCAAAGGGCTGCGTTGGTGGTGCGCCCGGCGTTTTAGTTCCCTTGTGCCCAGGCCGGAGGAGCGCGGTTGGCATCCTAGATAGCCTGCCCTAGCTTAAAGACTTTGAAGCCTCTGGTGCACTAGCTACATGCGCAAGTAGCTACTTTTTAAATAGCAAAATCTGCAACCTCTAGCGGCACCTCACCCCGCCCCCCCGCCTTTACGCTTTCTATACACCCCACCCCCACCTCTCTACCCCGTTTTTACGCCTGCTTACCTAAGCTCACACCATCAATTTCTCAAGAAAGCGGGATGGTATGGATGTTCTATGGATCGCAGGTATGGGCCTGTTGTGGGGGGCGATGGCACTTATGGTGAAGGGCTTTCAGAAGCTCGAAAAACCCAAGGGAGGCCGCGCATGATCCCGCTCGAAATGCTCTATGGCCTGGGGGGATTGTGCGCCGTGCTGTTGCTGGCGTATTTGGTGTATGCGCTGATCTGCGCTGAGGAATTCTGATGAACGCGAATGCCTGGGGCCTGCTGGCCCTTTTTCTTGTAGTGCTGCTCGCGGCCGCATGGCCACTGGGCCTGTGGCTGGCGCGCCTGGCCAACGGCAACGTGCCGGGCTGGATGCACAAGGTCGAAGCGCCTTTGTACAAACTGGCGGGCACCTCGCCCGATAAATCCATGCACTGGGCGCACTATGCGCTGGCGCTGCTGGCCTTCAACACGCTGGGCGTACTGGTGGTGTACGCACTGCAACGCCTGCAGGTGTGGTTGCCGCTAAACCCGCAGGCCATGGCGGCGGTGAGCGCCGACTCGTCCTTCAACACGGCGGTGAGCTTTGTCAGCAATACCGACTGGCAGGGCTATGCGGGCGAGTCCACCATGGGCTACCTGACGCAGATGCTGGGCTTGGCGGTACAAAACTTCTTCTCGGCCGCCACCGGCATTGCCGTGGTGTTTGCGCTGATGCGCGGCTTTGCGGCGCGGTCTACTGCCGTGATTGGTAACTTCTGGGCAGATATCGTGCGCGTCACCCTCTGGGTGCTGGTGCCGCTGGCGCTGGTGTTTGCAGTGTTTTTGGTCGGCCAGGGCGTGATCCAGAACTTTGACGGCTACAAAGATGTGACCACGCTCGAAGTCACCGCCTTCCAGCAGCCCAAAGTAGACGCAGCCGGTGCGCCGGTGCTGGACGACAAGGGCCAGCCGGTGCTGGAAGATGCCACAACGCAAACGCAAACCCTGCCCATGGGTCCGGTCGCGTCGCAAGAGGCCATCAAAATGATAGGCACCAACGGCGGCGGCTTCTTCAACGCCAACTCGGCCCACCCGTACGAGAACCCCTCGGCGCTGAGCAACTTTCTGCAGATGCTGGCGATCTTCCTGATCCCGGCCGCGCTGTGCTTTACCTTTGGCAGCGTGGTGGGCGACAAGCGCCAGGGCTGGGCAGTGTTGTCGGCCATGACGATCCTGTTCGTGGTGGCCGTGATCGCCATCATGCCCGCCGAGCAGGCCGGTAACCCGCTGCTGCCACCGCTGGGCGTGGACCAGATGGCCAGCAGCCTGCAGTCGGGCGGCAATATGGAAGGCAAGGAACTGCGCTACGGCATCACCGCCAGCAGCCTGTTTGCCGTCATCACCACCGCCGCATCTTGCGGCGCGGTGAACGCCATGCACGACTCGTTTACCCCGCTGGGTGGCATGGTGCCGCTGGTGATGATGCAGCTGGGCGAGGTGGTGTTTGGCGGCGTGGGTTCGGGTCTGTACGGCATGCTGATCTTCGCCATCCTGGCGGTGTTTATTGCCGGACTGATGATTGGCCGCACCCCCGAGTACCTGGGTAAGAAGATCGAGGTGCATGAGATGAAGCTGACCTCCATCGCCATTTTGGTGACACCCATCGTGGTGCTGGCCGGTACCGCCGTGGCGGTGATGGCCACCGGCGGGCTGGCAGGCATTGCCAACCCCGGCGCGCACGGCTTCTCGGAGATCTTGTACGCGCTGAGCTCGGCTGGTAACAACAACGGCAGCGCGTTTGCAGGCTTGTCGGCCAACACGCCCTTCTACAACATCCTGCTGGGCATCGCCATGTGGGTGGGCCGCTTCGGCATGATCGTGCCGGTGCTGGCGATTGCCGGTTCGCTGGCCGCCAAGCAGCGCCTGCCGGTGACCGCGGGCACCTTGCCCACCCACGGCCCGCTGTTCGTCACCCTGCTGATCGGCACCGTGCTGCTGGTGGGCTTGCTGAACTACGTGCCCGCGCTGGCCCTGGGCCCCATGGTCGAGCACCTGGTTTTATGGGCCAAACCATGATTGCTATTACTTTAATAGCTAGTAGCGCAGGTAGTACCTGCGCCAGAGCCCTGTTTTGCTTAAATTTTCGAAAGACATCCGTATGAACACCCAAAAGTCTTTGGTGTTGCTCGACCCCGCCCTGCTCAAGCCCGCGCTGGCCGCGGCCTTCACCAAGCTAAAGCCCAGCGTGCAGTGGCACAACCCGGTGATGTTCGTGGTCTACATCGGCAGCATCTTGACCACGCTGTTTGGTGTGCTGGCGCTGCAAAGCGGTGACGGCTCGGCCAGCTTTGTGTTGTCGGTGGCGGTGTGGCTATGGTTCACCGTGCTGTTCGCCAACTTTGCCGAAGCCCTGGCCGAAGGGCGCGCCCAGGCGCAGGCTTCGTCACTGCGCGGCTTGAAGAAAAGCACCATGGCCAAGAAACTGGCCAAGCCAGTGCACGGCTCCACCTGGCTGCCCGAAGAAGCCGAGAACCTGCGCAAGGGCGACGTGGTGCTGGTCGAGGCGCATGACCTGATTCCGCTGGACGGCGAAGTCATCGAAGGCGTGGCCTCGGTGGACGAAAGCGCCATCACCGGCGAATCGGCCCCGGTGGTGCGCGAGTCGGGCGGCGACTTCTCCAGCGTCACCGGCGGCACCCGCGTGCTGTCCGACTGGCTGGTGGTGCGCATCGGCGTGAACCCCGGCGAGTCCTTCCTGGACCGCATGATCAGCATGGTGGAAGGCGCCAAGCGCCAGAAGACACCGAACGAGATCGCGCTGACGATTCTGCTGGTGGCGCTGACCATCGTGTTCCTGGTGGTCACGGTGACGCTGCTGCCGTTCTCCAGCTTCAGCGTGCAGGCTGCCGGTGCGGGCACCGTGGTGAGCATGACGGCGCTGATCGCGCTGCTGGTCTGCCTGATCCCCACCACCATCGGCGGCCTGCTGTCGGCCGTGGGCGTGGCCGGTATGAGCCGCATGATGCAGGCGAATGTGATCGCCACCTCGGGCCGCGCGGTGGAAGCGGCGGGCGACGTGGACGTGCTGCTGCTGGACAAAACCGGCACCATCACCCACGGCAACCGCCAGGCCTCGGCCTTCTTCCCCGCCCCCGGCGTGAGCGAAGCCCAGCTGGCCGCCTGCGCCTCCCAGGCTTCGCAGGCCGATGAAACCCCCGAAGGCCGCAGCATCGTGGCCCTGGCCCAGCGCCTGGGCGCGGTGCAGCCGCTGGTGGGCACCACTACCGAAGTGCCTTTTACCGCACAAACCCGCATGAGCGGTATCGACCTGCAAATGGCCGACGGCAACGTACGCGTGCTGCGCAAAGGCGCGGTGGACGCGATCCGCAAATACGTGCAGGGCCAGAACGGCCGCATGCCCACCGAAGTCGGCAAGAACGCCGACGACGTGGCGCGCCGTGGCAGCACGCCGCTGGTGGTGGTGGAAGGCAGCACGGTACTCGGCGTGGTCGAGCTGAAAGACATCGTCAAAGCCGGTATCAAGGAGCGCTTTGGCGAACTGCGCCGCATGGGCATCAAGACGGTGATGATCACCGGCGACAACAAGCTCACCGCCGCCGCCATCGCCGCCGAAGCCGGGGTCGATGACTTCCTGGCCGAGGCCACGCCCGAGCAAAAGTTGGCCCTGATCCGCCAGTACCAGAGCGAAGGCCGCCTGGTCGCCATGACCGGCGACGGCACCAACGATGCCCCCGCGCTGGCCCAGGCCGACGTGGCTGTGGCCATGAACAGCGGCACCCAGGCGGCGAAGGAAGCCGGGAACATGGTGGACCTGGATTCCAACCCCACCAAGCTGTTGGAGATTGTGGAAACCGGCAAGGCGCTGCTGATGACGCGCGGTTCGCTGACCACCTTCTCGATTGCCAACGACGTGGCCAAGTACTTCGCCATCATCCCGGCCATCTTCGTCAGCACCTACCCGCAGCTGAAGGCGCTGAACGTGATGGACCTGGGCAGCCCGTCCTCGGCCATCTTGTCGGCCGTTATTTTCAACGCGCTGATCATCATGTTCCTGGTGCCGCTGGCGTTGAAGGGCGTGCGCTACCGGCCTGTGGGAGCCGCCGCGCTGCTGCGCCGCAACCTGCTGATTTACGGCCTGGGCGGCTTGATCGTGCCATTCATCGGCATCAAGGCGATTGACATGGTTTTAGTCGCCATGCACATGGTTTAACCGCCACTCACCCCCAGGCTGCAGTGCTTCGCATCTTTCGCCAACCCCCTTGCAGGGGGCAACACCAGCAGCCTGGCAAAGCCAGTCCTGCGGTGTTTCTGGAAGGCGTGCGTTTTGTAGCCGTCCATGGCGCAAATAGTTAACTCGTTTAAGGATTTCACATGAACCCCATTCTTCGTCCCACCCTGGTTCTGTTTACTGCTTTGACCTTGCTTACCGGCGTGGTTTACCCCCTGGTTGTCACCGGCGTGGGGCAGGCGGCTTTTCCGAAAGAAGCCGCCGGCAGCCTCATCGTTCGCGATGGCAAGCCCATTGGCTCTGAGCTGATCGGCCAGAACTTCAGCGACCCCAAGCACTTCTGGGGCCGCCCCTCGGCCACCGGCCCGCAGCCGTACAACGGCACGGCCTCCAGCGGTTCCAACCAGGGCCCGCTGAACCCGGCGCTGACCGATGCGGTCAAGGGCCGCATCCAGGCCCTGCGCGATGCCGATCCTGGCAACACCGCGCCCGTGCCAGTGGACCTGGTGACGGCCTCCGCCAGCGGCCTGGACCCGCACATCAGCCCGGCTGCCGCACAGTACCAAAGCAGCCGCGTTGCCAAAGCCCGTGGCCTGCCACAGGCCCAGGTGGCGGCCTTGGTACAGCAGCAGACCGAACGCCCGCTGGCGGGCTTTCTGGGTGAGGCGCGGGTGAATGTGCTGGCGCTGAACCTGGCGCTGGAAGCCCTGCACTAACTTGCATGGCCACGGAATTCGCTGCGCTGCTGTGCGCCCTGGCCGCCCTGTGCCTGCCGCTGCTGCTGGCCTGGGGCATCGTGGCCTGGCAAAGCCGAACCAAACCACCCCGGGGCAGGCGGTGAACATGCGCGCCACCGGGGTGTGGCTGCGCACCGCCCGCCTGCAGGACACCACCGCCCTGGGCGCGCTGGAGCAGCGCGTTTTCAGCGCCGACCGCATCTCCGCACGCAGTTGGCGGCGGCTGGTGGCCAGTGCCTCGGCCACCGTCACCCTGGCCCAAAACGCCCAGGGTTTGGCCGGGGCCAGCGTGCTGTTGCACAGCGCCCGCAGCTCGGTGGCCCGCCTGTATTCCCTCGCCACCGACCCGTCTGCACGCGGCCAGGGCGTGGCCCGGCTGCTGCTGGAGGCGGCGATGGAACGGGCGCGGGCCACCGGGGCCTCCGTGCTGCGGCTGGAAACCCGGGCCGACAACACCACCGCCCAGGCCCTGTTCACCCGCTGCGGCTTCACCCCGCTGGACCGCAAACCCGGCTACTACGCCGACGGCATGGACGCGCTGCGTTACCAGGCATCGCTGTGGAGCCTGGGCAAGGCGGCAGTGGCGGTGGCCCTGCGGGCACCGTACTACGGCCAGACGCTGGACTTCAGCTGCGGCCCCTGCGCGCTGCTGATGGCCATGGCCGCCCTGGATCCGCGCACCGTGCTGGACCGCGCGGCCGAGATCCGCATCTGGCGCGAGGCCACCACCGTCTTCATGGCCGCAGGCCATGGCGGCTGCGGCCCGTTTGGGCTGGCGCTGGCCGCCGTACAGCGCGGCTTTGCGGCCACGGTGTACGCCCCGGCCGGGGCCACGCTGTTCACCGACAGCGTGCGCGACCCGCGCAAAAAGGAGGTCATTGCGCTGGTGGAGTCGGACTTTCGCGCCGAGATCGTGGCGGCCGGTGCCGATGTCATCGAATCCCCGGTTTCGCCCGAGCGCATTGCCGACCACCTGCAGCGCGGTGGCGTGCCCATCGTGCTCATCAGCCTGTGGCGGCTGCACGGCGAAAAAGGCCCGCACTGGGTGGTGGTGACCGGGTTTGACGGCGCGGTGTTCCGCATCCTCGACCCCATCGCCCCGCCCCCTGACGGCGACCCCGGTGTCGCCGTCAGCATCGACGAATTCCAGCGCATCACGCGCTACGGCCGCCGCAAGCAAACGGCAGCAGTCATTCTTACCAACAAAGGCCCATTGTGAGTACTACCCATTTGATCGTGGTTGAAAAACGCTCGGATTTCCGCTGGCCCGACCCCGGCGGGCGCGTCATGACGGCGGAGGAATATGTCTCCGAGCGGGCCGACGCGCGCACCCGCCAGCGCAAGGTGATCAACCTGTGCCGTAGCTACGACTACCTCAGCATGGGTTACTACGGCTCGCTGCTGGCCGAGGCCCGTGGCGACCGGGTGACACCCAGCGTGGAGACCATTCTGGAGCTACAGCAAAAAGCCCCGGACTCGCCCAAGCTGGCGGGCCTGAACCGGCTCATCGCCGGGCTGGACGAGGTGCCGCGCGCAGTGAATGCGCTGCGCTTTCACGTGTTCTTTGGCCACATCGAAGATCCGGACCTGGCCGAGCTGGCCCGGCGCAGTTTTGAGCTGTTTCGCTGCCCGCTGCTGGAGATTGCACTGGAGCGGCTGGAGGGCAGCAGCGGCTGGAAGATTGCCGAGCTGGTGCCGCTGGACCCGCGCGATGTAGACCCGGCACGCGACGAGGTGTTTTTGCAGGCGCTGGAGCGCTTTACCCGCCGTGCCTGGCGGCCTGCGCTGGTGCAGAGCGCGCCGCGCATGGACCTGGCCATCCTGCACGACCCGAAAGACCCGCTGCCGCCGTCCAGCGCCGCCACGCTGCAAAACTTCATCCGCGTGGGGCGCAGCATGGACATCGCGGTGGAGTTGATCGAGAAAAAAGATTTTTCGCGCCTGACCCAGTTCGACGCGCTGTTCATACGCGAAACCACGGCGGTAGATCACCACACCTTCAAGTTCGCCAAACGCGCCGCCGCCGAGGGCATGCCGGTGCTGGACGACCCGCAGTCCATCCTGCGCTGCACCAACAAAGCCTACCTGGCCGAGCTGCTGCAGGGCAGCGGCATTGCCACGCCGCGCACCCAGCTGGTCAGCCGCCGCACCCTGCCCAAGCTGGAGGACCGGATGGCCTACCCGGTGGTGCTGAAAGTGCCCGACGGCTCGTTCAGCCGCAGCGTCAAAAAGGCCGAAAACTGGAAGCAGTTCCAGGACATCGCCCTGGCCATGTTCAAGGAGTCGGAAATCATCCTGGCGCAAGAGTTCATGTACACCGACTTCGACTGGCGCGTGGGCATTCTGGCCGGGGAGCCGCTGTTTGTGGCGCGCTACTTCATGACCCGCGACCACTGGCAAATCCTCAAGCACGGGGCCAACGGCCAGCACGAAGAAGGCCGTACCGAAGCCGTGGCCATCGCCGACACTCCGGCCCATGTGCTGGACGCCGCGGTGCGCAGCGCCCGGCTGGTGGGCGACGGGTTCTATGGCGTGGACCTCAAGGAAAACGCCACGGGCGTCTACGTGATCGAGATCAACGACAACCCCAACGTGGATGCAGGCATGGAAGACGCGATGCTGGGCGACGCGCTATACCGCACCGTGCTGGGCCACCTGCTGCGCCAGTTTGAAGCGCCGCACGCGGCGGCCCAGGGCATCGCGCTGGCCAGCAGTGCGCGCAAGACCGGTACGGACTGAATGGTGGCCCTGTTCTCAGGCATGCATTTACGCATTCTTTACGCGTTCAGGCCTACTTTCAGCACCGTTTTTACGCCCCTGTTTTTATGCTGGACCCATCGTGCTGCCGTGACAGCACGCAGGAGTTGAAGATGGGCTTTTTTTCTGCGGTGGCGCATGCACCCGCCCACCCCGAGTGGGAACAAATGAATGTGCTGGTGGCCAGCCACGATGCCCTGCTGGCGCGCCGCGCCTTGTTGGCCTGCCCCGGTGCCGCCATCGTGCGCTGCCTGCCCATGCACCAGGATGCCAAGGTGCAGCTGGAAATACGCTTCCCCGCCGGGCGCGGCTCGGCGGTGATCGGCCAGATTCTGGCCTGCCTGCCGCACGGCGAAATCGGGGGTATCTGCAGTCCCGAACCGCTGCCACCGGCGCGCAAGTTTTAGGTTCCACCGTGGTGTTACGCTCCAACGCCCCTCTGACATACAAGGAGCCCCCCTTTGGGTAGCCCAGACGACTCCCGCCCCGACCCCGACGCACTGTTGCTGCGCCTGCAAGAGCAGGATGTAGCCCGTGCGCGCGGGCGTTTGCGCATCTACTTCGGGGCCAATGCGGGCGTGGGCAAAACTTACGCCATGCTCAGTGCCGCACAGCAGGCCCACCAGGCCGGGCGCGAGGTACTGATCGGCGTGGTGGAAACCCATGGCCGCAAGGAAACGGCGGCCCTGCTGCACGGCCTGGAGCAGTTGCCCCTGCGCCAGCTGCCGTACCGGGGCCGCAGCCTGCCCGAATTCGACCTGGACGCGGCACTGGTGCGCAAGCCCGCCGTGCTGCTGGTCGATGAGCTGGCCCACACCAATGTGGAGGGCTCGCGCCACCCCAAGCGCTGGCAGGATGTGCAGGAACTGCTGGCGGCAGGCATCGAAGTCTGGTCGGCCATCAATGTCCAGCACCTGGAGAGCCTGAACGGCACGGTGGGGGCCATCACCGGTATCCGCGTGCACGAGACGGTGCCCGACACCCTGCTCGACAGCGCCGACGAAATCATCCTGGTGGATGTGACGCCCGACGAGCTCACCGCCCGGCTGCAAGCCGGCAAGGTGTATTTGCCGCAGCAGGCCGCCCGCGCCGCGCAAAACTTCTTTCGCAAGGGCAACCTGATTGCGCTGCGCGAAATCGCCCTGCGCCGCACCGCCGAGCACGTAGAAGACGATGTGCGCAGCTACCGGGTCGAGCAGTCGGGGCCATCAGGGCCATCAGGCAAATCAGGCAGCGCAGCGAACCTGCCGCCGGTGTGGAACACCTCGGGGGCCATCCTGGCCTGCATCGGCCCGCACGAAGGCGCGGAGCAGACCGTGCGCACCGCCGCGCGGCTGGCCGGGCAGCTGAATGTGCGCTGGCATGCCGCGTATGTGGAAACCCCGCTGCTGCAGCGCCTGGAAGCCGCCGAGCGCGACCGCATTTTGACGGTGCTGCAACTGGCCGAAACCCTGGGCGCCGACACGGCAGTGCTGACCGGCAGCCATGTGGCCGAGGTACTGGTGCGCCAGGCCCAGACCCTGAACTGCGCCACCCTGGTGGTGGGCCGCCCCCGCCTGCCGCCGCGCTGGCAGATTTGGCGGCGCTGGGCCCACACGCTGACACGCCAACTCGCCACCCTGGCCCCGACCATGGATGTGCTGGAGGTGGGCGGCAGCCCCAGCGCCCGCCGCCTGGCCCGCGCCTGGCTGCCCGACGACACCGACGACGCCACCCGCAGCCGCCCCTGGCAACCCTATGCCGCCGCCTTGGGCGGGGCCGTGCTGGTGACCCTGCTGGCCACACCCCTAGCAAACCGGCTGGACCTGGCCAATATCGTCATGCTGTTTTTGGTGGCCGTGGTGCTGGTGGCAGTGCGCTACGGGCGCGCCGCAGCGGCCCTGGCCGCCGTACTGAATGTGGCCGCGTTCGACTTCTTTTTTGTGCCGCCGCGTTTTTCGTTTGCGGTCAGCGACGTGCAGTACCTGGTGACCTTTGTGGTGATGCTAGCGATTGGCCTGCTGACCGGCCAGCTCACCGCCGGGCTGCGCTTTGCGGCCCGCATCGCCGCCAGCCGCGAGAGCCGGGCGCAGGCCTTGTTCGACCTGACGCGGGAGCTGTCCGCCGCGCTGCTGACCAGCCAGGTGGTGGAGATCGGCCAGGCCGCCGTGCAGCGCTTGTTTACCCAGGTAGAGGGCGTGGCTTTTGACCCGGTCAAAGGCGGCAAGGTGATGGTGCTGGTGGCCGACCACCCGGACGAAGGCAGCGGCCTAACCTCATCGCATTTGCGCCTGCCCGCCCTGCTGCCGCACGACTTCGACGCAGGCATCGCCGAATGGGTGCTGCGTACCGGCCACAGCGCCGGGCTCGCCACCAATACCTTACCCGCCCACCCCTGGCATTGCGTGCCACTGCAAGCCCCCATGCGGGTGCGCGGCGTGCTGGCGCTCAAACCCAGCCAGGCGCGCTGGCTGCTGATTCCCGAGCAGCAGCAACTGCTGCAAACCCTGGCCCGGCAGATCGCCATTGCGCTGGAGCGGGTGCACTACGTCGAGGTGGCGCAAGAGGCGGTGGTGCACATGGAATCCGAGCGCCTGCGCAACACCTTGCTGGCGGCGATTTCGCACGACGTGCGCACCCCGCTCACCGCCTTGATGGGTTTGGCCGAGTCGCTGCAAAGCTCGCAGCCACCGCTGGCCGCGCCGCAAATCGACACAGCGCGGGCCATGGTCAGCCAGGCCCGCGAACTCTCGGCCCTGGTCACCAACCTGCTGGACATGGCCCGGATGCAAAACGGCGGCGTAGCCCTGCGCAGCGACTGGCAGTCGGTGGAAGAACTGGTGGGCTCTGCCATCCGCGCTGCGGGCCCGGCCCTGGGCGGCCAGCATGTGGATACCGACGTGCCCGCCGACCTGCCGCTGGTTGAATTCGATGCGGTGCTGATGGAGCGCGTGCTGGTCAATCTGCTGGAAAACGCCGCCAAATACGGCGCGGCTCCCATCGCTTTGACCGCCCGTGCCACCCCTACCAGCCTGGTGCTGGCGCTGCGCGACCATGGCCCCGGCCTGCCGCCCAAGCTGCGAGGCCGCGAGGCCGAGCTGTTCGACAAATTCACCCGCGGCAGCACCGAATCCACCACCCCCGGCGTGGGCCTGGGACTGGCCATCTGCAAAGCCATCGTTGACGCGCACCGGGGCCAGATCGTGGCCACCACCGCGCCAGACGGTGGGGCAGAATTCACCCTCACCTTGCCACGCCGCCCGCCACCAGATTTGTCTTGACCCTGACCATGATCGTAACCACCCACCCACTGTTAAAGAAGGAACGGACACCGCCAGAAATACCGTGGAACCGGCTTTGCCGGGCCACTGGTATTGCCCCCTGCAAGGGGGTTGGCGTAGCGCAGCGCAGCCTGGGGGTGAGCCAGTGAATCCTGTTGCTGTTTTGATTGAAGACGAACCCCACATCCGCCGCTTCGTGCGTAGCGCGCTGGAGGCCGAAGGCTGGCAGGTGTTCGAGGCCGACACCGCCAAACAAGGTTTAACCGAGGCCGGGACCCGCAAGCCCGACCTGCTGGTGCTGGACCTGGGCCTGCCCGACGGCGACGGGTTGGACGTGCTGCGCGACGTGCGCGGCTGGTCGGCCGTGCCCATCATCGTGCTGTCGGCCCGTAGCGACGAGGCCGACAAGATTGCCGCTCTGGATGCCGGGGCCGACGATTACCTGACCAAGCCCTTCGGCGTGGGCGAACTGCTGGCCCGGGTGCGCGCCAACCTGCGGCGACCGCGTGCAGCGGAGAACGATCCCGACCCGGTGTTCCGCTTCGGCACGGTCGAGGTGGACCGCACCGCCCGCCTGGTGCGCCGGGGCGGTGCCGAGGTGCACCTCACGCCCATTGAATACCGCCTGCTGTCGGTGCTGGTGACCAACGCGGGTCGCGTGCTCACCCACCGCCAACTGCTGCGCGAAGTCTGGGGCCCCGCCCACACCCAGCAAAGCCACTACCTGCGCATCCACATGGGCCACCTGCGGCAAAAGCTGGAGGCCGACCCGGCGCAGCCGGTGCACCTGCTGACGGAGACGGCCGTGGGGTACCGGCTGTTGGTGCAGCCGTAAAAGCTTAAAATATAAGCAAAATACGCCCCTGCCGCGCATCCAGATTACATGAATAGCTACGCTATTCATAGCAAACACCATGAACACCCCCGTGCCGCCCCCCAAACCCCCTGTTCCTTTTCGCCGCGCCGCACCTCCCGCCGGTGCTGCCGGAACGGCCAGCAGCAGCGACCCCATCCGCCTGAACAAGCGCATGGCCGATCTGAACATGTGCTCGCGCCGCGAGGCCGATGAATGGATCGCCAAGGGCTGGGTCAAGGTGAATGGGGCCATCGCCGAGATGGGGGTCAAGGTCACGCCCAGCGACCGCATCCAGATCGACAAGGCTGCCAGCGGCCACCAGGCCAACCAGGTCACCATCCTGATCAACAAGCCCATGGGCTACGTGAGCGCGCAGGCCGAAGACGGCCACGAACCGGCGGTGACGCTGTTCACCGCGCAAAACCGGTGGGCCGAGGACAACGCCCGCTTTTTCTTCCACCCCAACCAGTTGCGCGGCCTGGCACCCGCCGGGCGGCTGGACATCGATTCCATCGGCCTGCTGGTGATGACGCAGGACGGCCGCGTGGCCCGCCAGCTCATCGGTGAAGATTCGGTAATGGAAAAGGAATACCTGGTCCGCGTGGCCTACCACGGCCTGGGCCAGCCCGCGCCTACCGGGCAATTGGTCCGCATGGACGACGACGACCCCATCACCACCAATGTGCAAGCCGTGTTTCCGCCCGCGATGCTGGCCAAGCTGCGCCATGGCCTGAGCCTGGACGGCCAGCAGCTCAAGCCCGCCAAGGTCACCTGGCAAAACCCCGAGCAACTGCGCATCGTCCTCACCGAAGGCAAAAAGCGCCAAATCCGTCGCATGTGCGAGCTGGTCGGCCTAAAGGTGGTGGGCCTCAAGCGCGTGCGCATCGGCAATGTGATGCTGGGCAACCTGCCCGTGGGGCAGTGGCGGTACCTGGCACCGCACGAAGGGTTTTAAGGGCTGGGGCTAGGGTTGGGATTCGGGCTGCGGTCGGCATGCGAATTGCATAATCCTCGCTGACTTCTTTGCACCTCTCTCACGCCACCCCCACCATGCACAAACGTCTCCCCCCGCTGAATGCGCTGCGCGTGTTCGCGGCTGCGGCCCGGACCGAAAACTTCATGCAGGCGGGCGACAGCCTGTTTGTCACCCAGGGGGCGGTGAGTCGGCAGATCAAGCAGCTGGAAGAATGGCTGGGTGTGCCGGTGTTCACCCGCACCCACCGGGGCGTGCAGCTCACGCCTGCCGGGCGGCAACTGGCCACCGCTGTGGACACCGCGTTCCAGCACATCGACACCGTGGTGCAAAACCTGCAGCACCACAACCTGCGCCAGCAGTTGGCGATCAACCTGCCGCCCACCTTTGCCACCCGCTGGATGGCGCCGCGCCTGCCGGACTTTCGGCGGCAGTTTCCCCACATCGACCTGTCCATCAGCACCCACGACGTGCATGCCCCGCGCGATGTGCGCCACTGCGACTGCGTCATCGCCTTCAGCGACCAGGCATGGGCCGACGGCGACTGCGCGCTGCTGATGGTGGAGCAGCATGTGATGCTGGCCAGCCCGGTGCTGTGGGTGGATGCACAGCCCCCGCGCCTGGAAGAAGCCACCCTGCTGCATATCACCGATGGCAATGTGCGCATGCCCATATGGGAGCACTGGTGCGCCACCCAGGGCCTGACCGAGGTGAATCCCAAGCCGGGCCTGAGCTTCAGCACGCTGGACCAGGTGATCAACGCCGCACTGGCTGGAGCCGGGGTCGCCATCGTGGACGAGGCCATGGTGCCCAGAGAGCTGGCGGCCGGTAGTTTGCGGCCCTTGAGCAAGGTGAAAGTGGCCGGGCCGCACGGCTACTGGTTCGTCAACCTGGCCCGCGATGCCGAAAGCCGCGCTCTGGTGGGCCTGTTCCGCGATTGGCTGGGCAGCCAGTTCGGCTGATTTTTTAGCCACACCATTTTTCTCATGGCTGGGGCCGCGAATTCGTGGTTTGCCCACACCGTAGCCGCCCGCTAACCTGCGGCGCATGAACGAATACGACTACATCATTGTCGGCGCAGGGTCTGCTGGCTGCGTGCTGGCCAACCGCCTGAGCGCCAGCGGCAAAGACCGCGTGCTGCTGCTGGAAGCCGGGGGCTCGGACCGCAGCCCCTGGATCCAGGTGCCGATTGGCTATGGCCGCACCTTTGCCGACCCGCGCTTTAACTGGATGTACCACGCCGAGCCCGAGCCCGCCATGGGCAACCGCCGCCTGTACTGGCCGCGCGGCAAGGTGCTGGGGGGCACCAGCTCGATCAACGCCATGGTCTACATCCGTGGGCAGCGCGAAGACTTCGACGACTGGGAGGCCGCGGGCAACCCCGGCTGGGGCTGGAAGTCGGTGCTGCCGTACTTCAAAAAATCCGAAGACCATGTGTGGGGCGCATCCGAGCACCACGGCAGCGGCGGGCCGCTGCGGGTCAGTGAATTCAGCGGCAAGGTGCACCCGCTGTGCGACACCTTCATGGCCGCCTGCAACGCGCTGGGCTACCCCACTACTCGCGACTTCAACGGTGCGCAGACCGAAGGCGCAGGCCTGTGGCAAATGACGATCCGCGACGGCGTGCGTGCCTCCACCGCCAACGCCTTTCTGCGCCCGGCCCTGCGGCACAAAAATCTCACCTTGACCACCCGCGCCCAGGTGACCCGCGTGGTGTTCGAGGGCACGCGCGCTGTGGGCGTGGAGTTTGTGCACAAGGGCAGCCTGCACACCGTGCGCGCCGCCAAGGAGGTGGTGCTGTCGGGCGGCTCGATCAACTCTCCACAATTGCTGCAGGTCTCGGGCGTGGGCGACGCGGGCTTGCTCAAAGGTCTGGATATTCCTCTGGTACGCCACACGCCCGCCGTGGGGCAGAACATGCAAGACCACGTGTGTGTGTCGTACTACTTCAAGTCCAAGGTACCCACGCTGAACGACACCCTGTACCCGTTCAGCGGCAAGGTCAAGGCCGCCCTGCAGTACCTGCTGGGCAAGCAGGGCCCACTGGCCATGAGCGTCAACCAGGCAGGGGCCTTTGTGCGCAGCCGCCCCGGGCTGGCGCGGCCCAACATGCATGTGTACTTCAACCCTATCAGTTACACCGCCAACGCCAAGCCCCAAGCCAAGCTGATGAACCCCGACCCGTATTCGGCGTTTTTGATGTCCTTCAACACCTGCCGCCCCACCAGCCGGGGCAGCATCACCATCCAGTCAGCTAATCCTTTTGCCAAGCCGGTGATCCGCACCAACTTTTTGTCTACCCCCGAGGACTTGGCCGATGTGCAAGAGGGCAGCCAACTGCTGCGGCGCATTGCCGCCAGCGCGCCGCTGTCGGGCGTGGTGGCCTCCGAGCTGTTCCCCGGCCCCGGTGCCACTTCGCCCGAAGCCCTGCTGGAAGACTTTCGCCAGCGCAGCGGCTCGGTCTACCACGCCTGCGGCACCTGCGGCATGGGCCCGGACCCGGTGCGCCACGTGGTGGACCTCCGGCTGCGGGTGCACGGCATACAGGGCCTGCGGGTAGTGGATGCCTCGGTGTTCCCGGCGGTGACCTCGGGTAACACCAACGCGCCCACCATCATGGTGGCCGAAAAAGGGGCCGACCTGATCCTGGAAGACCACCCGGTATGACTTTTTCTCAAGCGTCATCCCGCGAAATCATCGCTTTTCAACATCCGCGCGCGTGCGCATCATTGCCCCCAATTTCTTCCCCACATTGACCCAGGAGTTTGCATGACCACCCCCTTTCCCAAGATTGCATTGGCCGATGCCGAATGCATGGACCTGAGCGACATCGTCGACACCGATCGCTACCCGCTGCACACCCCCGGCTCGCAGCGCATGCAGGAACTGGTGGAGATGTGCCGCCAGCAGTTGGCCGCCGAAGGTAGCTACGTACTTCCCGGTTTCTTGCGCCCCGACGCCATGCTGCGGGTGACCGAAGAAGGCCGTGTACTGGCCCAAAAAACCTTCTTCTCGCCGCGCCAGCAGACCAACGCCTACTTCACCAACGACGACCCCAGCCTGCCCGCCAGCGACCCACGCCGCTTCTTCATGGACCGCACCAGCGGCTTTGTCACGCGCGACATGATCCCGGCCGACTACATCATCCACCGCATCTATGTGGCCAAGGCGATGAAGCTGTTTGTGGCCGCCTGCCTGCAGCAGGAGCGGGTGTGGGAATACGCCGACCCCTATGCGGGCCTGGTGCAGAACGTGCTGCCCGACGGCACCCAGCAGCCCTGGCACTACGACACCAACGAGTTCATCGTTTCCATGATGACGCAACAAGCCGAACACGGTGGCGACTTCGAATACTGCCCCAACATCCGCACTCCCGAAGGCGAAAACTACCCCGGCGTGGGCAAAGTGGTGCGCGGCGAAGACCGTAGCGTGGTCAAGGTGCTTACGCTGCGCCCCGGCGACGTGCAGTTCTTCAAAGGCCGCTTCTCGTTGCACCGCGTCACCCCGGTCAGCGGCAGCGTCCAGCGCCACACCGCCATCTTTGCCTACTCGCAAAAGCCCAATGTGATGGGCCGCCTGGAGCGCACCCGCCAACTGTATGGCCGCGTGTCCGAAGCGCATTTGATTGCTGAAAGCCAGTTAGTACGCAACGATTCCCTGATTGATTGATTTTTCCCATAACAACCGAAAGCCCCCCACCATGGCCCTCATCCGTCCCACCCAGCGTCTTGAAGACTGCGAACCCACCGCCGCCGAAATCTCGCAAATCCAGCGCGACCGCATGGCCCGCGTCAAGGCCGAGCTGAAAAAGCGCGACCTTACCGCCTGCATCCTGTTCGACCCCACACACATCCGCTATGCCAGTGGCTCGCGCAACATGCAGGTCTACTCGATGCGCAACCCGGCGCGTTACCTGTTTGTGCCGGCCGAAGGCAAGGTCGTGATGTTTGAGTACGCCGGTTGCGACTTCCTGGCCGACGGCCTGGACACTATTGACGAAGTGCGCCCGGCCACCGCCATCTCGTACTACTTCTGCAACGACAATCTGGGTGACGTGACCAAGCGCTGGGCGGCCGAGCTGCACGAGCTGATCCAGCAGTGCGGTGGCGGCAAAAAGATCGCGCTGGAAAGCGCCACCTCTGCCGCCGCATTTGCGCTGCAGGCCTACGGCTACATCCTGTCCGACGCGCAAGAGCCGCTGGAACGCGCCCGCTGCATCAAGGTCGACAACGAGATCAAGATGGTCCGCGCCTCGCTGCGCGCCGCCGAGCAGGGCGTGCGCAACCTGGAAGCCGCGCTGGTGCCCGGCATCAAGGAAAACGAACTCTGGTCGCACCTGCACCAGCACATCATCGCCACCGATGGCGACTACATCGAGACCCGTTTGCTCAGCTCCGGCCCGCGCACGAACCCCTGGTTCCACGAGTGCAGCACCCGCGTCATCGAAGACGGCGACCTGGTCGGCCTGGACACCGACGTGGTGGGCCGCTTTGGCTACTACGCCGATTTCTCACGCACCTTTTTGTGCGGCAAAGGCCAGGCCAACGCCGCGCAAAAAACCGTCTACCAGTTGGCCTATGAGCAGATCCACACCAACATGGAACTGGTCAAGCCCGGCATGAGTTTTTCGGAGTACACCACCCGCGCCTGGAAGATCCCCAAGCCCTACCAAGCCCGGCGCTATTTCGCGCTGGCGCACGGCGTCGGCATGTGCGGCGAGTACCCGTACATCGTGCACCGCGAAGACAGCGATGCCAAAGGCTACGACGGCGTGTTCCAGCCCGGCATGACCCTGTGCATCGAGAGCTACATCGGCCACGAAGACGGCGGCGAAGGTGCCAAGCTCGAAGAGCAAATCTACATCCGCAACGACGGCAGCATCGAGCTGCTTTCGGACTACCCATTTGAGCAGCGGCTGCTGGGGTAGCCTGGCGGGGGCACGGCGATGTCCCGCATTCCTCCCTCCCCCGCCGTGGGAGGGCCGGGGTGGGGGCAAGCCTGATTGGTTCCCGGCTGGTCTTTTCGCCAACTTCAAACTTTCAGGCCGTTTTTCAAGTACCAAATCGACTACTAGCGCTTGTCCTATCTACACAAACAGCTCCTATTTTTGACTATCAAAAGAGAAGCAACCTGTGCAGACTGCACGGGCGGTAGCCAATGGGGGTCGGATCCCAATTGCGCGCTTGTTGCTGGCAATGTGAGAGGGGGGTACCCCGCATTTGGGCTCCGACCCCTATTGGCGGGTTGGCGTTGACGTTTTCTGGCTGCTTGCCAGCATCCTCGGCCGGGTATGCGCCCGGCGGCGCAGGGCGCAGACAGTGGGGGTGGCCTTTCTTTTGGTTACGTTTCTTTGGCCAAACAAAGAAAAGTGACTGCCCTGCCGGGGGCACAGCCCGGCCAGCGGCGCTCATCGAACCCCACACAACCAAAGACCTTCACAGAAGCCTGCAAACCTTCTGCCCAACCCCCCTCACCCCACCTGAAACCAAGCCGACTTCCCCTGCATATACGACAACAAACTGTCCATAGGCTAGTCCCGTGCATTCGCAGAGTGCTTGTACCGCCCAGCGGCTGGGTCCTATCCCCGCCGCCGAAGCCATTGACCCAGACCATACCCGTTCCCAGCGCGCCGACCACGCGGTGGGCCTGGTGCACGTCGCGGGTCCGGCCTGCCGTCCATCACCCGCTGCGCGCCTCCATCCTGGCCGTGGGCATACCGCTGCGCTCAGGTATAGAGCGGCTGGACAGTGAAACGGTGGTCCGTGTAGTACCATTTTTATGGGTTTATTTTTTGTAATGGCACACACTACCCGCGCAGGTTACATGGCATGGAAAATGGGGAGAATCATCGTCTCACTGGTACGCCAACATTGTGTGTTGCCAGCATTTCGCGCATTGTGGAGATGGCTTGGGAGGATCGCACGGCATTTGAGGCGATTGAGGCCCAGTTCGGCCTGGACGAGTCTGCTGTTGTCACGTTGATGCGCAGACAGATGAAACCTTCCTCTTTTCGGCGATGGCGAAAGCGGGTGGCCGGGCGAACTACCAAGCACGCCGCATTGCGGGGTGCGGTTTTTCTTCGCCACCGGGCCACCAACGCGCGGCCTTGACCGGCTATTGCGGTCGGCGTGGCAACTTGCAAATTTCAACGCTTCGGCAAGATTGCCTGAACCGCTAGCGGGCAGTACCTAAAAATGCATCCACTGGATTTAACCGAACAGGAAACTCGCCAACGCATCTGGAGCGAGCTGGAGCGGGCCTCCCAAGACCGCCACCATGCGTGGCGGACCCCTGTGCTGGCTACCGTCGGGAACGACGGCTTGCCGAATGCCCGCACGGTGGTGCTGCGCCATGCGGATGCCAAGCTAGGCCAACTGCACGTCTACACCGACAGCCGAAGTCCCAAAGCGGTGGAACTTGTCCGCCAGCCCACTGCCATGCTGGTTTTCTGGAGCGAGCGCTTGAACTGGCAGCTTCGGGTAAGGGTGAACATGGATGTCCAAACTACAGGCCTCCAGGTGGAGGCGGTGTGGCAAAGGGTGAGCCAGTCTGCTGCCGCTGGCGACTATCTTTCCACCGATGCGCCGGGGGATGCACTTGCCGTTGAGCAGCCCCGACCGGGCGACGCGCCGCGCCAACATCACCTGGCGATCCTGACTGCCCAGGTGCAGCACATCGACTGGCTTGAACTCCGCCGTAGCGGCCACCGTCGGGCCTTGCTGGGCACCGACACCTGGGAATGGCGGGTGCCTTAACGCGACGCTGACCAAGCCGCCGCGAGGCGGCGCGCCAGGGAATCGGGAGGGATTCGCAACGCTGCAGACCGCGAGGGACTTGCTCCGCCTTGCCCAAATGCCCTGGCGCGAGCGGCGATGCCGGTGTTGCGTTAAAAACGGCGATGAGTCTATCCTAGGTTCTAGAAAGTTGTTGACCATGGCTACCATTGCGCAAAATAATCCGGGCCTGCACACCCCCACATGTCTGCTGGGCGGCACAGTGTGATGGCGATTTATCTGAGCCAGCTTCTGGTGGCTGGAAATCTGGGCATCATGGTGTTTTTCATGGTGGCCGTGGCCCCCACTGTATTCGCGGTGCTGCCGCCACTATGGTCTGCGGCCTATGTGCGCAAGTTCTTCCCAAAATACTTCTTTTTTCTTGGCGTTACGACCACCGGGGCCGCAGTGCTGGCGTTGGCAGGAGACACGGTGCTGGTCCGCCAAATAGCGCTGTGGCTGTGCGCAGGGGTATTTTTTCTCAACTGCTTTTGGCTTACACCGCGCATCAACCAGGCCAAAGATAGCCAACAGCTCGTAACTTTTAAAGCGCTGCATGGGACCAGTGTCGGATTCAACCTGGCCCAGTTGCTTGTTTTTGTCTGGCTCCTTTTCCCCTCAGGCCCTGCGCCGTGAGCGAGCTACCAGAAAGCCCCGCGGATGAAAGTGGCTGCGCACTGACCGTGATGTTCGACGGTGCCTGCCCGTTGTGTCGGCGGGAAATTGGCGTCTACCAATCGTTGGAACCACTGCAGCCCGTGTCATGGCTTGACGTCAGCAAGCATGCCGCTGGTGTAAGCGCTGCGGACCAGGCCGCGTACATGGCCCGGTTTCACGTTCGCCTACCGGACGGTCGGCTGCTCAGCGGAGCCGCAGCTTTTGTTGCGCTGTGGTTGACCTTGCCAGGTTGGCGGTGGTTGGGCCGCGTGGGTCGACTCCCTGGCGTTACGGCAGCGCTGGAATGGGCCTACCGTGGCTTTTTGCACCTGCGCCCTTTCCTGCAACGCTGGGCACGGTCGGCACGGTAAATCCATAGGCCACCAAGACTTATGCAACACCATGCGGGTGTGGCGCAGGTCCTCGCAATGTTCAGAAAATCCCCTTCCACGATGGACCCGCTTCGGAGTAAACCCCACCATGCATGGCGATGAACGCTGCTGCGGCACAGGAACCTGCATCATTGATGGCCAAGGCCATTGCTGGTGTGGACAGCAATGGGATGGCGTAAAGATGTGCCGCCCCACAACGGCAGTTGCCACTTCTTTGGAAGACCACGATTCGGTTCCGACCGAAAAAAAGGCGGATCCACCAGGATCGCCATAAACATCCACTGCGCCTTGTACACGTTCTGGCGCTTGCCCTTCACCCCACCTGAAACCAAGCCGACTTCCCCTGCATGTACGACAGCAAACTGTCCATATGCTTGTCCCGTGAATTCCCCGACTGCTTGTACCCGCCAAACGGCTGGGTCATATCCCCGTCGCCGAAGCAGTTGACCCAGACGATGCCGGCTTCCAGCGCGCCGACCATGCGGTGGGCCTGGTTCAGGTCGCGGGTCCAGACGGCGGCGGCCAGGCCGTAGATGGAGTCGTTGGCCAGGGCGATGGCTTGGTCTTCGGTGTCGAAGGGGATGAGGGTGGTCACCGGGCCGAAAATCTCTTCCTGGGCGATGGCCATGCGGTTGTGGCCGACAAACAGCGTGGGGGGCACAAAGGTGCCGGACAGGGGTACGGGCGTGCCACCCATCACCATTTGCGCGCCTTCGGCTTGGCCGCGGGCGATGTCGGCCAGCACCTTGCGCTGGTGCGGCTGGCTGGCCAGGGGGCCCAGCGTGGTGGCCGGGTCCAGCGGGTCGCCGGGCTGGTACAGCACCTGGGTACGGGCGATGAATTTGGCGGTGAATGCGTCTTGCAGATCGCGGTGCACCAGCAGACGCGAGCCCGCGTTGCAGACCTGGCCGGCGTTGTCAAAAATGCCGCCCACGGCGCGGTCTACCGCTGCGTCCAGGTCATATAGGTCGGGCATGAAAATCTGCGGGCTTTTGCCGCCGGTTTCCAGCGCCACGCGCTTCATGTTGGACTGCCCGGCGTAGCCCATCAGCAGCTTGCCGACGCGGGTGGAGCCGGTGAACGAGAGCTTGATGACATCCGGGTGCAGGGCCAGGGCGCGGCCTGCTTCGGGGCCCAGGCCGTTGACCAGGTTGAAGACCCCGGCGGGGCCACCCGCCTCCACGAATAAAGCCGCCAGCCGGGTGCAGGTCAGCGGGGCCTGCTCGGCGGGTTTCAGCACTACGCAATTGCCCGCCGCCAGAATGGGGGCCAGCTTCCACACCGCCATCAATAACGGGTAGTTCCAGGGGGTAATCGCCCCCACCACGCCCAGCGGCTCGTGCAGAATCATGTGCAGCGAGCCGGGCGCGGTGTGGGTGACAGCCCCTTCCACCTTGTCGATGCACTCGGCGAAATAGCGGATGGTGCGCAGCACCTCGGGCAGGTCGATATTGAACATATCGCTGATCGGCTTGCCCATGTCCAGGGTTTCCAGCAGCGCCAGTTCGTCAGCGTGCTGCTCCACCAGATCGGCCCAGCGGTGCATCACTTGCATGCGGTCGCGCGGGGCCTGGCCGCGCCAGCGGCGGTCGTTCCAGGCGGTAAGGGCGCTGGCCACGGCCACATCGATGTCTTTGGCCTCGCCCTGGGCGATGCGGGCCAGCAGCGTGCCGGTGGTTGGGTTCAGGCAGTCAAAGCTGCCGCCGTCTTGCGCGGGCACGTAGCGGCCTTCGATGAACAAGCGGCCTTCGATGGCCAGAGTTTCGGCTTTGCGCAGCCAGTCCTGGTGGGTCAGTGGATGGGCCATGGTTTACTCCGCAACAAGTTCTTTAGGGTAGCCAGGCGCGCGCAGTTCCAGGCCGCAGGCCTGCTCCAGCATGCGCACCACCTCGGGGCTTTGCGCCTGGCTGCCGAATAGGCCACGCGCGCGGCGGAAGATCTGCTGCGTCATGCCGCCCAGCTCCAGCGGCACGCCCAGCTTTTCGGCAATGCCGTTGACCAGGCCCAGGTCTTTGCAGGCCAGGTCCATGTTGAATTTGACGTTGTAGCTGCCGCTGAGGATGAGCTGCGACTCGGTCTCGTGCACAAAGCTGTTGCCCGAGCTGGCGCGGATGGCGCGGTAAGTGGCATCCGGGTCCACGCCGTATTTGGCGGGCACCATCATGGCCTCGCCCGCCGCCACCAGGTGGATGAAGGCCAGCATATTGGTGACCACTTTCACCACCGATGCATTGCCCAGCTTGCCCATGTAGATGATCTGCCCGCCCATGGCCGCCAGCAGTGGCTCGACGCGCTGGAACACCGCCTCGTCACCGCCTACCAGCACGGTGATTTGCCCCGAGTTGGCCAGGTGCACGCCGCCGGTCACCGGGCACTCCAGCACCGCAATGCCGCGCTCGGTGGCGGCCGCCTGCAGGCGCTGCAGGTCTTCAAAGTCGGTGGTGCTCATCTCTATCCACACGCCGCCCGCGCGCAGGTTGTCAAACACGCCGCCGGGGCCTTCCACCACTTGGCGGGAAATGGCGGGTGACGGCAGCACGGTGATGACCACATCCGCGCCCCGGCAGACCCCGGCCACGTCGTCCGCCCATACCGCGCCCGCCGCCAGCAGCTTTTGGGCGCAGGCCGGGTTCAGGTCGGTCACCGTAACCGGGAAGCCCGCTTTCACCAGGCTGTTGCACAGGCCCTCGCCCAGGCTGCCCAAGCCGATAAAACCAATATTCAGTGCCATACAAGTCCTGTGGAAAGAAAAAAGATTACGCGGCCCGGCGGCGAAAGGGGTTGAAGCCCATGACCATCATGCTGGCCAGCACGATCAGCGCGCCGCCCGCATACAGGCCGGGGCCGGTGGCCTCGCCCAGAAAGATGATGGAAAACAGCACCCCAAAGCCGGTGACCAGAAAGGTGCTGCTCAGCGCCGCCACCGGGGGCACGTGGCGCATGATGCGCATGTACATCCAGTAGGCCATGCCCGAGGTCATGGTGCCCATCATCACCACCCCGGCCACGGCGGGCAGCGTGAAATGTGCCCGGGGCAGGTCGTACAAGGCGCCGGGCAGCAGCAGCAGCGCGCCGGTGGCATGCATGCCAGCGGTGATGGCCAGGGGTTCCAGCCGGGTGGTGGCGCGCTTCAAAAACGGGGTGGACATGCCCGACAGCGAAGCCCCCGCCACACAGCCCAGGGCCGACAGCACCAGCAGCGGCGTGGGGTTGACGGGCCCCAGCTGCACCACCAGCCCCGCGCCGCCAAAACCCAGCAGGCAACCCGCCATCTTCACCGGGGTCAGCGCCTCTTCTT
This sequence comes from Rhodoferax sp. RT5P35, assembly GCF_056521385.1. Lineage (NCBI taxonomy): Bacteria > Pseudomonadati > Pseudomonadota > Betaproteobacteria > Burkholderiales > Comamonadaceae > Rhodoferax > Rhodoferax sp. RT5P35. The sequence goes on along the minus strand of NZ_JBWMAX010000002.1, from coordinate 146,496 downwards.
TCATGAAAGCCGAAATGAAGGCCCCAAACAGCACCGCTGTGACTGACAGCAGCGAGCCGTAGGCCGCAGGCAGCTCCAGCGACGACCACGAATAGAAAAAGTGCGGCCCGGCCACCGCCAGCGCGCCCAGCAAAAACATCTCGCGCCACTGCGCCCAGGGCCAGGGCTGGCGCGCCACCCGCATGATGGTGCCCAGCACCAGCGTGGCCATGACCATGCGCATGCCGGCCACCAGGTTGTGCCCCAGCGTGGGCACCGCCAGCCGCGTCAGCATGAAGGACGAGCCCCACAACGCAGACAAAGCGACCAACTGGACGAAATACTTGGTTTGCATAATAGATTTTGGCTCACCCCCAGGCTACGCTACGCTGCGCCAACCCCCTTGCAGGGGGCAACACCAGCAGCCTGGCAAAGCCAGTTCTGCGGTGTTTCTGGAGGGTGTACGTTCTGGCCGAGTGGGAGCTGGACATAGTTTCGGTTACTTAAAATTAATAGCTATTAGCGCAGGCGGAATATGCGCTAGAGACCTAAAAAGCTTAAATTATCTTGCGCAGGATCTTTTTGTTCCAGTCCTTGGCAAACACCAGGCTTTCGCCCTCGTAGGCTTCCAGCCGCCCGGTCACCAGCCAGTGCGTCTTGGTGGCGCGCAGGCTGGAATAGGTTTCGGTGCGTACCACCCAATCGCCGCGCGCGGTTTCCATCGACCAGTGGCATTCCTGCCGGGCCGACAGCGGATCGTCCGGCAGGATGCTGTAGTTCTCGCGCCCGCAGCCCCAGGTGGTCAGGCCGTGCTCGGTGCTGGTGCTGCGGCCAAAGTCGTCGACGATGGCCATGCGGCGCTCGCCGGTGCGCTGGTCGGTGGTGACTTCGCGCTTGTTCCAGGCGGGCTGCAGCGTGGTGAGTTTGACGGGCGGCGCAGCTTCGGCGGGTGCAAACTCCGGGGCTTTTTCGCCACGCCGTGGCTTGCGCACCGGGATGTCGATGAAGCTGGCGCCGGTGTACACCGTCAGCGTCACCGGCTCGGGCGCGGGCCAGACCAGCGGCCAGTAGCTGGTGGAGATGGACACCCGCAGGCGGTGGCCTTTGGGCACGGTGCAGGCCACGTCGTCCAGCGCGATTTGCAGGGTGTAGACCTTGCCGGGCTCCAGCACTTCGGGATGTTCATGCTTGTCTTCAGTACCGCGGTGGCACAGGTTGGCCACCGCATAGGTCAGGCGCGACACGGCACCGTCGGGCCAGACGCTGTTGAGGCGGATGGCGGCGATGGCCACCGGGCGGTCGCTGCTGACCTGCAGGTGCAGCACCGCCGCGCCCACCAGGTCGATGGGCTTGGCCAGCGGCGGGGTGTCGAAGGTGAGCGAACCCGAGTCGTCCTGGCGCTGGTCGCCGGGAAACTCCGGGCCGAGCCAGATGATGCAGTACTCGCCGCTGTCGGCGCCGGTGTGTTGCGGCGAGGCGATGGTCTGCTTGCCCTTGGTGCCCGCCGTCGGGCCCAGGCCCTGGGGGTTCAGGTACCAGCGCTGGTTTTCCGACCGGTCCGACGGCCAGACGGTATCGCTCACCCAGCGTCCGTCGATGTGCGCCACGCTGGCACCGGGGCGGCCCAGCTCCATGATGTAGGTGCGGTGTGCCGGGTCCTGGTCCACGCCGGTGTCCACGCCTTTGAGCCACTGGTCCCACCAGCGCAGGGCCTCTTGCAGAAAACCGATGCGTGGCTCGGGCACAGCAAAGTGCGGGTACTTGTGGGCCCAGGGGCCAATGATCCCCTTCACAGGGCTTTGCACGCTGGCCACCAGGCGCGGCACGGCGTTGGAATAGGCATCGTTCCAGCCGCCGATGGCCAGCACGGCGGCCTGGATGGCACCCATGTCTTCGCACACCGAGCCGTGTTTCCAGTAGGCATCGCGGTGCGGGTGCTGCAGCCAGGGTATGGCCAGCAGGGGCTCGGCTTCCAGCCGCTCCATCCACATCGCGCGCCAGCGGTCGCCCACCAGGGCCGGGTCGGGGGCGCGGGAGGAATAGGCCAGCATGGTGGCCGACCAGCCCAGGTTTTCGCCCAGCAGGCAGCCGCCTTTGTAGTGGATGTCGTCGCTGTAGCGGTCGTCGGTGGAGCACAGGGTGATCACCGCCTCCAGCCCGGGCGGCTGGCGCGCGGCCACCTGCAGGCAGTTGAAGCCGCCCCAGGAGATGCCCATCATGCCCACCTTGCCGGTGCACCAGCTTTGCGCCACCAGCCAGGCGATGACTTCTTCACCATCGGCCAGTTCGGCTTCAGCGTATTCGTCCAGCATCACGCCGTCCGAGTCTCCGTTGCCGCGGATGTCGACCCGCACACAGGCGTAGCCGTGGCCTGCGAGGTAGGGGTGGGTCAGCGCATCACGCACCACGGTGCCGTCGCGCTTGCGGTAGGGCAAATATTCGAGGATGGCAGGCACGGGTTTGCGCTCGGCATCTACCGGCAGCCACATGCGCGCGGCCAGGCGGGTGCCGTCGGCCAGGGGGATGAAGAGGTTGGGAATCTCTTGGACTTTGCGGGGGAAGGATTTGGCGATTTTCATGGGGGTGGCGTTGACAAATTAGGGGGCCAAAATTCAAGGGGCCATGTCGGCTGCAGGACTGCTCTCCAGCACCTGAACCAAGGTGCGCAGCCCCAGTTTGAGTTGCGCAGGCGAGGTGGCCGTGTTCAGGCTGATGCGCACGGCGTGGGGGGCGCGGCTGCGTCCGGCGGCAAATTGCTCTGCAGTGCGCACCAGCACACCGGCCTGGCGCAGCGCGGCGGCAAACGGGCTGGCGTGCCAGGGTTCGGGCAAGGGAAACCACAGGTGCGGGTGGTGGTCGCTCCAGGCGTAGTCCCACCCGGCCAGACAGGTGTGGGCCAGGGCCAGGCGCTCGTCTATCTGCTGGCGCTGCAGGGTGATCAGGCGCTCGGCCTCGCCACTGCGCAGCCAGCGGGTGGCGATTTCGGGCATCAGCGGGGCCACCATCCAGCAGTCGGCGCGGATGCTGGCGGCCACCTTGTCCAGCCACTCGGGGGCGGCTTCCAGGTAGCCGACGCGCAGACCGGGTGCCATCACCTTGCTCAGGCTGGCCAGCAAAAACGACTGCTCGGGCACCAGGGAAGAGGCGGCGGGCGGCGGCTGGGCCAGCACGGCGGCGTGCACTACGTCTTCCACCAGCCACAGACCCCGGCGGCGCACCACGGCGGCCAAGGCTTCGCGGCGCGCCAGCGACATGGTGCGGCCCGTGGGGCTGTGCAGCGTGGGGCTGCAAAACAGCAGCTTGGCCTGGAAGCTGTGGGCGGCCTGGTCCAGCGCCTCGGGCAGCAGGCCCTCGCCATCCATCTCCAGCCCCATCACCTGCAGCCGCAGCGACCGCGCCAGGGCCAGCAGGCCGGGGTAGGTGAGCGACTCGGTCAGCAAAATATCGCCAGGCTTGGCCAGGGTGCGCAATACCCCGGCCAGGCCGTGCTGCGCGCCGTGGGTGACCATGACGCGGGCGGCATCGCCGGTAGTGCCAAAGCGGCGCAGCCAGTCGGCCCCGGCCTGGCGGTGGTGCGGGGCCCCGGTTTCGGGCTGGTAGGCCAGCAGCGCGGCCATGCGCGCCGAGTCAAGGCCCAGTTCGGCCAGCACCTGGCGCAAAGCCTCCACCTCATCGGTGGGGATGGCGACGTTGTGGGCCAGGTCAATGGGCGGCGCGCCGGGTGCAGGCGGGGCCGCATCCGGGCTGAGGGCGCGCACATAGGTGCCGTCGCCTACGCGGGCCGTCGCCAGGCCTTGCTGCTCCAGGCGGGCATAGGCGCGGCTGACGGTGGCAATCGGCACGCCCAGGCGCTGGGCCAGCACCCGCTGGGCAGGCAGCTTTTCGCCCGCAGAGAGCTGGCCGTCCCGGATTTTCTGGGCCAACTCTTCGGCAATCGAGGCGGTCGTGGATGTCGGAGTGGTGGCGGCCACGCCAGGGGCAGAGGGCATGGACAGGTGCGCTATTTGCTACAAAAAAAGAAGCTGCTAGCGCAGATGGAATATGCGCCAGAGGCAGATTTCATTCGGATTCCTTAAGAATGAGGGGGTCGAACGGCGGGCGGGCAAACACCTTGCGCAGCATAGGCTCGAAATAGGCCAGGGGCTTGCTCGGGTAGTGCGGGTCAAAAGATGCCTGGTCGTAGCGCTCGCAGAAGCGGCAGCAGGCGGCAAACCAGGGGTGGTCGCGGTAGGCCAGGTAGCCGTCGTTCGGCAGGCCGTAGTGGTGGGCGTAGTACTGCATCTGGAACAGACCGTGCATTTCCACCACCCAGGTGACCTCGGCCCGCACGTAAGGGCGGATAAGTGAGGCGGCAAACTGCGAATGGTTTTCAGGGGCCAGCTCGTCGCCCAGGTCGTGTAGCAGGGCGGCGACGATGGTCTCCACATCGGCCCCGTCCGCCTCGGCGCGGGTGGCGGCTTGCAGGGAATGCTCCAGGCGGCTCACCTGGTAGCCCTCCAGCGAGTCGCCCAGGCGGTGCAGGGCCAGCAGCAAGCGGTCGGGCAGCGCGCGCACGTAGCCGTGCTCCAGCTTTTGCAGAAACACGTATTCCTCGGTGCTGCCGTCTTTCATTTGGGTGAAGCTGACGGCGTGCGGGGCGGGATTGGCGACGGTGATCATGCGGGGGTTCCGTTCAGTTGGCGGTGAAGTACACGGTACAGGCTGCGCGGGCCGTCGCGGTCGATGTAGCAGCCCTGCAGCTGGCGGTGGCCCTCCGTAGGGTTGAACGACGTGCGGCCATGCAGCACGCGGTTGTTGTCGAACACCATCATCTGGCCGGGCTCCAGGCGGAAGCGCAGCGCGAACGCGTCGTCGTCGAACAGCTGGCCCATGCGCTTGCGCGCGCGGTGGTAGCGGCGGGTGTCGTCCTCGGACATCAGCGGAATGTTGTCCAGCCGGGGGCTGTAGTGCACGCCCACCATGTCGCCGCTGCCGTTGAGTTCGATCATGGGTTTGATCGCCACCAGCTGGGTAGTGGCATCGCGGTGCTCGAAGCGCAGCGGGATGCGGCTCAGCAGCGCAAAGCCTTCGGGGTCTTCCTGGCGCACCTGCGCGGCCACCGCCAGGCTGTCCACCAGGCTGGACAGGCCACCCGAGGTTTCGTTCTGCAGGCACTGCAGCAGCTGGATGCCGGGCACCGGGGTGCGGTAGGGATTGTCGGTATGCGGGCCCAGCGCCACCGGCTGGTACGACAAATCAATGGCCTCCGCCGGGGGGCGCGAATACACCTCGAAGTACGTACCAAAGTTGGTTTCGCGCACAAAGCCGAAGCGCCGGGCGATGCTGAGGATGGAGTCTGGCTGCGTGGGCGTGTGGTGCACTAGCAAAAAGCCGAGTTCGATGAAGTCTTTCAAAGCCTTGTACAACACCGCGTCCTGCGCCAGATCGGGCCACTGGTACACCGGCTGGTAGGCGATGTTGGCGGCCCAGGGCCGGGGCGCGGGGCAGCCTTCACTCAGCACTGTCCCGGCCAGCAGTTCGGCCGCGTCAAAGTGCCCGGCAAAACCGTCGCTGAAGGCCAGGTGCAGGCGGGGGCCATCCCAACGGGCGGCGGTGAGTGCCAGGTCTTCCGGAAACAGGTGCGGGTTGATGAGGCGCTGGCCCGTCAGCGGGTCGCGCTGGCTGGAGTCGGGGCTGAGGGCGCGTAGCCACAGGGCGGGCAGTGGCGTGTCGCCTGCCGGTGTGCGCATCACCAACCGGGTGGGGTTGGAAAGAATGTGGATTTCAGACATGGCGTGGCAGTTGTGGGTTGGCAAGGGACAAAGTTTGCGGGATTACCCCGGAACCGACAAACGAACAAAACAACGCTATAACCTTAGCAAAACTAATGCCCGGCTAATCCATGCAACGTCTTCCCCCCCTGAACTGGCTGCGCGCCTTCGAGGCTTCGGCCCGCGCCCTGAGCTTCACGGCTGCCGCGCAAGAGCTGAACATGACCCAGTCGGCGGTTAGCCAGCAGATCAAGAGCCTGGAAAATGCCATTGGCCGCCCGCTGTTTGTGCGCCGGGTGCGCGGCTTGGAGCTGACCGACGCAGGCCGGGGCTACCTGCCCACGGTGCAGGCGGCGTTTGCCATGCTGGAGGAAAGCACCCGCGTGCTGACCGGACGCAAGGAGCCCGACATGCTGGAGCTGCACGTCAACCTGTCGTTTGCGAAGTTCTGGCTCAGCCCGCGCCTGGGTCGCTTCATGGACCAGCACCCCTGGGTGCAGCTCAATGTGGTGACCTCGATCTGGCCCGAAGAGCGGCAGAGCGATTCGGCCGATGTGGAGATCGTCTTCGGCCAGGGCAAGTGGGAAAGCCGGGTGGGCAAGCGGCTGGGTCAGGACAGCATCTTTCCAGTGTGTTCGCCCGAGGTAGGCGCGCGCATACAGCGGCTGGACGACCTGCTGCGCCAGCGCCTGTTCGACCTGCCTGGCACGCTGCAAAGCTGGGACAGCTGGCTGGAGGCCTACCCCGCCAAAAGCCGCGTGGCCCGGCCCCTGGTGCACCGCACCAGCACCTGGGCGCTGAGCCTTGAGTGGGCGCAAAACGGCCTGGGCGTGGTGCTGGCCCACGACACTGTCGCCAACGACCTGATCCGCGCCGGGCGGCTGGTGCGGCCGCTGGCCTTTGCGCTGCCGATGAAAGAGGCCTACTACCTGATCGCCCCCGAGGGCAACCAGGCGCACCCGGCGGCGCAGGCGTTCAAAACCTGGTTGTTGCATGAAATGGAGGCAAAACCGTAGTTACTATGGTTTTAGGAGCTACTGGCGCAGGTGCCATATGCGCTAGCGGCCTGAAACGTATAAATCCACTGCGATGACGTGCCTTCCAGAAACACCGTGGAACTGGCTTTGCCAGGCCACTGGTGTTGCCCCCTGCGTGTCGTATGGGCTTTTCAAGCCCATACGAGGGGGGGTGGCGAAAGATGCGAAGCACTGCAGCCTGGGGGTGTTCCTAATACTTCATCACCACCAAGCGCGTCTGGGTAAATTCCAGCATGCCGTGCTTGCCGTCATCGCCACCGAGGCCGGAGCGCTTCCAGCCCGCGTGGTAGCCCTGGTAGGGGTCGGCGGGGGTGCGGTTGATGTAGAGCTCGCCGGCTTCAATCTCGTTGCTGGCCTGCATCACGCTGCGGTAGTCTGCCGTGTACAGCACCGAGGCCAGGCCGAACTGGTGGTCATTGGCTAACTCCAGCGCGTGGTCCAGCGTGGTGTAGGGCAGCACGCATAGCACCGGGCCGAAGACTTCTTCCTGCACGATTTCCATGTCTTGCCGCACCTGGGTCAGCAGGGTGGGCGGGTAGAAATAGCCGGGGCCGCTGGGCAGGCTGCCGCCGCATTCCAGCTGGGCACCGGCCTGCACCGCACGTTCCACCATGGCATGGATGCCCTGGCGGGCCGAAGCGCTGACCAGTGGGCCCATGTGCTGGGGTTGTTCGGCACGGTTGGCGAAGGCGTGGGCGCTGAGCTGGGCCTTCAACTTTGCCACCAGCGCGTCGTGCACGGCCTCTTGCACGTAGACCCGTTCCACGGCGGTGCAAAGCTGGCCGCAGTGCGTGGTTTTAGAGCGCACGATGTCGCTGGCGGCTTTGTCTAGATCGGCATCGGCCGCCACGATGGCCGGGGTTTTGCCACCCAGCTCCAGCGACACCTTGGCGATGTTGACGCGCGAATAGTCCAGCACGCGCTGCCCCGCACCGACGCTGCCGGTGAGCGTGATCATCGCCACTTTGGGGTGCGTGCACAGCACTTCGGCTTCGGCGTGGCCCATGGCCAGGATGTTGACCACACCAGGGGGAAGGCCCGCGTCCAATACCGCTTGCGCGATTTCGAAGGCCGAGCAGGGCGTATGGTTGCTGGGGCGCACCACCACGGTGTTGCCGGTGATCAGCGCGGGTGCAATCTTGCGTAGCAGGGTGTAGACGGGGTAGTTGAATGGGATCAGGCAGGCCACCACGCCCATGGGTTCGCGGTGCAGCATGAGGTTCTCGCCCGGGGTGTCGCTGGGGATGATTTCGCCCTCGATGCGGCGTGCCCATTCCGCGTGGTAGCGGGTGATGTCGGCGGCATAGACGGCTTCGTTCTCGGCATCTTCCAGGCTCTTGCCCGACTCCAGCGCCAGCGCCTGGCCGATGGCAGATTTGCGCGCCACCAGCGCATCGGCAAAGGCGCGCAGATGGTTGCCACGCTCGATGCTGGTGAGCTTGCGCCAGCCGCGCTGGGCAGCAGCGGCTGCGTCACAGGCGGCTAGAGCCTGGGCGGCGCTGGCGGCGCTGACCTGGCCCACAGTTTCCTCGGTGGCGGGGTTGGTGACGGTAAAGCCAGTGTCACCGGCCACCCATTGGTTGTTGATGAAGTTCAGGTAGTGCGTCATATCAAAAATAACCCAGTGGGTGTTGCGCCATGTCGAGGTGCAGGCGCGTGCTGTCATAGGGGTGGGCCAAGGCTACGGCCTCGTTCAATTCAACCCCCAGGCCGGGTTCCTTGCTGGGGATGACGTAGCCGCCTTCCCACTGCAGTGGCTTCTTCAATAGCTGTGCGTGGAAGCCGCCAAACTGCTGGATGCTTTCCAGGATCAAAAAGTTGGGGATGCAGGCCGCCAGCTGGATATTCGCTGCCGCCACCACCGGGCCGCAGTACAGGTGCGGGGCGATTTGCGCGTAGTGCGCCTCGGCCATGCCGGCGATTTTCTTGGCTTCCAGAATGCCGCCCACGCGGCCCAGGTTGGGCTGCAGAATGCTGGCCGCACCGGTTTCCAACACCCGGGCAAATTCGTATTTGGTGCACAGGCGTTCGCCGGTGGCCACAGGGATGCAGGTGTAGCGCGCGACCTCGGCCATGGACTCCGGGCGCTCGGGCGGGGTGGGTTCTTCAAACCACAGCGGGTTATAGGGCTCCAGGCGGCGCGCCAGGCGCTTGGCCCCGGACACGGTGAACTGGCCGTGGGTGCCAAACAGCAGATCAGCCTTGTCGCCCACGGCTTCGCGGATGCGGGCACAAAAGCGTTCCGACATATCCATGCGCTCCAGCGTCGGCTGGCGCGGGTCGAACACCGAGTAGCCGCCCACCGGGTCGAACTTCACCGCGGTAAAGCCTTCTTCCACATAGCGCATCGCGCGCGCGGCGGAGCGGTCCGGGTCGCCGTAGAACGACTCGTCCTCGTCGGGGTCGGGGTACAGATAGGTGTAGCTGCGCAAGCGCGGGTTCACCAGGCCGCCCAGCAACTTGTAGACCGGCTGCTCCAGTGCCTTGCCGGTGATGTCCCAGCAGGCCATTTCCAGGGCGCTGAGCACGCCCATCAGCGAGATGTCGGGCCGCAGCGAGAAACCTTCACCGTAGGCGCGCCGCCACAGGGTTTCGGTCTGCATCGGGTCTTCGCCCTGGAACACGCGGGCAAACAGGTCTTCCGCCATCGCCGCCACCACTTTCGGGCCAAAGGTGGCGGTGTAAGCCTCGCCAATGCCTTCGATACCGCAGCGGGTGCGCAGCTTGACGAACACAAAATAGCGGCCGCCAAAGCTGGGCGGCGGGTTGGCCACGATGAAGGTCTGGATGGATTCAAGTTGCATGCGGGCTCCGGGGGGCTGGGTTCTGGATTCAAGTATGGACAGAAAGTTTAGGGCCGCCCTGTCCTATCCACCCCGGCCCGCAGCAAGATCAATCCTAATAATTGATTGGCTGCTACGGGCCTAGATCGGCGGGAGCCGTGTTGGACCCAGCGGTCCGGCGCGGGTCCATCTGCAGCACCGCCTGCGAGCCGCTGCCCATGACCACATAGTCGGATTTGACGGCATGCTCGTCGGCATGCGGTGTGCTGCGGATGCTGTAGCGCCAGATCGCCAGCACCAGCAAGGTCAGCGCGCCCGCAAAGTACAGCATCAAGGCCTCGGGTCCCATCCAGTCCATCATGGCACCCCCCAGCGTGGGCCCGACCGTGGAGCCAATGCCGTACAGCAGCAGCAAGCCGCCGGTGACTTCCAGCACCCGCGAGGGATCGATCAAATCATTTACATGGGCCACGCTCAGGCCGTAGATGGAAAAAGACAGTCCGCCGTACACCACACCCATGGCGATCAGCAGCATCTCGTTGCCCTGCGCCATGAAATAGCCCGCCAAGGCCACGGCCGCGCACACGGCGCACACCAGAAACAGCACGCGGCGGCGGTCATGCCGGTCGGACAGATGTCCCACCGGCCACTGGAACACGGCACCCCCCAGGATGGTGGCGGCCATGAAGGTGGCACTTCCGGCTTCGCTGAACCCCACGCCCTGGGCAAATACCGTTCCCAGGCTGAAAAGGGCACCGTTGAGCAAGCCCGCGCCAAAGGCCCCGATCACGCCGATCGGCGAGATGAAAAACAGCTCGAACAATCCCAGCTTGGGCGCGTCGGTGGGTACGGGCTCTTTCACGGGGGTCAGCGTGATCGGCAATATGGCCAGCGAAAACAAAATCGACACCAGCGCAAAAGGCACGAAACCGTACCGGTCGCCTACCAAAATAAGCCACTGGCCCAGCGCCAGCGTCACCCCGCACACCGCCATGTAAATGGCAAACACTTTGCCGCGCTGCTGGCTGGTGGCCACCACGTTGAGCCAGCTCTCCACCACGATGTACAGGCCCACCAGGCACACCCCGGTAATGAAGCGCAGCATGCCCCAGGCCCAGGGGTTGGTCCACAAGGCGTGCATGATGGGTAGCGCCGAAGCCACCGTGGCCATCGAAGCAAAGGCCCGGATGTGCCCGACGCGGCGGATGATGACCGGGCAGGCATAGGTGCCAAACACAAAGCCCGCAAAATAGGCCGAATTGACCAGGCCGGTCACCAGGGAAGAAAAATGGGCGGCACTGGCCTGGGCACCAATGGCCGCAAACAGCAGGCCGGTACCGACCACCAGCATGCCCACCCCGCTGAGAAGTGAGGCCAGGGGAATGAGTATGTTGCGCAAGAGCGATTCCTTGTGTATAGCGACAGCAGCAGTTCGAAGTTACCACGGACCGGTGAAATCCCATGGCCCAAAGCTGCATTGGCGGGGTTTGCAGGTTGCACCATCTGCGTGCAATAACACCCGTACTGCCGATTTTTGTCTGCACCGATTCGGGGGTTGGCAGGCCGTCCGGTAGGCCATGCAAAGTGAGTAAGGTGGGTGCGCGGCGGTGGCCGAAGCGGCATACCACTGTACGGCCCTGCGGCATAAAGCAGCAGCCTCAATGGCTATTTTCAAACAGCCCGCACGGAAGATTTTGGAGGCGTTTTTAGCCCGAAAAAATAGCCCGCTCGAAAAGGGCACTTGTCTGCATGCGCTTTGCATAAGTTTACAGATTCTGCAGCTGCCTAACAGGCTGACCTTATGCGGCTAGCTGAAATCCGACACTAATTGATGGCACTGCGACGCAGGTGCATTTACGTACTTGATCTCTTAAAAATAATTGAACCACCCTTTGAAAATCAATTGTCCAAATAAGCGCATATACCGATACAAGAAAAAAAACCCACCCTATGATGGTTGGCGAGTGCAAAACCACTTTGCCCTTGGGGTAGTTGCATGATTTCCAGAACCCTCCAGCGGACCCCTATCCATTGACCTTGAAGGAATTTTTGATATGCCAATGAACGACATCAACCCAGAATCCAGGATCATTCTGGACCGCCGCCAACTGATTACCGGTGCCGCTGCTTTTGGTTTGTCCGCCACTTTTGGCGCCATGCCAGCGATGGCGCAAGGCGCACCAAAAAAGGGCGGCACCCTGCGCATGGGCCTGGAAGGTGGGTCGGCATCGGACAGCCTGGACCCCCGCACTTACGCCGACTCGATTCCCATCAACATCAGCCTGATGCTTTGGAACAATCTGGTCGAAGTGGCCGACAACGGCGATGCCACGGGCGAGTTGTTTGAAAACTGGGAAGTCAAACCCGGTGCCACCGATTGGATCTTTAATATCCGCAAAGGCATTACCTTTACATCCGGCAAAACACTGGATGCGGACGATGTGATTTACTCGATCAATATGCACCGCGGCGAAACAAAATCGCCCGCCAAAGCGCTGTTGGCCGATATCAAAGAGATCAAGAAACTCTCGCCCACGCAAATCCAGATTTTGATGACCAATGGCAACCTGGATTTGCCATTTAACCTGAGCGATTACCACATCATCGTAGTGCCGAATGGCACGACCGATTTCAGCAAGCCCGACGGCACCGGTGCCTACGTGCTGGAAGAGTTCCAACCCGGTGTGCGCGCCACCTTCAAGCGCAAGCCCGGCACCTACTGGAAACCCAACCGCGGCAACTTTGACCGCGTGGAACTGCGCTACATCGGCGACGCCGCTGCCCGCACCCAGGCGCTGGTGACCGGCCAGGTGGACGTGATCAACCGCGTGGACCCCAAGACCGCCGGACTGCTGGGCAAGAGCAAGTCCATCAAGCTGTCGCGCACACCAGGTGCTGGTAACCGTTTCGCCTTTGTGGCGCACACCGACAAGTCGCCCTTCAGCAACCCGGACCTGATGATGGCGCTGAAGTTCGGCATCGACCGCAAAAAGATCGTGGACAACGTGTTCTCGGGCTACGCCTCCATCGGCAACGACCACACTGTGGGCGCGAAGATGAAGTACTACGACCCCAAGCAAAAGCTGACCGCTTACGACCCCGACAAGGCCAAGTTCTTCTTCAAAAAGGCCAACATCACCGGTGCCGTCGAACTGCAAGTCTCGGAAGGTGCCTTCTCGGGTGCCACCGACAGCGGCCAGGTGTTCCAGGAGTCGCTGTCCAAAGCGGGTATCCAGCTGGACCTGAAGCGCGTCTCTGGCGACGGCTACTGGGACAACGTCTGGCTCAAGCAACCCTTCTGCGCCGTGTACTGGGGCAACCGCCCGACCATCGACAACCAGTTGACCAGTACCTTCAAGGCCAACACCACCTGGAACGACACCCACTTCAACAACCCCGAGTTTGAGAAGCTGCTGGTGGCCGCCCGTGTCGAACTGGACCAGCCCAAGCGCGCAGAAATGTACGCACGCTGCCAGGAACTGATCAAAGACAACTCCGGCATGGTGTGTTTTGCGGTGCAGGACTACATCGACGCGTACAACACCAAGCTGGCAGGTTTGACAGTCTCTGGCCGTTACGACCTGGGCGATGACCGTATCGCTGAAAAGGGCTGGTTTATCTAAGGCTCACCCCCAGGCTACAGCGCAAGCGCTTTTCGCCAACCCCCTTGCAGGGAGCAACACCTGCAGCCTGGCGGAGCCAGTTCTGCGGTGTTCCTGGAAGGGGCAGCGTGCGTTCTGGGTGTAGCCGGGGTGCTTGACCCTCAGCGCTCTCGTTCAACTGCTGTAAAGGATGGGCGGGGTGGGGTTTGGCTCCACTCCGCTTTTTTATGGTCAACCACTGTGTTGCCTTTTGGACCACTCGGAAATTGCTATGGCGAAATTGATATTGAACCGCTTATTTTTAGGCGTGCTGACACTGCTGGCCGTGTCGGTGTTGATCTTTGTGTGCACCGAAATTTTGCCGGGCGATGTGGCTTCGGCGGTGCTGGGCCAGGGCGCTACGCCCGAGGCGCTAGTCATCTTCCGCAAGGAACTGGGCTACGACATCCCTTCCTATCTGCGCTACTGGCACTGGCTGACCGGCGTGCTACATGGCGACCTGGGCATCGCGCTGACGAACAAGCGCGTGATCGTGGACGAAATTCTGCCGCGCCTGGGAAACACCATGTTTCTGGCCGGCTATGCGGCGATGATTGCGATTCCGGTGGCCGTCGGCCTGGGGGTGTATTCGGCCATCAACGAAGGCAAGATTTCCGACAAGCTGGCCAACATCGTGTCGCTGATTGCCATCTCGTTGCCTGAGTTTTTCATCGCCTACTTACTGATCATATTCCTGGGGGTGAATGTGGACTGGTTCCCGTCGCTGTCCACGGTATTCAAGGGCATGCCGTTCACCGAACGCGTCTACCAGACCACGCTGCCCGCCATCACCCTCACGCTCCTGGTAGCCGCGCACATGCTGCGCATGACGCGCAGCTCGGTGCTGTCGGTGATGTCCACGCCCTACATTGAAATGGCTTTTCTCAAAGGGGCCAAACGCGGGCGCGTCATCACCCGCCACGCCCTGCCCAACGCGGCTGCACCCATCATCACAGTGATCGCCCTGAACCTGGCCTACCTGGTGGTGGGGGTGGTGGTGATCGAAGCGGTGTTTGTCTACCCCGGCCTGGGCCAGTTGATGGTGGATGCTGTGTCTAAGCGCGACGTGCCGGTGATCCAGGCCTGCGGCCTGGTGTTTGCCATGGTGTTTGTGCTGCTCAACACCGTGGCCGACATTCTGGTCATTTTGGTCAATCCCCGCCTGCGCCATAAGCGCTAACCAACGCTCACAAGAACAAACCCGAGAACCCCATGAAACTCTTCGGACAAAAACCCACTCTGTCGGCCTGGTTTGGCCTGACCGTGGTGGCGCTCTTCATCTTCGTCGCTCTGTTCACGCCCTGGCTGGCCCCGTATGCCCAGTCGGCCAACATCGGCGAGACCTGGGCCGAGCCCTCCAAGACCATGTGGCTGGGCGGCGACCAGATCGGGCGCGACATGCTCACCCGCATTTTGTACGGCACCCGCATGACGATTGGCGTGGCCCTGGCCATTACCCTGCTGTCGTTCTTCATCGGCATCGTACTGGGCTTCGTCAGCGCCGTGGTGGGTGGCTGGGTAGATGTGTTTTTCAGCCGCCTGGTGGATGTGATGCTGTCCATACCGGGCCTGATCTTCGCGCTCATCGTGCTGGGCGTGTTTGGCTCCAGCATCCCGGTGCTGATTTTGACCATCGCCGTGCTGGACTCCACACGCGTGTTCCGCCTGGCGCGGGCGCTGGGCATGAATTTGTCGGTGATGGAATACGTGGAAGCTGCGCGCCTGCGAGGCGAGGGCCTGTGGTGGATCATCAGCCGCGAAATTTTGCCCAACGCCTGGGCACCCCTGGTGTCGGAGTTTGGCCTGCGCTTTTGCTTCAACTTTTTGTTCATCGCAGGGCTGTCGTTCCTGGGCCTGGGCATCCAGCCGCCATACGCCGACCTGGGCGGCATGGTGCGTGAAAACGCCGCCGCCATCAACTTCGGGATGATGGCCCCGATCTACCCCGCCGCCACCATTGCGCTGCTCACCGTGTCGGTGAACCTGGTGGTGGACTGGATGTTGTCCATGGATGCGCGCCCCTCGGGCGCACAGGCAGAACTTTAAGAAAGACGGTTTCACCATGGAAGAAAAGATCATTCTGCAAATCAAAGGGCTGCGCCTGGAGAGCCTGGCGGGCAGCGCCATCGTGGACAACGTAGACCTGAGCCTGCGCAAGGGTGAGGTGTTGGGCCTGATTGGCGAGAGCGGGGCCGGTAAATCCACCATCGGCTTGTCCAGCATGTGCTACGCCCGCGCCGGGGTGCACATCGCCGGGGGCGAAATCATTCTGGACGGTGTGAACATCCGCGCCCTCAACGCCGAAGGTCGGCGCAGTGTGCGCGGCAAACGCGTGGCCTACATCGCCCAGTCGGCCTCGGCAGCCTTCAACCCGGTCCACACACTGATGGACCAGGTCTGCGAAGCCCCGCTGCTGCACAAGCTGATGAACCGCACCGAGGCCGAGGCCTGGGCGCGCCAGCTCTTCAAATCGCTGGACCTACCCAACCCCGAAACCTTTGGCGCCCGCTACCCGCACCAGGCCTCTGGCGGGCAGTTGCAGCGCGCCATGGCGGCCATGGCCATGTCCTGCCGCCCCGACGTGCTGGTGTTGGACGAGCCCACCACAGCGCTCGACGTGACCACCCAGATCGAGGTGTTGATTCTGCTCAAGTCCTTGATCCATCAGTACAACACGGCGGCCCTCTACATCACCCACGACCTGGCCGTGGTAGCCCAGGTGGCCGACCGCATCAAGGTGCTGCGCCACGGCAAAGAGGTCGAAGAAGGCCAGACCCAGCAAATCCTCACCCAGGCCAAGCAAGACTACACCGCCCGGCTGGTGGCCGTGCGCGGTGCGGCGGCCAGCGAGCGTGCCAACGAGGCCACCGTCAAGCCCCAGACCGTGCTGTCCATCAAAGACTGCCAGGCGTATTACGGCGACTTCCATGTGGTCAAAGGCGTATCGCTGGATGTCAAAGGCGGCGAAACCGTGGCCGTGGTGGGCGAGTCCGGCTCGGGCAAATCCACCCTGGCGCGCATCGTCACCGGGCTGCTGCCGCCCAAAAGCGGCGAAATCATCTTCCAGGGCAAGGCCTTGCCGCGTGCTCTCAAGGCGCGCGACAAAGAGCTCAAGCGCCGCATCCAGCTGGTCTACCAGATCCCCGACGTGGCCATCAACCCCCGGCACAACCTGCTGGACATCGTCGGCCGCCCGGTGCAGTTTTACTTTGGCCTGGGACGCCAGGCCGTGCTGGAGCGCGCCAAGGAGCTGATGGCGCTGGTGGAGCTGCCGGTGGAGTTTTTGCAGCGCCGCCCCGGCCAGTTGTCGGGCGGGCAAAAGCAGCGCGTGTGCATTGCCCGCGCCCTGGCCGCCAAGCCTGAGCTGATCATCCTGGATGAACCCACCTCGGCGCTCGACCCGCTGGTGGCCGAGGAAATACTCAAGCTGCTGCGCAAGCTGCAGGCCGAGCTGGGGTTGTCTTACGTGCTGATCACCCACGACCTGGATGTCGTGCACCGCATCGCCCACCGCACGGCGGTGATGCTGCAAGGCCAGTTTGTGGCCTTCGACCAAACCGACAAGATCTTCCACAACCCCGCACATCCGTACACCCGCAAGCTAATCACTGCTGTGCCAGAAATGCGGGTGGATTGGCTGGACGGCGTGCTGGCCGAGAGAGCGGCAGTGGCGGCTTAATTCGCAGCCTGTAGTCCCCAAAGGGCCGGGCTGCCAAGCCCGGCTTTTTTTATCCGTTTTTTTATGCAAAACCACACCGCGCGCGGCATCTTATGTTTGTGCCTGGGCGTTCTCGTGTTCTCGCTGCAGGACGCGATCATCAAGCAGGTCAGCGGGGCCTATCCGCTCACCGAGGTGGTGGCCATCCGCTCGCTGGTGGGCGTGCCAGTGCTGTTCGCCCTGGTGCAGCGCGAAGTGGGATGGCGGGCTTTGTTCACGTCGCGCTGGAGCGTTTTAGCCCTGCGCGCGCTGATTTTGTTTGTTTCTTACACGGCCTACTACATGGCGTTTCCGGCGCTGCCGCTGGCCGATGCAGTGGCGCTGTATTTCACCGTGCCCTTGTTCGTCACCGCGCTGGCCGGGCCGTTTCTGGGCAAAAAGTCCAGTTGGAAAGTCTGGCTGGCGGTGGTGGTGGGCTTTGCCGGGGTGATGGTGATGCTGCAGCCCGGCAGCGGCTTGTTTGAACCTGCCGCGCTGCTGTCATTGCTGTCGGCGGCCATGTACGGCAGCTCCATGCTGATGGCGCGCAGGCTGGGTACCAGCCAGGCCGCATCGGTGATGTCGTTCCACCAGAATGCGTTTTTTCTGGTGGGTGCGCTGGCGACCGCCCTGGTCTTGCACCAGCTGGGCATTGTGCGGGCCGAGCACCCCAGCCTGTCGTTCCTGGTGCGTCCCTGGGTACAACCCACCCTGCTGGACGGCATGCTGATGGCGGTGTGCGGCGTGGTGGCCGCCGTGGGCACGCTGTTTCTCACCAGCGCCTACCGCATGGCCCGCGCCAGCATCGTCACGCCGTTCGAATACACCGGCATGCTGTGGGCCCCCACCTGGGGCTACCTGTTCTTCCACGAGGTGCCGCGCGCCACCACGGTGCTGGGCGGGGCTATCGTAGTCATCGCCGGGCTGGTGGCCTTGCGTGCGGCCCAACGCACCTGACGATCTACAAGCTCTGCAAACGACCAAAACGCTGCGGGTCTTGCAATATGGCGGCCCGGCCATAATTGAGGGTTGCCCGGCAATGCGACTTGCCGACACTTATTTTGAATTTTTCACACACACAAACATGACCAAGCAAACGCTTTCCTTCCAGGCCGAAGTGGCCCAACTGCTGCACCTCGTCACCCACGCGCTGTATTCCAACAAGGAAATCTTCATGCGCGAGCTGGTGTCCAACGCCTCCGACGCGTGCGACAAGCTGCGTTTTGAGGCCATTGCCAACCCCGGCCTGTATGAAGATGCGCCCAACCTCGAAGTCCGCGTGGCCTTCGACAAAGATGCCAAAACCCTGACCATCACCGACAACGGCATCGGCCTGACGCAACAGGAAGCCATCGACAACCTGGGCACCATCGCCAAGAGCGGCACCAAAGACTTCGTCAGCAAGATGTCGGGCGACCAAAAGGCCGACTCGCAATTGATCGGCCAGTTCGGCGTGGGCTTTTACTCCGGCTTCATCGTGGCCGACCGCATCACCGTCGAATCGCGCCGTGCCGGTACGCCTGCCAATGAGGGCGTGCGCTGGTCCAGCGATGGCGGTGCCAGCGGTGGCGGCGCGTTCGAAGTTGAAGGCATTACCCGCGAAAAGCGCGGCACCAGCGTCACCCTGCACCTGCGCGACGACGCACTCGACTACGCCTCCGCCTGGAAGCTCAAATCCATCATCGGCAAATACTCCGACCACATCAGCCTGCCCATCCTGATGGAAAAGGAAGAGTGGAAAGACGGCGACCTGATCGACCCCAATAACGAAGAAGGCGGCCGCCAGCCCGGTGGCATGGTCCACACCGGCGAATGGGAAACCGTCAACAAGGCCAGCGCCATCTGGGCCCGCGCCAAGAAAGACATCACCCAGGAGCAGTACGACGACTTCTACAAGCAGATCAGCCACGACTTCGAAGCTCCGCTGGCCCACACCCACAACCGCGTCGAGGGCAGCACCGAATACACCCAGCTGCTGTACGTGCCGGCCAAGGCCCCGCAAGACCTGTGGAACCGCGACAAAAAGGGCGGCCTGAAGCTGTATGTGAAGCGCGTCTTCATCATGGACGATGCCGAAGCCCTGCTGCCCAGCTACCTGCGCTTTGTGAAGGGCGTGGTCGATTCCGCCGACCTACCGCTGAACGTGAGCCGCGAGCTGCTGCAAGAAAGCCGCGACGTCAAAGCCATCCGCGAAGGCTGCACCAAGCGCGTCTTGGGCATGCTGGAAGATTTGGCCAAGCACAACGCTTTGCCGGTTGCCACTGACGATGTCACCGATGTCATCAGCGACGAAGACAAGGCCCTGGTCGGCAAGTACAGCCAGTTCTACGCCGAATTCGGCGCGGTGCTGAAAGAAGGCCTGGGCGAAGACTTCGCCAACCGCGACCGCCTGGCCAAGCTGCTGCGCTTTGCCAGCAACACCACCGACACCACCACCGTGTCGCTGGCGGAGTACAAGGCGCGCATGAAAGAAGGCCAGGAAGCCATCTACTACATCACCGCCGACAACGCCGCCGCCGCCAAGAACAGCCCGCAGCTCGAAGTCTTCAAGAAAAAGGGCATCGAAGTGCTCTTGATGACCGACCGCGTGGACGAGTGGGCGCTGAACTACCTGCAAGACTTCGACGGCACCCCCCTGCAGTCCGTCGCCAAGGGCGCGGTCGACCTAGGCAAGCTGCTCGACGAAGACGAAAAGAAAGCCGCCGAAGCCGCCGCCGAAACCTTCAAGCCCCTGCTGGCCAAGCTGAAAGAAGCACTGAAAGACAAGGCCGAAGACGTGCGCGTCACCACCCGCCTGGTCGACAGCCCCGCCTGCCTGGTGGTGCAAGACGACGGCATGAGCACCCAGCTCGCCCGCATGCTCAAGCAAGCCGGCCAGACCGCCCCTGAAGTCAAACCCGTGCTGGAAGTGAACGCTGAACATCCGCTGGTGAAGAAGCTCGAAGGCTCGGTGCACTTCAACGATCTGGCACACATCTTGTTTGACCAGGCACTGCTGGCGGAGGGTGGATTGCCTGCGGACCCTGCCGCCTACGTCAAACGCGTGAATGCGTTGCTGGTGTGAGTGGATTTAAGCGAAAAGTGCCTATAGCGCATGATCTGATTGCGCGAGTAGCTATTTAATTCGTAGCATTTGTGACAAACGGAAGCCCTGCGGTTGTGAGACTGGCGGGGCTTTTTTGTGGTCGGGTGCTTTGTACCAGCAGGAATGGAAAGTCAGTGATAGTTTGTCTGGCAACTAAGATATGGCTGCAAATGTTGCGATTAAAACGCCAAAAGGTAGCAACAGAAGTCGATGAACCGTATGTCTCAACGAATCACCCTATACGGACCCACAACCGGAGAACGGCCATGTCAGACCTCGTCACCACCCTATCCCAACAAGCCCAAACCCTGCACCCCGCAGACCGTGCACGCCTTGCGGAGATGCTGCTGGACTCCATTCACCAGGGCGCAAACGATGAAGTGGAATCCGCCTGGGATGCAGAAATCCTGCGCCGACTGGACGAAGTGGACCAAGGCACCGCCAAGCCCATTTCCGCAGAAGACGCTTTCGCCCAAGTACGTCGCGCCTTGCAGTAGACATGGAAGTCCGGTTTCATCCCCAAGCCCTCGCGGAATGAGAGGCGGGGGCGGTGTATTACGAGGCCAAGGTACCTGGGCTGGGCACACGTTTCGCGAACGAAGTGGAAGCGGCCATCCACATAGAGCAGCAGAGTTCCCGGAAATGGGCTCTCCTTTCAAGTTTGGCACCCGCCGGGTTTTCCCCAAAAAGTTTCCGTTTTCCATCGTCTACCGCCTGCGCAATGCGGAAATTGACGTACTGGCCGTGGTTCCCGATGCGCGCAAGCCTATCTATTGGCGTAATCGGCGCGTGGACGGCTGAATCCGCCATCCCCGGCGGCGACTGGCGCTAATTGTTACAGCCAGGGGCCGCACTTCCCTCCAAAATAGTTTTTTAGCCCATATAAGAGCCCGCCCATGAGCACCCCCACCACCGTCCGCTTCCACTGCGTCCTGCCCCCCGCCCAAACGGGTTGGCGGCAGTTCCCATTTTGTTGTGCTGGAGATTTCTGATGGAGCTTAAAACCGTGCTCAGGGTGGTTGGGGTGGCGGCCACATCCTTGCTGCTGTGCGCCTGCAGCACGGTCGGCGTGGGGGTGAGCGTGCCTATCTTTCCCGGTGCCAGCATCGGGGTGGGCGGTGGCTCGGGTGGCATGCACCTGGGCGTGGGGGCCGGAGTGGGGCCGGTGGGTGTGGGCGTAGGCGTGAACCAGCTCGGCCAGGTGAGCACCGGCGTGGGGGTGGGCACCAGCACCAACGTGGGTGGTGCGCAGGTCGGGGTGGGCGTGGGGACCAGCACCACGATTTACGACCCGCAGCAGGCACGGCCAGGCCGGTAGCCGTATTTGCTATTTATTACATAGCAATTAGTGCAGGCAATACCTGCGCTAGCGACCAATTAGATGCATAAATTTTCGCTGCTGCCAGCGCGCTCGCTGCAAGGCACACAGCTCCCAAATGCCCCAAACCAGACAGGCGGGCAGCGCCACCAGGCGCATGACCGACAGCACCACCGCCGCTTTGCGTAACAAGACCATAGTGGGCTCCTTTGACAAACTGAGCGCCCACCCTAAACCTGCCACGTGACAGCCGCGTGACCGTGGGCCATAGCCGCACAGCGCGCTGAGTGCCCGCTTGAATCCGTGGCCTGGTGCCAGTGCCCACCATCAACCCCGGTGGAATGCGGGCCCATCCACAGGGGTGCCGATAAGCCCATGTCCAAAAACCAAGAAATAGCTATTTTCGAAGTCTGGCTGTCAAGAATGCGCCACACCGGCAACGGTGAGGGGCATGAGCCCTAGCCCCTCCACTGCGTCATCCAGCGTAGGGTAGTCTTGCCAGTCTGGCAGGTTGTAGTGCCACCACTCCATCGGGTTGTGCACAAAGCCGCTGGCCGCCATGAGGCCTAGCAACAGTGCGCGGTGGCGTTGGGCTGTTACGGACACATCGGTTCGGCCATGGCCGGACTGCGCCGTCATGTCGTCGAAGGCGGTGCCCATGTCCAGCGGCACACCGGCGCTGTCGGCCAGCGTCAGGTCGATAGCCACGCCACGGCAGTGCATCGGGCCCAGACGTGGGTCGGCCACGAAATCCGGGTCGGGCAATATCTTCCACAGCAGCCATTGGGCCGCCACCGGACGGTAGGCATCGAACACGCGCAGCCGCAGGCCCTGCGCTGCGGCCAAGGTGGCGGCGCGCTGCAAGGCCTGCATCGCATGCGGATGCAGCAGGGCGACCGTGCGCTGGTATATGGGCTGCTTGGTCAGGTTGTCGGCGGTGGCATAGCGCAGGTCGATGTCGATAGCGGGATGTGCAATGGTTTCGAGAAGCATGGGTTCGGTAAGACGTTCAGACAGGTAAGGCTTCGATGGGTGCATGCGCGGCGCGGCCCGCGCCAATCGTCTCGGCCCGGTGGCATCTCAGCATGCGGCTGCCGTCGGCCAGGGGCCGCAGGGCTTGCGGCTGCTCGCAGCCACTGGCCGCATGGGCGCATCGGTCCCGGAAGTAGCAGCCCACAGGCAGGTTGCGGTTGGACGGGATTTCCGCATGGGCCGCCACCGCATCGGGCGCGGCATGGCCGATAACGGGCACCGAGGCCAGCAGCAGTTGGGTGTAAGGATGTGCGGGGCGGCCCAGCACGTCTTCGGACCGGCCGGTCTCGACAACCTGCCCCAGGTACATGACGGCGACCTCGTCGGCAATATGCCGCACCACCGACACGTCGTGCGAGATGAACACGTAGGTCAGGTTGCGCTCACGCTGCAGGTCCAGCAGCAGGTTGAGGATTTGCGCCTGCACCGACACGTCGAGTGCCGAGGTCGGCTCGTCCAGCACCACGATGGACGGATCGGCCGACAGCGCGCGGGCAATCGCGATGCGCTGGCGCTGGCCGCCTGAGAACTCGTGCGGATACCGGTCGATGTGTTCGGGACGCAAACCCACCTGCTCGGCGAGCCGCGCCGCCAACTGGCGCAGTTCGGCGCGTGCCACGGAGCGCCGCAGAAAGACCGGCTCGGTGATGATCTGCCAGACGCGAAGGCGCCCGTCCAGCGAGGAGGTCGGGTCCTGGAACACGATCTGCAACGGGTTGTGGGCATCGGTTTTTCCGGCCACCTGTACGCTGCCGGCCGTAGGGCGCACCAGCCCCGTCAGCACCTGCGCCAGCGTGCTTTTGCCGCAGCCGGATTCGCCGACGATGCACAGCGTCTGCCCGCGCGCCACCGCCAGATCGACACCATTGAGGGCGTGCGCATAGGCCTTGACGCGGCCCAGCCAGTCGCGGCCGACCGGGAAGCGCACCGCCAGGTCCCTGACCGACAGGACCGGCGAAGTGGATGGATTCGACGGGCTCATGCGGCTTGCTCCTGCGCGGTGTGAAGCCAGCAGGCGGCGCTTTTTGCATGCTGGCCGGGTGCTGGTTCCTGAACAAATGACAAAGGCGGTTTGACAGCGCACTGGGCAAACACCTTCGGACAGCGCGCCGCGAAACTGCAACCCGCAGGAGGGGCACGCAAGTCCGGCACGCCGCCTGCAATCGCTGGCAACCGTGTTTTGGGGGCTGCATGCTCCGGCAGCGCCTTGAGCAGGGCGGCAGTGTAGGGATGCGCGGGTGCGGACAATACCGAAGCCGTGCTGCCGCTCTCGATCACCCGGCCGGCATACATCACATAGGTGCGGTCGGTGTATTGCGAGATCACACCCATGTCGTGGGTGATGAGCAGCACGGCAGTGTTGGATCGGCGCGCACGCTGGCGCAGCAGCGTCAACACCTGTTGCTGCACCGTGACATCCAGCGCGGTGGTGGGCTCGTCCGCAATGATGAGGGCCGGGTCGCCCGAAAAAGCCAGGGCGATCAGCACGCGCTGGCGCATGCCGCCCGACAGTTCGAACGGGTAGCGCTGCAGAATTTCGGCCGGATCGGCAACCCGCATGTCGGCCAGCAATTGCTGCGCATGCGCCAGGGCCTTAGCCCGGTCCAATGGCTGGTGGCGGCGTATCACTTCGGTCATTTGGTCACCGATGCGGCGCGTGGGGTTGAGCGCCGTCAGCGGCTCCTGGAACACCATGGCGACGCGGCCGCCGCGCAGCTTTTGCAGCGTGGCATCGGAGGCGGTCAGCACGTCGTGGCCGAGCAGCGAAATGCCGCCTTTGGTCACGCGGTAAGTGCCTTTGGGCAGCAACTGCATAGACAGCATGGCGGTCACCGACTTGCCGCAGCCGGACTCGCCCACCACGCCGACGATCTCGCCCGCGGCCACCTGCAGCTGCACACCGTCCAGCGCCCGAACGGCACCCTGGTACACCGGGAATTCCACCGTCAGATCGCGGATGTCCAGCACCGGTTCTGCGGAAATTTGGTGGTTCGCGTTCATTAACGGCCTTTCTGTTTGGGGTCGAGCATGTCGCGCAGACCGTCACCGAAAAAATTGAATCCCACGGCGGTGAACAGGATGGCCATGCCGGGAAAAGCCGAATACCACCACTGCTCCAGCACGTAGTTGCGCCCGACGGCGATCATGGCGCCCCACTCGGCCGCCGGCGGCTGTGCGCCCAGGCCGATGAAGCTCAATGCGGCGGCCATCAGGATCGCCGAGCCCAGGTCCAGGCTGGCCTGTACGCTGATCGGCGGCATCGCGTTCATCGCCACGTGCCAGCGCAGAATCTGCCAGGGTGTGGCACCGAAGGTGCGCGCCGCCTTGACGTAGCCGGTCTCGCGGATCGTCAGGGTTTGGCCGCGGGCCAGCCGCACATAGGCCGGAATCCGCACCAAGGCAATCGCCAGCATGGCATTCCACAGGCTGGGGCCGAGGGCCGCGGCCAGGGCCATGGTCAGCACCAGCGAAGGCACCGACAGCACCACGTCCATCAGCCGCATGATCGCGGTGTCGGTCTTGCCCCCGATCACGCCCGACAAGCCCCCGAGGATGGTGCCCAGCGAGGCGGACACCAGCACCACGAAGAAGCCGATCCCGACCGAGATACGGCCGCCGTGCAGGATGCGGGTAAAGATGTCACGGCCCACTTCGTCGGTGCCGAACCAGTGTGCAGCCGAGGGTGCGGCCAGCCGGGCGCGCAAGTTGATGTGGTTAGGATCGGTGGACAGCAGCAGCGGCCCCACCAGCACCGCGAGCAGCACCAGCGTGATCATCAGCAGGCCCACCACCGTCATCGGGCTGCGCCGCAGGCGGTAGGCCGCATAGCGCCAGTTCACCGTGCGCCGTGGGCGCGCCACGGGTTCTATCGTCAGAGCAACCATGTCAGCCCACCTCCGTGATGCGCGGGTCCAGCGCCAGATACACAAGGTCGACGGCCAGGTTCACCAGCACATAGGCGAACGAGACGACGACGGTAAAACCCATGACGGCCGGAAAATCCAGCGCCTGGATGGAGGCCACCACATAAGACCCCATGCCCGGCCAGGCGAACACGGTTTCGGTCAGCACCGCGCCGTAGAGCAGGTCGCCAAAGGCCAGGCCCAGTACCGTGACCGAAGGCATCAGCGCATTGGGCAAGGCATGCCGCAGCACCACGGCGGCGGCGGACAAGCCCCCCGCGCGGGCTGTGCGCACATAGTCTTCCTGCAGCTGCTCCAACATCGCGGAGCGGATCTGGCGCGCGGCGATGCCGACGTGCACGAAGCCCAGCGTGAGCGCAGGCAGCAGCAGGTGCTTGATCGCACTCCAAAACGCCTCGCCGTCGCCCGCCAGCAGCGAATCGACGAGGTAAAAGCCTGTGACATCGCGTGGAACGGCACTGCCCAGGTCCATCCGCCCTCCACCTGGCAACCAGCCAAGCTGGCCGTAAAAGAGGTAGATCAGCATCAGCGCCAGCCAGAAGGCCGGTGTGGACACGCCCGACACGGAGATGGTGCGCACCAGGTGGTCAACGGGACGGTCGCGCCACACGGCCGAGACTACGCCCAACGGCACACCGATAGCTATCGACAACAGCAGCGCCACGATCACCAGCTCCAGCGTCGCGGGAAAAAACGCGGCGATGTCCTCGGCCACGGGACGGCCGGTACGGATCGACGTACCCAGGTCGCCATGCGCCAGGTTGACCATGTAGATGCGGTACTGGTCCCATAACGGGCGGTCCAGCCCCAGGCTCTGGCGGATGCCGGCCACCATGGCCTCCGACGCGCGGTCGCCGGCCAGCAGCCGGGCCGGGTCGCCCGGAATCATGTGCGAAATCGCAAACGTGATGACGGACACGCCAAAGACGACCAGCACCAGGAATCCCAGGCGTCGGCGAAGAACAGTCAGAAAAATCATGGGGAGCTTTTTTTGGAGTGGACGCCGGCCTCAGCCCGGTGGCTGCATGGCCGACGCCGGTCTGCGCACTATTCCGACTTCGACATCGTGTGGACGTTGTAGATCTGCTCCAGCATCGGGTTGAACACCAGGCCCTTGACGCTGCTGCGTGTGGCGATCTGGGTGTTTTTCTGGAACAGGTAAACGTAAGCTGAATCGCCGACCACGATTTTTTGCGCCTCCTGGTACAGCTTGGTGCGCTCCGGCAAAGCCGTCGCATTGGCCGCGCTGGACAGCAAGGCATCAACTTTCGGGTTGGAGTAGAACGAGCGGTTTCCAGCAGCCCCTTGTTTGTCGGTCTCGAACCAGTAATTCATGAACATGTAGGGGTCGGCAAAATCGGGACTCCAGTTGCCGATGGCGATGTCGAAGTCGCCCTTGCCGACGCGTTCGCGAAAGGTCGCATTGGCAATGCTTTCCAGGTTGACCTTGATGCCCACGTCGCCAAGGTTTGCCTGCGTGGCCAGGGCGATCGGGTTCCACGAGGGGTCTTTGTCCGACAGCAGGAAGGTCAGCTTCGCATCTCGCAAGCCGGCCTTGGCCAGCAGAGCTTTGGCCTCGGCCGGTGCAAAGGCCGCTGGCTTGGCCGTGGCATCGTGCCCCCACATGCCTTCTGGAATCGGGCCGTTCATCGCCTTGGCTTTGCCCGACAGGATGCCGTCGATGATGGATGGCACGTCGACGGCCGCGACGATGGCGCGGCGCACTTCCGGCTTGTCCAACGGCGCTTTCTTGTTGTTCAGGTACAAGTAGGTGACGCGCAGGCTTGGGTAGTCGCCGACCACCACGCCCTGGCGCCCGGCCTGCGCCTTGAGGCCTTCAAGTTGGTCGGGAGGCAGGTCTTCGGCAATGTCGATATCGCCACCCTGGAGCTGCAGGCGGCGTGCCGAGGCTTCGGGCACGAACTTGATGATCACCTTGTTGAACGCAGGTGCATCGCCATTCAGGTGCACGCTTTTGTCCATCACGATGGCCTGGCCTTTTAGCCAACTGGTGAGTTGGAACGCGCCGCTACCCATGGTGTGGCTGGCCAGCCAGCCCTGCGCTTTGTCGCCGTTCTGCTCGTATTGCATCACCTTCGGGTTCACTACGGATGCGCCATCGATGGCGAGGATGGACAGGAAAGGCGCAAAGCTGTTTTTAAGCTTGAAGCGCACGGTAGATGCGTCGACCGCGCTCACCTGGGTGTCGGCGGGGAAGGGTTCGGAGGGGCCTTTTTTCAGAGCCAATAAACGCTCAAACGAGAACTTCACGGCATTCGCGTCCACCGGGGAGCCGTCGGCGAATTTGGCACCAGGCTTGAGCTTGAAGTCCCAGGTCATGCCATCCGGCGAAGTGGTCCAGCTTTGGGCCAGGTCGCCCTCCAGCACACTGGAGCCTTTGCCGCCGTCCACCTTGTAGCGCACCAGCCGTTGGTAGGCCGGATAGGTGACGGTCCAGTCGTTGTTGTCCATCGTGACGGCCGGGTCGAGATTTTGTGGGTCAGCCGATTTGCCGATCACCAGCACATCTTTGGCGGTTTTTGCGAGAACACAGCTAGCGCCCAGTGCAGCGGCAACGGCTACGGCGGACATCATCCATAACTTAACTTTCACGGTGGCTTCCTTCTTGAGGTGGTTGGGAGAGGTGTAGGGAATTAGGTTTGGAACTGACCAAACAGCTCCTGCGCTTCAGACAGAAGTTCGAGTTGTCGGCGCACGGGCTCGCCAAGTTCGTCAATGACGTCTTGCACCAGCATGTGCATGCAGAAATGGAGCGCCATCGTGGGCCGAAAGAAAAAGCCGGATTCGGACGGCAGGGTGACCACAAAGGGCGTGATGTCGGCCGCCC
Source organism: Rhodoferax sp. RT5P35 (assembly GCF_056521385.1). Classification (NCBI taxonomy): domain Bacteria; kingdom Pseudomonadati; phylum Pseudomonadota; class Betaproteobacteria; order Burkholderiales; family Comamonadaceae; genus Rhodoferax; species Rhodoferax sp. RT5P35. Next base: position 118,402 of record NZ_JBWMAX010000002.1, on the reverse strand, counting down.
AGTTGCAATGCTCATCGCAAAAAATAACCACATTGGCACCCTGGTCGCGCGCCACTTTCGCCAGTACCGGGCCGTTGCGCCCATAGCGAAAGGTGTCGATGATGACCAGCGTGCGCCGTGCCGAGGTATCCGCAAAGAACGACGCATACACGCCGTCCGCGCCATCCAGTTCATGCACGTTGGCACGTATGTAGTTGAGTCGGCTCACCAGCCCATTGGCCAGGTAGCTCATGGTCTGAAAGCCAGCGGCGAACACGCTGTCCGAATGCGCTATCAGTTCCACAATCTTTGACCACATGGGCGTGGCCCGGTATTCGGAGGCTTGCCGAATCGATGCCACGGCACCCTTCACATCGCCATCCCTGTCCAGCTGCGTGCGGTGCCGCTGAAACTGGTCAAACCTGCTGCCAATGGCGCTGGGCACCTGGCTAGAAAAACGCCGCTTGGCCTCTTTTTTTACGGCAGCTGCGCTGTCAAAACCCAGTTTTTTGAAGAACCGGGTGACCGTCATCGGGCTCACAAATGCCCGCTTGGCGATAGTGTTCGAGGTGTCGACAAGAATCGCATCCGGGTTTGAGCGCAAATACACCGCCACCCGCTGTTCGAGTTTGGTCATACCCGATAGCCGCTCGTTCATGATGGTTTGGAAGTCTTTAGCCACTTTAATCAAGGTGTAATGCGCGTCTTGCTGGGAAATGCCGATGGATGTATTCGATGTGATATGTCCATGCCCGTCCATAACAAAAATCGCCCCATGAAGGGGCAAATGGCACGTCGCGGCACGCACCAGAAAGTCACAGTTTTACGGGGGCATTCGCAATGCGAAAGTTATTCCCGCACTGTTATGGAGAACACCAATATCTGATATTTTTGTACCAGTCAATACCAAAAGGTATGGAAATATCAGAATATTGGAACTCTTTAAACCAAGTACAAACCCGCACTAAACCCGCCACGTGACAGCCGCGTGACCGTGTGCAATAGCCGCACAGCGCGCCAGATTAGCCACCGCAGCGCCGCCCGCATGGCTATCCTCGCTATCGTGCCTCATCCCTCCCCCTTTGAACTGCCCGAGCTGGACGCGCTGGAGCGCACCATCGCCCTGGGCGGCAGCCACCTGCAGGCGCGCACCGTGTGCAGCGTGGACCTGCCCGGCGGCGGCCGCTACCCGGTACTGTGCATCACCCTGGGCAACCCTTCGCTGGACGTGCCCGCCGTGGGCTACTTTGGTGGCGTGCACGGGCTGGAGCGCATCGGCGCGGGCGTCGTGATCGCCTACCTGCACAGCCTGGTGGAGCGGCTGGCCTGGGACAGTGCGCTGCACCGCCAGCTCGAATCCGTGCGCCTGGTGTTCATGCCCATCGTCAACCCCGGCGGCATGGCGCTGGGCACGCGGGCCAATCCGCAGGGGGTGGATTTGATGCGCAACGCCCCGGTGGATGCGTGCGAGCCGGTACCGTTCATGGTCGGCGGGCAGCGGCTGAGCGCGCGGCTGCCGTGGTACCGCGGCACGTTTGGCGCGGCCATGGAGGCCGAAAACCAGGCCGTATGCGCGGTGGTGCAGGCCGAGTTGCTGTCGCGCACCTTCAGCCTGTCGGTGGACTGCCATTCAGGCTTTGGCAGCAGCGACCGGCTGTGGTTTCCCTACGCCCACACCCGCACGCCGATTACCCACCTTGCCGAGATGCACGCGCTGAAAAACATCTTCACCGCCTCGCACAGCCACTACCGCTACATCTTTGAGCCACAAAGCCTGCAGTATCTGGCGCACGGCGACCTGTGGGACCACCTGTACCGGCAGGCCAGCAATGCGCCCGGACAGCCCGGGCGGATTTTTTTGCCGCTGACGTTGGAGATGGGCTCATGGCTGTGGGTGAAGAAGAACCCGCGCCAGCTGTTCTCACGCCACGGCATCTTCAACCCGCTGATCGCCCACCGCCAGCAACGCGTGCTGCGCCAGCACCAGTCGCTGCTGGACTTTCTGGCCCGGGCAGCCCACGGGCACCGGCTGTGGCTACCGGACGTGGAAGCACGCATCTACCACCACGCGCAGGCCCAGCACGACTGGTACGGGAGCCGCCCTTGACCACCCAAGGCACCTGGATTCTGCTGCGCGGCCTGACCCGCGAAAGCGGCCACTGGGGTGCGTTCGCAGACCAGTTTGCGCAGGCCCGGCCCGGCTGCGAGGTGGTGGCACTGGACCTGCCCGGCAACGGCAGTCTGTGTGGCCAAGCCAGCCCTGCACGGGTACCCGACATGGTGGCCCACTGCCGCGCCGAGCTGGTCCGCCGCCAGATCACCGGGCCGGTGTATCTGCTAGCGATGTCGCTGGGCGCGATGGTGGCAGTGGCTTGGTCGGCGGAGCACCCGCACGAGGTAGCGGCGCAGGTGCTCATCAACACCAGTCTGCGCCCGTTCAGCCCGTTCTACCAACGGCTGCGGCCCCAAAACTACGGCCTGCTGCTAAAACTGGCACTGTTCGGCGCAAGCCCCGAGAACTGGGAGCGCAACATCTTGCGCATCACCAGCAATGGCGGGCAGGATGCCGTGCTGCCGCAGTGGCTGGCCCTGCGCGCACAGCATCCCGTCACCCGCGCCAACGCCCTGCGCCAGCTGCTGGCCGCCGCCCGCTACCGCGCCTCCCACACCTTGGCAACCCCCACCCTGCTGCTGGCCAGCGCGCAAGACCAGTTGGTGTCGGTCGCCTGCTCGCAAGCCCTGGCCCGGCAGTGGCAGTGTGGTCTGCAGCTACATCCCACGGCCGGACACGACCTGCCGCTGGACGATCGCGACTGGGTTGCGCAACAAATCTTTGGCTGGTTAAAGTAGGCGCAAGCGCTTATTCACGGAGCGTGATGCAGCACCGCCTGGGCGGGTAGGGTGGACTTGCCAAAGTCCTGATTTAACGGATAGCTCTTGAATGGTACGAACCGAACGTCTCACCGCCACGCTGGACGGCGACTTTGTCGTCTTTCTGATTGGCATGCGCATCAACCGTCCGTGGATGGTGCACAAATGGCTGCCCATCGCACAGGCCATGCCGCGCATGCTCACCGAGCTGCACCGGCAACCAGAACGGGGCTTTTTGCACGCCGAGATGTGGTTCGCCCGCACCACCATCATGGTGCAGTACTGGCGCTCGATGGAGCAGTTGCTGGCCTACGCCAAAGACAAAAACGCCGCGCATCTACCCGCGTGGAAAGCCTTCAACACCTCGGTAGGTACTGGCGGCTCAGTAGGTATCTGGCATGAAACCTACACCGTGGCCCCCGGAGGCCACGAGAGCATGTACGTAAATATGCCGGCGTTTGGCCTGGGCAAGGCAGGCGTTTTGCAGCCCGCTACCGGCGCAAAGCAATCGGCACAAGGTCGGCTAAGCGCCGGTAAAGAAGCCGCCTGACCGACCCGCAACACCTTTTCATCCATGCGCCAGCAACCCCTTTCTTGCCAGCAAACTTGAAACAGGTGAAGTTGCTATGAAGTAAATAGCTACTTGTGCATGTGGAATATACGCCAGCGCCCTAAAAAGCATAAATCCGGCACAAAGACATGCCTTCCAGAGATTCCGCGGAACTGGCTTTGCCAGGCCGCTGGAATCGCCCCCTGCAAGGGGGTGGGCGGAAAGCGCTTGCGCTGTAGCCTGGGGGTGTACCTATTCACACCGATTGTCGAAAAGCAATGATGGCCTGGTTGCGCAGCGTGCGCAGCAAGGCCAGCTCTTGCTCGTCCAGCGGCAGCACGCCTTTCTCGGCCTTGTCGGCGTAGACCAGGCCGAAGGGCTTGCCCTTGATCACCAGGGGCAGCAGCAAAAAGGTAGGTGCGTGGACGTGGCTGCCGTACCAGGCGGGCAGGCGCTGGGCGATGCGTGGCTCGGTGGCATCGCTGATCAGGGTGTCCACGCCCTTGAGGCAAACAGTACTGAACAAGTCCAGGCTGCTGGCCTTGAGGGTGATGTGGAAGGCTTTGACCACGGTGTCGATGCCGCCCACCCCCTCCACGCCCGCACCCAGGCCAAAGCGCCCGGTCAGCGCCTCGGCCTTGGGGTCGCGCAGGCAAAACACCACGCGCTGGAAGGCCATGGCACGGAACATGGTTTCCAGGATCATGCGCAGCACGTCGCTGAGCTTGAAGTCTTCCACCATGGCCTGGCTGATGTCCTGGATACCGGCAGACAGCATATCGGCCACGCTGGGCACCGCCACCACGGTGGGCTGGCCTGTGTCTGGCGCGGGCGACGGCGTGGCCTGCAGCGCCAGGGGTGTCAAGGCATCGGGGGGCTCGGCCCCGTCGGTGGGTGCGGGGTGCGCCGCCGCGTCTTCATCCGGCTGCTGCAGCAACTGGGCGGCTGCCGAGCCGGCCAGCACGTTCAGCTCCATGGCCCCAGCCATGTCGATGAGCTTTTTGCGCGCCGCCAAAGTGGCCTGGCGCACCTGCTGGGGCGGAATACCCAGGGTTTTGGCGTACTGCCCGGCCTTTTGCGCCAACCGCATCTCACGGTCCCGGGGGGGTACCCGCAGCAGGATGTCGGCAATATCATTGGCCACCAGAGCCACCCAGCGCAAGCGTTCAGCGGTCTGCACGGGCGGGCGCAGCGGGGGCTCGCCGCGCGGCCTGCGCATGCTGTGCTGCAGGGCTTCGGGCAGGCCCCAGGCTTTGGCCACGCCCAGGCCCAGGGTTTCAAAATCCACCCCCAGCACGTGGGTGGAGGCGCGGGCCTCGGACAGCGGTTTGTCGGTAGAGCCCACCAAATGGCGCACGGCCCGGGCTTCGTCGGCAAAGTAGAACTCGGCCAGCATGCGGCCCAGGTTCTGGAACATGGCGGCGATAAAAGCCTCTTCGTTCTCGCGCGCCTCGACGCACAGTTCCACCGCAATCGAGCCCGCCATCAGGGCGCGCAAGAATTCGTCCTTGATCAGGTGGGCGTGGCCCTTGTCGCGCATGTGCTCCAGCAGCACCAGGCTCAGCGCCATATTGCGCACGCCGTTAAAGCCCACCAGGCTGACCGCCCGCGACACGGTATTGATGCTGCCGCCCCGGGCCGCGAAGTGGGCGCTGTTGACCAGCCGCAGCAGCTTGTGCGTCAGCGCCACGTCTTTCAGGATTTCGTTGGTAAAGCTGGCAATGCTCTCGGTTTCCGAGCTGGCCATGCCCTGGATGCGTACCACCGCGTCAGACATCGCGGGAAAGTCACTCTTAAAGCGCATGCGGGCCATCAGCGCGTCCAGGCTGCTGTTCGCCGGGTTACCCGGCAGAGCGGCGCCCAGCGGGGCGTGCTGCGTGCTGTCAGCCCACTGCGACAAAGCCCGGCGCATGGCTTGCAGGCTGGAGGTACGTTGGGGGTCCAGGGCCTGGGCCTGGTCCACAATGGCCTGCAGGTCGGCATCCATATCCGCATCGGCACCGTGCAGGCCTGCCAGCATGGCTTGCAGTACCTGGCCCACGGCACCCACGTCGTCCTGGGGCAAGGCAGCAGATGCAAATGCGGTGTCGGTGAAATCGGCAGAGTTCGCCAGATGGGCCCGGCCGGTGGCATCCACCTGCACGTTGGCCGTGGTGGGTGGGCTATGGGGCCGCCCGGCGGCATGGGCGGCCAGCAAGGCATCCAGCAGGTCGAGCGCCAAAGCCACCGCTTCGGCAGGCGGCAATGCTCCGCGCTGTGCCAGCAGGCTGCTCAGGGTGGGCATGGATGTGCGCGGGTCAAATTCGGGCATGGATCTGTCGGTGGGGTAGACGCGGTACGGAGAAATGTCTCGGTAAGAGTATGGCACTGGCATAACGGCGCTGGCAGCCTTTTTGCACGCTTCTACACACGCCAAAATGACGCTAACATGTCAGGTTGCACTCCGTTACACCCCCCCACCCCGACCATCCCATTGACATCGTCTACCTCTGGGTGGACGGTAACGACCCGGTGTGGCGTGCCAAGCGCCAGCAGGCCGCCGCCACGCTGAACGCCCACACCCGCATGGCCGCCTATGCGAACGTCGAAGGGCGCTTTCGCGACAACGACGAGCTGCGCTACAGCCTGCGGGCGTTGGAGCGATTCTTCCCCGGCCATGGCCATATCTACGTGGTGACCGATGCGCAGACCCCGGCCTGGCTGGCCGCCGTGCCTGGCATCAGCGTGGTGGACCACCGCGACCTGATCCCGGCAAGCAAACTGCCCACCTTTGATTCCGGCCACATCGAGTCGTACATCCACCGCATTCCCGGGCTGTCGGAGCGCTACTTTTATTTGAACGACGACGTGTTTTTTGGCGCGCCGGTGGTGTTGGAGGACTGGTTCTGGCCCGGCGGCGTGTGCGTGGCCTGGTCGGATGAACCGCCGGTCAGCGACGAGCCGCTGCGCTTGGATGCCACGGCACTGGACAACGCCTGCCGCAGCTCCCACCAGTGGCTGCGGTCCTCCCCCGTACCCGGCTACGAGCACACCTTTCGCACCTTTGCGCACGCGCCTCGGCCAATGTGCAAGTCGCTGCTGACCACGCTGGAGCAGGTGGCGCCCGACATGTTTGCCCGCGTGCGCTCCACCGTGTTCCGCGCCTGGGACAAGCCCGCCATCGTGTCCGACTTTGTGCTGCGCTGGGCCCTGGCCCACGGCTACGCCCAGTTGCGTGAGTACCCCCACCAATACCTGTGCACCAGCGATGCCGACAGCACCGACGACCTGGACCAGCTGGTAGAGCGCAACGGCCAGTTAGCCTTTTTCTGCATCAACGACACCACTGACGATGCCCTGCCCCACGACCCGCGCCTGGCCCGGGTGCGGGATGCGTTGCAGCAGATGTTTCCGGTAGCGTCCAGGTTCGAGACTCAGCAAAACGCCCAGGCCAGCCAGGCCGGGTCTTCCACCACGTTGAGCACCAGGTAGGTTCCCACGCGGTAGGACAAGTATTCGACCAGTGGCAAAGTGTCGGCCCAGGTGGGGGGCCAGGCAATGCCTGCGCGGCGCAACAACACCGCAGTCATACGTAGAGCGGCTCTTCCTGCATGGCTTCGATCTGCTCATTAAGCATATTGACCTGGCCGACCCAGTAGTCGCTGCTGCCAAACCACGGAAAGTTGACCGGGAAGGTCGGGTCGCTCCAGCGGCGGGCCAGCCAGGCGCTGTAGTGGATGAGGCGCAGGGTGCGCAGGGGTTCGATCAGGGCCAGTTCGCGGCGGTCGAAGCTGCGGAACTGCTCATACCCGTCCACCAGGCCGCTGAGCTGGCCGGTGCGCTGGGCGCGGTCGCCACTCAGCAGCATCCACAGGTCTTGCACGGCCGGGCCGGTGCGGGCATCGTCCAGGTCGACAAAGTGCGGGCCGCCGCCGGGGCGGTCGGTAGGGGTCCAGAGGATGTTGCCGGGGTGGCAGTCGCCGTGCAGGCGCAGGGTTTTGATATGAAGGTCTTTTAGGCCTCCAGCGCTAGTCGGTAATGCGCTAGCAGCTATCATATCCAGAGCGTCCGTACAGGCTTTTTGCCACGGGCCTTGCACGTCCAGCGGCACGATCTCGTGCTTCACCAGCCAGTCGCGCGAATGCAGGCCAAAGCTTTGCAGGTCCAGCGCCGGGCGGTGCACAAACGGCTGCTTGGCGCCCACGGTGTGGATGCGGGCGAGGAAGCGGCCAATCCATTCCAGCACCTCGAAGTCGTCCAGCTCGGGCGCGCGGCCCCCCCGGCTGGGGCTGACGCTGAAGGCGAATCCGGCGAAGTTATGCAGCGTGGCCCCCTCCAGCACCAGCGGGCCAACGGCAGGAATCTCGGCGGCCATGAGTTCGGCGGCAAAGCTGTGTTCTTCCAGAATTTGCGCCTGGCTCCAGCGGCCAGGCCGGTAGAACTTGGCCACCACCACGCTGCCATCTTCCAGGTGCGCCTGGTAGACGCGGTTTTCATAGGAGCTGAGGGCCATCAGGCGGCCATCGCCCCACAGGCCGACGCTGGCCAGCGCATCCATCACCACGTCGGGGGTCAGGGCCTGGTAGTCGTGGGAAATGGCAGAAGAACCGGAGGAATCAGAAGGGAAAGACATGGAGCGATTGTCGCCGCTCCAAAACAAAACGCCCGCACCAAAAACTGGCACGGGCGATGACGGCACTACCCAGGCGAGCGCAGCAACGCCCCTGCGTGAACACCGCAGAACTGGCTTTGCCAGGCTGCAGGTGTTGCCCCCTGCAAGGGGGGTGGCGAAAGACGCGTAGCGCTGCAGCCTGGGGGTGTGCTTGCTTACGCTAGGACGAGTTCTACGTCAATATTGCCACGGGTGGCGTTGGAGTAAGGGCACACGCCATGGGCGGTGTCCACCAGGTCCTGGGCCACAGCGCGGTCCATGCCGGGCAGGCTGATGACCAGCTTGGCGGCGATACCGAAGCCAGCAGGGATAGGGCCGATGTCTATCGATGCGTCGATGGACGCGTCTGCAGGCACTGTGAGCTTCTTCATGCCCGCCACGTGTTTCATGGCACCCATGAAGCAGGCCGAGTAGCCTGCCGCAAACAGTTGCTCGGGGTTGGTGCCGTTGCCGTTGCCACCCAGGGCCGGTGGGGGGGCCAGCTTGACGCTCAGTTTGCCGTCGTCGCTGTTGGACTGGCCGTCGCGGCCACCGGTGGTGTGGGCGTGGGCGGTGTAGATCACTTTGTCGAGTTTGGTGGTCATGGTGTTTCCTTGGGTTGAAAAAAGTGTCAGGCGGTGGTTAAACGCCCACGCAGCGCCTGGACCTGCTGCGTGAGTGAGATGATTTCGGGCAGCGTGCACTGGGTGGCGCTGAGGATGCACGGCGGGACCTTGGCCGCCTCGGCTTTAAGGTTGCGGCCTGCAGGTGTCAGGGTGATGAACACCCGGCGCTCGTCCTGCACATCGCGCTGGCGGCTGATCCAGCCCGCAAGCTCCATGCGCTTGAGCAACGGGGTCAGGGTGCCGGAGTCCAGCGACAGGCGCTCGCCCAGTTCGGACACCATCAGGTCGTCGCGCTCCCACAGCACCAGCATCGCCAGGTACTGCGGGTAGGTCATACCCAGCGCTTTGAGCAAGGGCTTGTACAGCTTGGTCATGGCCAAGGACGCGGAATACAACGCAAAGCAAAGCTGGTTGTCCAGCTGCAGCGTTTCGTCAATGGTGAAGGATTTGGTGGGCATGGGTTGAATTATATTGTGCAATTAAATTTTGTGCAATTTAATTTGCAAGCGCATCGAAATGCGCCGCCTATCTGCTTAGTACGTGTACACCCCCTGCCCCGTCTTGCGTCCCAGGCGGCCTGCAGCGACCATCTCTTTCAACAGCGGGCACGGACGGTATTTGCTGTCGCCAAATTCGGTCAAAAACACCTCCATCACCGCCAGGCACACGTCCAGGCCGATCATGTCGGCCAGGGCCAGCGGGCCGATGGGCTGGTTGCAGCCCAGCTTCATGCCGGCATCGATGTCTTCTGGCGTGGCCACGCCCTCGGCCAGCACGAACAGCGCCTCGTTCACCATCGGCATCAGGATGCGGTTGACCACGAAGCCGGGGCCGTTCTTGACGGTAATGGGGGTTTTGCCCAGCACGGCGGCCATGGCGTGCACGGCATCATGGGTGGCGTCGCTGGTTTGCAGGCCGCGGATGATCTCCACCAACGCCATCAGCGGCACGGGGTTGAAGAAGTGCATGCCGATGCAGCGGTCGGGCCGTTGCGTCACTGCCGCCAGCTTCGTGATGGAAATGGACGAGGTGTTGGACGCAATCAGCACCTCGGGGGCCAGCAGCGCGTCGAGCTGCTGCACGATCTTGACTTTGAGGGCGTAGTTTTCGGTGGCGGCTTCGATCACCAACTGGGCGCGGGTGAAATCGCTGTACTGGGTAGAGCCCTGGATGCGGGACAGGATGGCGGCCTTGTCCTCGGGGTTGAGCTTGTCTTTCTTGATCAGCCGGTCCAGGCTGCCCGCGATGGTGGCCAGGCCCTTGGCCACGGCCTCTTCGCTAATGTCTACCATCACCACCTGCAAGCCCGCCGCCGCACAGGTTTGCGCGATACCGTTGCCCATGGTGCCCGCGCCGACAATGCCGACGGTGTTGATTGTCAAAATGCCGCTCATGGAAAACTCCCGGTATAAAAATGGGTAGGACTTACGCAGCGCCCCGGTGTCGCCCTTCAGGCTTACAGGGGGAACTTGCGTGAATCCTGATTAGTTTGGTTGCAGTGCAGCATTCATCATAAACATCCCTTATGTTCGACTACCTCATCATTGGCGGCGGCGCGGCGGGCTGCGTACTGGCCGGGCGGCTCAGCGAAGACCCGGCGATCAACGTTGCGCTGCTCGAATCCGGCCCTAGCGACCACAGCGCCCTGGTGCAGTGCCCCTCGGGCATCGCCCTGCTGGCCCGCACCGGCCAGGCGCAGTGGCGCTTTTCCACCGTGCCGCAGCCAGGACTGAACGGGCGCTGCGGCTACCAGCCCCGGGGCCGGGTGCTGGGCGGCAGCAGCTCGGTCAACGCCATGGTCTACACCCGTGGCCAGCCGGGCGACTTTGACCACTGGGCGGCCCAGGGCAACCCCGGCTGGGGCTATGCGGATGTGCTGCCGTACTTTAAAAAAGCCGAGGGCAATCGCCGGGGCGCGGATGCCTGGCACGGGGCCGACGGCCCGCTGCAGGTGACCGACCTGCAAAGCCCCCACCCCGCCAGCCAGGCCTTTGTGCAAGCCGCCGTGCAGGCCGGTTTTGCCGCCAACACCGACTTCAACGGTGCCCGCCAAGAGGGCGTGGGCCTGTACCAGGTGATGCAAAAAGACGGCGAGCGCTGCAGCGCGGCCAAGGCCTACCTCACGCCCCACCTGGCGCGGCCCAACCTGCAGGTGTTCACCGAGGCCCACACCACCCGCATCCTGATCCAAAACCGCCGCGCCGTGGGCGTGGAATTCATGCAGAACAGCCTGCTGAAACAGTTGCGCACCCAGGGTGAGGTGCTGCTGTGCGCCGGGGCCTTGCAGTCGCCGCAGATGCTGATGCTGTCCGGCATTGGCGACCACGCGCAGTTGCTGGCCAACGGCATTGCCACCGTGCACCACCTGCCCGGCGTGGGCCAGCACCTGCATGACCATGTGGACGTGGTGCAGGTGGTGCATGCACTGCAGGCCAAGGATTTATGGGGCATATCCCCCACCGGTATTGCCCACATCGCCCAGGGCGTGCGGGACTGGCGGCGCGACCGCAGCGGCCTGCTGACCAGCAACCTGGCCGAGGCCGGTGGTTTCCTCAAAAGCCAGCCGACAGAGCCCCAACCCGACCTGCAACTGCACTTTGTGCCCGCCCAACTGGCCGACCATGGCCGCAAGACGCTGTGGGGTCACGGCTATTCGGTGCACATCTGCGTGCTGCAGCCCGCCAGCCGGGGCAGCGTGCGGCTGAACGGCAAAGATCCGCTGGCCCCGCCACGCATCGACCCGAACTTCCTGGGCGCGCTGGACGATATGGAACGGCTGCGGCGCGGGTTCCAACTGGTGCGGCGCATCACTGCCCAGCCCGCGCTGGCGGCATGGGGCGGCCGCGAGCGATCGGCCCGCGCCCAGAGCGAGGTGGAACTGGAATTGCTGCTGCGCGAAACCGCCGACACGGTGTACCACCCGGTGGGCAGTTGCCGCATGGGCCCGGGGGGGAATGGAGAGCATACGGACGTGGTGGATGCCCGCCTGCGGGTCCACGGCATGGCCGGGCTGCGGGTGGTGGATGCGTCCGTCATGCCGCGCATCGTCAGCGCCAACACCACCGCAGCTACCACCATGCTGGCCGAAAAAGCCGCAGATATGTTGCGCGAGGATGCAGCGCAAGGCTGATTTGTTTGAAAGAATGGAGGTTCGAGCATCGCACTAAATTTCCGGTGCGTGGCCGCCACCCCACTCCACCATGCACCTCCCCGAACGCCCCCGGCTCAACGCCATCGCTGGCCCTATCTTTGGCGAGTTCCTGCTCGGCTACACCGTCATCATCGCCGGGCTGTGGCTGGCCTCACACACCTCGGACGGCGCGGCGGGCAGCCTGGGGCTGGCCAACCAGGTGCTGGAGACGCTGTACGTGGTGTTTCGGGTGCTGGCCATCGGCATGGGCGTGGTCATTACCCAGCTGCTGGGCGGCCAGCAAGTAGAGCAGGTGCGGCGCACCGCCCTGGCGGGTCTGGGCGCGTGCACCTGGGCGGGCTTGCTGGTGGTGGGGGTGCTGGTACTGGCAAACGACTGGATTCTGGACCTGCTGAACGCACCCGACGAGATCCTGCCGCTGGTCAGCCCCTACCTGCAACTGCTGGCCCCAGCCGCGCTGCTGGACGGCTACAACCTCACCATGGCCTCCATCCTGCGGGCCCACCTGCACGCCCGCGACTCGCTCAAGGTGATGGTCATCATGCACTGCACCCACCTGGCGCTGGCCGTGCCGCTGATGCTGGGCTTCGGCCCCTGGGAGGGGCTGGGGCTGTACGGCTTTGCGGTGGCCCTGGTGATCAGCCGCGCCGTCGGCCTGGGGCTGCACCTGGTGCTGTGGCGCAAGCGCATGGCCCTGGTGCCCAACGCCCGCCACTGGTGGGTGCTGCAGTGGCGGGTACTGGGGCCGGTGCTGCGCATTGGTGTGCCGGGGGCGAGCGCCGAGCTAGGCTACCGCGCCGCCTTCATGGTGTCGCTGGCCGGAGCCGCGCGCCTGGGCGTGGTGGCGCTGGCCACCCATGCCTACACCCTGCAACTGCTGCGCTACGTGCTGCTGATCAGCCTGGCGATTGGCTGGGCCTGCGAGATCATGGTGGGGCGGTTGGTGGGCGGCGGGCAGTTCAGCCAGGCCCATGCCCTGGTGCGCAAAGGCCTGCGCAACGGGCTCATGGCCTCGGGCGGTATGGCGGTGGTAGCGGCGCTGGCCGCCCCGTGGCTGATGCACCTGTTCACCAAAGACCCGCACGTGATCCAGGCCGCACAGACCTTGCTGTGGATTGCCGTAGTGCTGGAGACCGGCCGCGCATTTAACCTGATCATCACCGGCGCGCTGCGGGCCACCGGCGACGTGATCTACCCGGTAGCCGCCAGCCTGGGCTCGTTTGCGCTGGTGCTGGGCTGCGGCTCGTACTTTTTAGGCCACGGCTTCGGCCTGCCCGGGATCTTCATCGCCTACGCCGCCGACGAATGGGTGCGCGGCCTGCTGATGTGGGCCCGCTGGCACTGGCACGGCTGGCTACCCCACGCCCGCAACTCACAGCGCCGGGTGCGCAGGCGGTAGATTTAAATGAAATTGACCTCTAGCGCATATAACACCTGCGCTAGTAGCTATTATTTAAATAGCAAACCACAAGATTCCATGTCCACCCTATTGCCCACCGCCAGCGGGACAAGGCTTCCTGAGCGGCTGTAGGGATTAGCGCCTAAACTTTCCATCACTTCCAATGATCGACAGATCGGCAAAGTCCAGCCCGGTGTGGTCACTGGGGCTGTAGCCGATCTCCAGGCCGCCCAGGTCAAACTTGTCCATGCCCTCCAGCGCCGCCTGCAAGCGTTCCCGCGTGGGCCGGGGACCGGCGCGGCGCAGGCCTTCGACCAGCACCTTGGCGGCAGTAAAGCCCTCCAGCATGGCCGGGCTGGTGCCGACCAGGCCTTTGGCGCGGGCGGCATCCGCCAACTCCTTGACCAGCGCGTACGACGGGGATTGCGGAAACACCTGGCTGACGATCACGCCCCGGGCATGGCCCCCGAGTGCGGCAATAAAGCCCGCAGTGGCGTTGTTGGACAGGGTGACACACTGGGCCGTACTGCCCGCAGCACGCAGCGCCTCGATGGCGGCCACCGCGCTGGTGCTGGATGCCACCAACAACACCGACTGCGCACCGGCCTGCACGATGGCCGGCACCAGGCTCGCAAAATCCGGCTTGTTGCGGTCGAACTTGTACAGGCCCACGGCCTTCAGGCGGGCTTTTTGCAGGCCCTTTTGCGCCCCGGCCAAGCCGTCTGCACCAAAGCTGTCGTCGGTGTAGACCACGGCAATTTTGGACAGGCCGATGCTGGCCTGGTGGGCGATGGCTTTTTCGGCCTCGCGCTGGTAAGTGGCGCGCACGTTAAAGATGTACTTTTGCACCGGCTGGTGCAGCACCATGGCCCCGGTGGACGGCGCCACCAGGGGCACATGGTATTTGTTGAGCCAAGGGATGATGGCCTCGGTGTGCGGTGTGCCACGGGTCAAAAACAGGGCTAGCACGTTCTTTTTTTCGATCAGCTCGCGGGCGTTTTCGGCGGCCAGTGCGGGCTCGAACCTGTCGTCCATCGACAGCAGTTCGATCTTTTGCCCGCCCACGCCGCCCTGGGCGTTGACCCGGTCCAAGTACAGCATGGCCCCGGCCAGGGTCTCCTTGACACCCGCCGCAACGGCACCGGTAAAGCCGCTGGTCTGGCCGATCAGAATTTGCGCCTGGGCCGCCAGGCTGGCGGTGGCCAACAGCACCGCGATGGCCAGAGTGTGGGTTGTCTTCATAGTGTTTTGGGGGAAGGTTGGATGCACCGCGCGCCATTGGGCCACAAGTCCATGCCGGGCATGCGGTAAATTCCCACCCTCCCGTCCTCCTTCTTTACGCTTTCCGCGGTACCCACCATGCGCTCTTTCGGCACCCCCTTGTCCCCTTCTGCAACCAAAGTCATGCTGCTCGGCTCCGGCGAGCTGGGCAAAGAGGTGCTGATTGCGCTGCAGCGCCTGGGCGTGGAAACCATTGCCGTCGACCGCTACGCCAACGCGCCCGGCCAGCAGGTGGCCCACCACGCCCGCACCATCACCATGAGCGACCCGGCCCAGCTCAAAACCCTGATCGAGGCCGAGCGCCCGCACCTGGTGGTGCCCGAGATCGAGGCCATCGCCACCCCCATGCTCGAAGCGCTGGAAGCCGCGGGTACGGTGCGCGTGGTCCCCACCGCCCGCGCCGCCCGGCTGACCATGGACCGCGAAGGCATCCGCCGCCTGGCCGCCGAAACCCTGGGCCTGCCGACCAGCCCCTACGTGTTTTGCGATTCACTGGTCGAGCTGCAGGCCGCCATTGACACCACCACCGGCTACCCCTGCGTGGTCAAACCGGTGATGAGCAGCTCGGGCAAGGGCCAGAGCAAGATCAGCGGCCCGGCCGATGTACAAGCCGCCTGGGACGTCGCCATGGCCGGTGGCCGCGTGAGCCACGGACGCGTCATCGTCGAGGGCTTTATCGACTTCGACTACGAAATCACCCTGCTGACGGTGCGCGCCCTAGGGGCCGATGGCACGGTGGAAACCCATTTCTGCGACCCCATCGGCCACATCCAGGTCAGCGGCGACTACGTGGAGAGCTGGCAGCCGCACCCCATGCCGTCGGTGGCCCTGCAACGCTCCCAGACCATCGCCAAGGCCGTCACGGACAACCTGGGCGCTGGGCTTGACGGAAAGCCCTCTGGGCTGGGTTTGTTCGGCGTGGAGCTGTTCGTGAAGGGCGACGACGTGTGGTTCAGCGAGGTCAGCCCTCGCCCGCACGACACCGGCATGGTCACGCTGTGCACCCAGTGGCAAAACGAATTCGAGCTACACGCCCGCGCCATCCTGGGACTGCCGGTCAACACCGCGCTCAAATCGCCCGGTGCCAGCGCGGTGATCTACGGTGGTGTGGATGCGCTGGGCATCGTGTTCGACGGCGTGGCCGAGGCGCTGCGCGTGCCCAACACCGACATCCGCCTGTTCGGCAAGCCCGAAAGCTTTGTGAAGCGCCGCATGGGCGTGGCCCTGGCCTTTGATGCCGACGTGGAACTCGCCCGCACCCGCGCCAAGCAAGCCGCGGCGCTGGTCAAGCCCCGCGCTGCGTAAAGCGCCATGCAACGTAACGACCAAACCACCCGCAACGGGTACAACGGCTCGCAGGCCAGGAACCCGTGGAACCGGCTTTGCCGGGCCACTGGGTTCGCCACCTGCATGTCGCATCGGTTTTTGCAAACCGATGCGAGGGGGGTTGGCGCAAACGCGCAGCGTGGAGCCTGGGGGTGAACCATTTAATCGCGTGGGCCGACGACTCGGCGCTGCGTATTTTGTTGTCGGCGGGCGCGGCGATTGTGCTGGCGCTGGTGCTGCACGCCATCGGTGCCGCGCTGGTGCGGCGCGTCACCCGCAGCCTGCCTTTGGCCTCGCGCATTGCCAACGCCTGCCACGCGCCCACGCGCTTTGTGCTGCCGCTGATCGCACTGCAAGCGGTGTGGCAGATTGCGCCGCGCGACTTTCCGCTGATTGCCGAGGTGCGCCATGCCAATGTGCTGCTGCTGCTCGTCAGCCTGACCTGGCTTGGGCTGCGCGTGGTGCGCGGCACCGTGCAGGGCCTGATTGCCTCGTATCCGCTGGAGGCGGTGGACAACCTGAACGCCCGCCGCGTGCACACCCAGGCCAAGGTGCTGGCCAACACCCTGGTCATCGGCATCCTGGTGACCGGGCTGGCGGCAATGCTCATGACCTTTCCCGAGGCCCGGCAGTTCGGTGCCAGCCTGCTGGCGTCCGCCGGGGTGGTCGGCATCATTGTGGGTATGGCCGCACGGCCGGTACTGGGCAACCTGGTGGCGGGCCTGCAGATCGCCCTGGGCCAGCCGCTGCGCATCGACGATGTACTGATCGTGCAGGGCGAATGGGGCCGGGTCGAAGAGATCACCGGCACCTACGTGGTGCTGCGGGTGTGGGACCAGCGGCGGTTGATCATTCCACTGCAATGGTTCATTGAAAACCCGTTCCAGAACTGGTCGCGCCGCAACCCCGAGCTGATCGGCACCGTTTTTGTGTGGGTGGACTACGGGATGCCGATGCAGATACTGCGCACCGAGGCGCAGCGGATTTGCGCCGCCTCGCCTGCCTGGGACGGCCGCCACTGCAAGCTGGACGTGACCGACACCGCCGACCACGGCGTGCAAGTCCGCCTGGAAGTCACCGCCGCCAACGCCGACCTGCTGTGGCGCGTGCGCTGCGACGTGCGCGAGGGCGTGGTGGACTTTATGCAGCGCCAGTACCCGCAGTACCTGCCACGCATGCGTGCCGAGCTGCAGCAGAGCGCCGAGACGGCCGGGCTTAAAAGCTATTAAATTCATAGCATTTTGCGCAGGTAGCATATGCGCCAGAGGCTTAAATTTCATTAAAAATAGGGATGACAATTTGGGCCGATCCGGTAAGCTTGAGGCAGCCCCTGTTTTACGAGAGACACCCCCCGATGACCCGACTTATTTGCGCCAAGTTGCCTGCCATCGTGGCCCTGGTTTTGGAAATAACCGTGGCCGCCAGCCTGCTGGCCCTGCCCGCCCAGGCCACGCCTGCCACCCCGTTTGCCGCCGAAGCCCAAGTCCTGGGCGCGCCCCTGCTGCTCAACGGCGCGGGCACCCGCTTCCGGGCGGTGTTCAAGGTCTACGACATGGCCCTGTACACGCCGCGCAAGGTCAGCACACCCGAAGAGCTGCTGGCGCTGCCCGGCCCCAAGCTGCTGAGCTTCACCGCCCTGCGCGATATCCCGGGCACCGACCTGGGCCTGGCCTTCATCAAGGGCCTGTCGGCCAACTCCCCCAAAGAGCTGACGCTGAAGCACACCGTGTCGTCCAATCGCCTGGTCGAAATCTTCTCGGCCCGCAGCAAGCTCAGCCCCGGCGACACCTTTGCCATGCAGTTCATCCCCGGCCAGGGCACGCTGTTCTTCATTGGCGGCCAGCCCCAGGGCAGCCCGGTGGGCGATGCCGAGTTTTTTGCCATGGTGCTGAACATCTGGGTGGGCAGCAGCCCGGCGGATTACGGCCTGAAGGCGGCTTTGCTGGGGCAGGAGCCGGTGAAAAAGTCCTACTAAGCCCCCGCTACCCGCGCACCAGCGCCAGCCCCAGCGCCGTCAGCGCCGCCACCTCCAGATCGGTGGTGCCCGGCTCCACCACCAGCCCGGTGGCATCCGTGCAGGGGGCGATCACGTAGGGCGAGGCGGCGTGCAGTTTTTCTGCTGAAGCCAGCACCCAGGTCTCGGCGGACTGGGCCATCAGCGCGCGCTTCACATGGGCCTCTTCCATGTCGCCGGTGCTCAGGCCCACACGGGCGCTGATGCCGGTCACGCCCATGAAGTACAGGTCGGCGCGCACCCGGCCAATGGCGTCCACCGCCGCCGCGCCCACCGCCACCACCGAGTGCTTGAACAAGCGCCCGCCCACCAGTTGCACCTCGATGCGCGGATGCTCCACCAGGGCCAGGGCGATGGTCGGGCTGTGCGTGACCACGGTGGCTTGCAGGGTGGGCGGCAAGCGCAACGCCAGCTGCTGGCAAGTGGTGCCGCCGTCGATGAACACCACCTGGCCGGGCTGCACCATGGCCGCAGCGGCAGCGGCAATCGCCTGCTTGCCCGGCATCTGCAACTGGCTGCGCGCGGCAAAGTTGGCCACGGCGGGCGACGCAGGCAGGGCCCCGCCGTGCACCCGCTGCAGCAGCCCCTGGGCGGCCAGCGCACGCAGGTCGCGGCGGATAGTGTCTTCCGACAGGCCTAAAGCAGCGCTGAGGTCGGCAGCCACGATGCGGCCGTCGCGGCGCAGGGTGTCGAGCAGAAGGTGTTTACGTTGTTGGGTCAGCATGGCCAAGATTTTTGCACGATTTTCATTGAAGTTGCATGAAACTGCATGCTTGGGCTAAACTTTCGCCACTACCACCGGAGCCCCCATGCACGCCCTAGACAGCATCCGTATCGTTGAAGAAAAGCTTTTGTCGAACGACTGGTATCTGCTGAAAAAAACCACCTTCGAGCTGCGCCGTCGCGACGGCAGCTGGCAGCGCCAGAGCCGCGAAACCTACGACCGGGGCAACGGTGCCACCATCCTGCTGTACAACGCCGCCCAGGGCACGGTGGTGCTGACGCGGCAGTTCCGCTTCCCCACTTATGTGAACGGCAACCCCACCGGGCAGCTGGTCGAGGCCTGCGCCGGCCTGCTGGACCAGGACGACCCGGCCACCTGCATCCGCCGCGAGGTGGAGGAGGAAACCGGCTTTCGCATCGACAACGTGCGCAAGATTTTCGAGGTCTACATGAGCCCCGGCTCGGTGACGGAAAGGGTGTTTTTCTTTGTCGGGGCCTACACCGCCGCCGACAGGGTGTCGATGGGGGGCGGCGAGCACCACGAGGGCGAAGACATCGAGGTGCTGGAGCTGCCCTTTGCGCAGGCCCTGGAGATGGTGGCCGACGGGCGCATCTGCGACGGCAAGACGATCATGCTGCTGCAGTACGCGCAGTTGCACGGGCTGCTGCACACCGACTAAATCACTGTCAGACCCGCCCCGCCATCCGACTGCACCAGCTGCCCACGGCCAGCCTTCTTGGCCTCGTACAGGGCGGCATCGGCGCGGGCGATCAGGCCGGACAGGGTGGAGTCGCCGTCTTTGAGTACGCCCACACCGGCGCTGTAGTCCAGCGGAAAGCCCAGTTCTTTTTCGGCCGTCTGGTGCAGCATGGTGCGCAGGCGCAGGTCAAAGCCGATACTGGCCGAGCGGTGGGTGTTGGCCAGCACGATGCAAAACTCTTCGCCGCCCAGGCGGCCGACCAAATCGCCGGTGCGGCGGCTCTCGCGCAGCAGGCGGGCAAACAGCTTCAGGGCGGTGTCGCCCACTTCGTGGCCATAGGTGTCGTTGACGCGCTTGAAGTGGTCGATGTCCAGCATCATCAGGGTCAGCGGCTGCTGGTAGCGCATGGCGTTGGCGAACATGCCCTCGGCGCGCTCCAGCCAGCCGCGGCGGTTCAGCAGGCCGGTCAGCCCGTCGGTCATGGCCAGGTTGTGCAAACGGGCTTTGGCCTCGTCACGCCAGGCCGCCAGCAGGGCCACCATGCCCGTCACAAAGGCCAGATTCACCGCCAAAGCCATGGCCAGATCCGGTAGGCGCAACAGGGCGGCATCGCCCCACACGCCCACCAGCCCGCGCACCAGCAGCACCACCGCCACCGCCACCAGACAGGCGCACAGCACCCAGCGCCAGGCCCGGCCCATGTGCCGCAGCGGGAACAGGGTGGCCGCCGCGACCAGCACCAGCATGGCCGCCAGGCACAGGTGGGACCAGCCCCACTGGAAGGCCGGGCTGGCCGAACCCAGCAAGCCCGCCAGAGCGTAGCCCAGCGGCGCAGCCACCAGCAAGGCGCGCAGCCAGCGCTCGCTCCTGCGGTAGTCCAGCCCATCAAACACACCGGTGCGCACGGCCTTGCGAGGGCGTTTGCGGTTTTTGGGTGGGCGCGTGCGGTGGCCCAGCCAACTGCCCAGAGCCCGGTGCAGCAGCCACAGCCCCAGGCCGAAAAACAGCAGCGCCAGGGGGGCCAGCACCGAGGCCCAGAGCACATCTGCAGAAAGGGCGGCAACACCCCCCAGCAGCAGGGCCAGCAAGCCGATTTGGACACAGCGGGTGGCGGCGCTGGCCCCGGTGCCGATGATGGCCAGCAGGGCCAGCGACACCACACCCACATGGACGGTGGCGATCACCAGCAGGGTCGGCAGGTCGAGCAACATGGAAACAGACATCTGCGTTATTGGAACGCCACTTCGGCAAAGCTGCGCAATTTACGGCTGTGCAGTTGGTTGATGCCCTGGGCGCGCAACAATTCAATCGCGCGGATGCCGATGCGCAGGTGCTGGTCCACCCGTTCGCGGTAGAAATGGTTGGCCATACCGGGCAGCTTGATTTCGCCGTGCAGCGGTTTGTCGCTGACGCACAGCAGCGTGCCGTAAGGTACCCGGAAGCGGAAGCCGTTGGCGGCGATGG
Organism: Rhodoferax sp. RT5P35; assembly: GCF_056521385.1. NCBI lineage: Bacteria > Pseudomonadati > Pseudomonadota > Betaproteobacteria > Burkholderiales > Comamonadaceae > Rhodoferax > Rhodoferax sp. RT5P35. The sequence continues at coordinate 97,687 of NZ_JBWMAX010000002.1, read as the reverse complement.
TGGCGCTTTCCATGTCCAGCGCCACCGCGCGGCTCTGGCTGAAGCGGCGCTGCGGCTGGTTATTGGGCAGCAGTTCCCAGTTGCGGTTGTCGGTGCTGGCCACGGTGCCGGTGCGCATGATGTTCTTCAGCGCGGCTCCCTGCACCTGGGTGACATCGGCTACGGCCTGCTCCAGCGCCATCTGGATTTCGGCCAGCGCCGGAATCGGCACCCACAGCGGCAGCTCTTCGTCCAGCACATGGTCTTCGCGCACATAGCCGTGCGCCAGCACGTAGTCGCCCAGTTGCTGGCTGTTGCGCAGGCCCGCGCAGTGGCCGACCATGATCCAGGCATGCGGGCGCAGCACGGCGATATGGTCGGTGATGTTCTTGGCATTGGCCGGGCCCACGCCGATATTGACCATGGTGATGCCCGCGTTGTCGGAGCGCACCAGGTGGTAGGCGGGCATTTGCGGCAGGCGCGGCGGCGCGGCTCCCAGGGCATCGCGCGGCTCGGCGGGCAGACCGATGCGGCGGGTGATGACGTTGCCGGGCTCGACAAAGGCGCAGTATTCGCTGGCCGGGTCGGCCATGGCGGCGTGTCCCATGCGCACAAATTCGTCGATGTAGAACTGGTAGTTGGTGAACAGCACAAAGTTCTGGAAATGCTCGGGCCCGGTGCCGGTGTAGTGGCGCAGGCGGTGCAGCGAATAGTCCACCCGCGGCGCGGTAAACAGCGCCAGCGGCTGCGGGTCGCCAGGGCGGGGCTCGTAGGTGCCGTTGGCAATGCCGTCGTCCATGGCGGCCAGGTCGGGCAGGTCGAACACATCGCGCATCAGCATGCGGCGGCTGGCATCCATCTGGCCTTCGACGTGGTCGTGTTCGGCAAACGAGAAGTGCACGGGAATAGGCAGCGCGCTGGTGCCAATTTCCAGCTCGACCTGGTGGTTTTGCAGCAGCAGGCGGAACTGCTCCAGCAGGTAGCCGTTGAATAAATCGGGCCGGGTCAGCGTGGTTTCAAAGCGGCCAGGCCCGGCCACAAAGCCGTAGCTCAGGTGCGCGCCTTCCAGCTCGGCAGCGCGGGCCACCGTCTCCGTGTGCAGGCGCACAAACGGGTAGCAGGCCCGCACATGGCCGGGCAGGGTTTCGCCCGCCACAAAACGCTGCATGGCAAGCCGCAAATGCTCGATCTGCTGGTCATAAATCAGGCGAACTTGCGCCAGAGCGGCAACCGGGTCGGTGAAGCGGGTGGGGGCAATGAAGGCGGGTAGGTAGGGCATGGACCTATTGTGCAGTGGGTTCACGCATGGTGACGAATTCTTCGGCCGCCGTGGGGTGGATGCCGATGGTGCTGTCAAACACCGCCTTAGTGGCACCGGCCTTCATGGCCACGGCAAAACCTTGCACCACCTCGCCCGCATCGGCACCCACCATGTGCAGGCCGACCACGCGGTCGCTCGCGTCGTCGACCACCAGCTTCATCAGCGTGCGCTCGGTGCTGCCGCTCAGCGTGTGGCGCAGGGCCTTGAACTCGCTGCGGTAGATGCTGACCTGGCCAAACTGTTTGCGGGCGGCCTCCTCCGACAGGCCCACGGTACCGATATTGGGGTGGGTAAATACAGCGGTGGGAATGAGGTCGTAGTCCATCTGCCGCGCGGCCTTGCCGGTTTTGGGGCCCAGCAAGTGGTCGACCAGCACCATCGCCTCGCCCAGCGCCACCGGGGTGAGCTGGATGCGCGCGGTCACGTCGCCCAGCGCGTAGATGCTGGGCACCGAGGTCTGGTAGTGGGCATTGACCTCGATGGCGCCGTCTTTGCCTTGCGCCACGCCTGCCGCCTCCAGGCCCAGGCCCTGCACATTCGGCACCCGGCCAATCGCGTACAGCACCTGGTCTACCGTCAGGGTGTCACCGCTGACCAGCCGCACCTCCAGCCCGGCGGGGGTGTGCAGGATGCTGGCCACATCGGCCTCCAGCCGCAGATCGACCCCGGCCTTGCGCACCTCCTGGGCCAAAAAGTTACGCACGTCCATGTCAAATCCGCGCAGCACCTGCGTGCCCCGGTAGACCTGGGTGACTTTGGAACCCAGGCCGTTGAAGATACTGGCAAATTCACAGGCGATGTAGCCGCCACCCACCACCAGCAGGCGCTGGGGAAACGGGTCCAGATCAAACATCGCGTCCGACACCACGGCGTGCTCGCCCCCCGCAATGCCGGGCACGCTGGGCGTGCCGCCGGTGGCCAGCAGGATGTTTTCGGCGGTGTAGGTTTGCTCGCCCACCTGCACCGTGTGCGCATCCACCAGCGTGGCCCAGCCGGGGATGAGCTGCACACCTGCGCCCACCAGCAGCTGGCGGTAAATGCCGTTGAGCCGGGTGATCTCGGTGGCGCGGTTGGCCTTGAGCTTGGCCCAGTCGAATGTGGGGTGGCCCACCTGCCAGCCAAAGCCTGCGGCCTCCTCAAACGCCTCGGCATAGCCCGCGGCATAGCTGTAGAGCTTTTTGGGGATGCAGCCCACGTTCACGCAGGTACCGCCCAAAGCCCCCACCTCGGCCAGCGCCACGCGGGCACCGCGCTGGGCCGCCATGCGGGCGGCGCGCACGCCACCACTGCCGCCACCCACCACCACAAGGTCAAACTGGAACGAAGACATAGAGGTTTCCTTTACAACAGACATGTTCTAAATGCTATTAAATATATAGCTCGTAGTACATACGGTAACTGCGCCATCCCCCTTTTTAAGGACGTAGACACAAAGACCCCACCAGAAACCGCAATAATGGATGGCATCTACTCTCACCATCTCTTCTACCCCGAAAGTTTTTAGTGAAATTTGCCCTGTCTACCGCCGCGTTCTGTCTGCTCGCAACCACCCTCACCACAACCACCTTGGCCCAAACCAACGACGCGGCCACCGCCGCCAAAGAACCCGGTGCCACCGTGACCCCCAGCGGGCTGGTGTACCGCTCCCTGAAAGACGGCACCGGTGCCAGCCCCAGCGCCACCGACAAGGTCAAAGTCCATTACCGGGGCACCTTCCTCGACGGCAAGGAGTTCGACAGCTCGTACAGGCGCAACGAACCCATTGAATTCCCATTGAACGGCGTGATCAAGTGCTGGACCGAAGGCGTGCAGAAAATGAAGGTTGGCGGCAAAGCCAAACTCACCTGCCCACCGGCCATTGCCTACGGCGAACGCGGCGCGGGTGGCGTGATTCCGGCCAATGCGACTCTGCAATTTGAAGTCGAGCTGCTCGGTATCAACGGAAAGTGACTGTGACTCACCCCCAGGCTGCAGCGCTACGCGTCTTTCGCCAACCCCCTTGCAGGGGGCGATACCTACGGTCCGGCAAAGCCGGCACCGTGGTATCCCTGAGGGGCGTGCGTTCCGTCTGAGGCTGGGGCTGCATATTCACACACCTAAAACTCCACGACTTTCTGGACTTCCCATGGCACCCAACCGACCCATCGCATCCAACTTTGGCGCGTCCCACTTCACCCCGTCCCAGGCGGGGGGTCTGTCCGACTTTGGCAACCGGGGCAGCTCGGCTGCGCACGACCACATCGCCTTCATTGGCGGCGGCAACATGGCCAGTGCCATCATTGGCGGGCTGGTCAAAAAAGGCGTGCCAGCCAACCACATTGTGGTGATCGAGCCCTGGGCCGAGGCCCGTGCCAAGCTGCAGGCCGACTTTGCGATCACCGCCCAAGACATGCCCGGCCCGGTGCTGGACCAGGCGCGCACCGTGGTGTGGGCCGTGAAGCCGCAGATGTTCAAAGATGCCGCCCTGCAGACCCGCTTCTACACCAAGACCGCGCTGCACCTGAGCGTGGCCGCGGGTATCCGCAGCGACAGCATTGCCCACTGGCTGGGCACAGAACGCATCGTGCGCGCCATGCCCAACACCCCAGCGCTGATCGGCAAGGGCATGACGGCGCTGTTCGCCCGGCCCGCCGTGTCCGAGCCCGACCGCAAGCTGGTTGAAAAGGTGCTGGCCGCCACCGGTGAAACCCTGTGGGTGGACGAAGAAGTGCAGTTGGATGCCGTCACGGCCCTGTCGGGCTCCGGCCCGGCCTACGTGTTTTTGTTCATCGAAGCCATGACCCAGGCCGGGGCCGACATGGGCCTGGGCCGCGACCAGGCGCATAAGCTGGCGGTGGGCACGTTTGTCGGCGCGTCCGCCCTTGCCCGCCAGTCGAAAGAGCCCCCCGAGATCCTGCGCCAGCGCGTCACCTCCAAAGGCGGCACCACCTACGCGGCCATCACCTCGATGGAGCAAGACGGTATCAAGAACATCATCATGCGCGCCGTGCATGCGGCGAAACACCGTGCCCGCGAGCTGGGCGACGAGTTCGGCGACTGACCCCATGAAGGGCTTTGGCCCTCTTTCCAGCCCAGCACTGCACACCATGCGTAAAACGACTATCAGCTTGCTTCTGTTCTCTTGCATTGTGGGGACCCACGCGGCGACGCCGACGGAAGCCTCCATCGACACCTTGCTCACGCTCACCAAGTCCGAAGCCATGCTGGACTCCATGTTTGCGCAAATGGAGGGAAATATGCGCCAGGCCATGGCGCAAGGCCTGGAAGGCAAAACGCCCACCCCAGAGCAGCAGCGCGTATTGGTCGATGCCCCCAAGCAATTTGTGGCAGCCGCCAAAGAGGAGCTCACCTGGGCCAGCCTCAAACCCATGTACACCCGCATCTACCAGCAAAGCCTGACGCAGGAAGAAGTGGAAGGTTTGAACGCCTTCTACCGCAGCACTGCCGGTGAGGCCTTCGTGAACAAGATGCCCGTGGTGATGCAAAAAACCATGGAGGAGCTGCAACCTCGGATACTGGCGATGGCCAAGAAAATGCAAGCCACCATGCAGAAGTCGCTAGCGGATGCCAAGATGGCGCAATAAGCCAATGCGAAGCCAGTAGAAATTTATGTCTTTTAGGCTGCTAGCGCATATGCAATATGCGCTAGCAGCTACTGAATGTGTAGCATTTAGTAGCCAGCGATTTACGCCGTAGCCAATTGCCCGTGCGGGTCGATGACAAACTTCTTCGGCACACCGGCATCGAACTCGGCGTAGCCGCTGGGGGCCTGGTCCAGGGTGATGACCTGCACGCCCACGATGTCGGCGATGTGGATGCGGTCCCACAAAATCGCCTGCATCAGCGCCCGGTTGTACTTCATCACCGGGGTTTGGCCGGTGTGAAAGCTGTGCGACTTGGCCCAGCCCAGGCCGAAGCGCAGGCTCAAAGCACCGCTCTTGGCGGCTTTGTCCACACCGCCCGGATCGTCCGTCACATACAGGCCGGGGATGCCGATCTTGCCCGCAGCGCGGGTGATTTCCATCAGCGAATTCAGCACCGTGGCGGGTGCTTCGCCTTGCGAACCTGCATGGCCGTGGCCACGGGCTTCAAAGCCTACCGCGTCAATGGCGCTGTCGACCTCGGGCGTGCCCAGAATGGCGGCAATCTGGTCGGCCAGGCCCACGTCTTGCGACAAGTCCACCGTTTCAAAACCCACCTTGCGCGCATGCTCCAGGCGCACCGGGTTCACGTCGCCCACGATCACCACCGCCGCGCCCAGCAGGCGCGCCGAAGCGGCTGCCGCCAAACCGACGGGACCGGCACCGGCCACGTAAACCGTGCTGCCCGGGCCCACACCGGCGGTCACCGCGCCGTGGTAGCCGGTGGGCAGGATGTCGGACAGGCAGGTCAGGTCGCGGATTTTTTCCATCGCGCGGTCGCGGTCAGGGAACTTCAGCAGGTTGAAGTCGGCGTACGGCACCATCACAAACTCGGCCTGGCCACCAATCCAGCCGCCCATGTCCACATAGCCGTAGGCACCGCCTGCGCGCGACGGGTTCACGCTGAGGCACACGCCGGTGTGCTGCTCCTTGCAGGTGCGGCAGCGGCCACAGGCCACGTTGAACGGCACCGACACGATGTCGCCCTTTTTCAGGGTTTCCACATCGCGGCCCACCTCCAGCACTTCGCCGGTGATTTCATGGCCCAGCACCAAGCCGGACAGCGCGGTGGTCCGGCCCCGCACCATGTGCTGGTCGGAGCCGCAGATGTTGGTGGTCAGCACCCGCAGAATCACCCCGTGCTCGGCGGCCTGGCCCAGCGGATTGACGAGTTTGGGGAAGGGGATGGATTGCACCTCGACCTGGCCGTGGCCTACGTATACGACACCTCGGTTGCTTGACATGGGGTTTGTCTCCTGGTTTGCCATTGAAATTTTGGTCAAGCATGGACTGCATGCCTGGATTTACCCGCCCCGAAAAAGACGCAGGCAGACAAGCATCTTGGAACAATACCGACGCAGCACTAGCCAAATTGCGACACCGTACGGTATTTAGGGGCCAGTTGCGGGTAAGTACTGAGCTGGCAGAGGTCTATGCGAATGGGTGTTGGGTGCAAGTGCATCGCCCCCTCTGCACGGGATCTCAATATTTTGAGCTTTTTAGGGCTCTAGCGCATATAAATGCTACGCATTTAGCTATAAATATAATAGTAATCTACATATCCTAGGGTTTCACCCTAGATTGCAGTTGCAACACAGCCTGCAGGTTGCCGACACACAAAGGTCGTGGTCGCTTGGGAAGATCACTTCATGGCACCAATGTTGGTGTAACAACCCAAAGGATTCCACCATGACACGCACTTTCAACCGCATCGCTGCTTCCGCTCTGTTCGCCCTGACCGCTGGCGCTTTCCTTCCCGCCCACGCTGCTAGCAACGATGCCGATCTGGCCAACTCGGTGCAATCCGCCCTCAGCACCTCGCTGGGTAGCGATGCCAAAGACGTGACCGTCACCGCCAGCAACGGCACCGTGACCCTGCACGGCTGGGCACAAGGCCCGCAAGAAGAAGCCAAGGCCCGTTATGTGGCCAGCACCGTGCCCGGCGTGGCCAATGCCTTCAGCACCGTGCGCACCTTCTCGACCGACACCAACGACTGAACCTTGTAGGGCGGCCCACGCCGCCACAAGCCAAAGCCTCTGCGCATACCAAACTATGCACAGAGGCTTTTTTTCGTACTTAATGTCTATTTATAGATAGCGTACTGCGTAGATTCCATCTGCGCTTATGGCACTTTTAGTGGTACAAAAAATGCCATAAATCCATAGCAACCCACAATCAGCCGCTTACCAGCTCGGCCCGCGCCGGATGGCATCGATCTTGCCCGCCAGCTTCTTCACGCTCTCGGTGCCCGTCGCCTTGCCGGACAGCACCTCGTGGGTAGCGTTCCAGAACGCGGCGGATACTTCGTTGTACTTGAGCCCGGTGACGGTGGCCGGGCGGGGGATGGCGACTTTGAGCGTCTCGAACAAATCACCATAGAACGGGTTGGCGGCCAGGATGTCTTTGTCCTGGTACAGCGCGGGGATGGTGGGGTTGGAGGCAAGGGCAATGGAGCGCTCTTTTTGCACCGCCTCGCTGGTCATGTAGAGCACCAGGTCTGCCGCTTCCTTGGGGTATTTGGAATACTTGCTGACCGCCATTTGCCAGCCGCCCAGCGCGGCCGCCCCGATGCTGCTGGCACCGTCGCCCTTGGGCATGGTCATCACGCCGATCTTGCCCTTGATGCCGCTGTCGGCACCGTTGCCCAGCGCCCAGGCGTAGGGCCAGTTGCGCATGAAGACCGCATTGCCGTTCTGGAACACGCCCCGGGCTTCTTCCTCGGCGTAGTTGAGCACGCCGGTGGGGGCGATGGTGCCGATCCAGCCCGCAGCCATGTCCAGCGCCTTGGCGGCCTGGGGGTTGTTGATGGTGGTCTTGCCCTCGCGGTCGATGATGGTGCCGCCGCCAAAGCTGGCCACCCATTCCAGCCCGGTGCAAGTCAGGCCCTCGTAGGCCCGGGCCTGGAACACAAAGCCCTGCATGGCGGCGTTGCCTGCCTTGCGCTCGGCATCCATCACCTTTTTAGCGGTGGTAGTGAGCTCGGCCCAGGTGGTGGGCGGCTTCTCGCCGTACTTGGCCAGCAGGTCCTTGCGGTAGAACATCACGCCCGCGTCGGTTAACCAGGGCATGGCCAGCAGCTTGCCGTTGACCGTGTTGTTGGCCACCATGGCGGGAAAGTGGTTCTTTTCTATGCCCTTGGTGTAGGGCTTGAGGTCGAGCAACTGGTCTTTCAAAATGCCGGGCCAGACCACGTCGATCTGCATGACGTCGAGCTTGTCGGACTTGGCAGCCAGCATCTGGCGAAACAGGCCCAAGATGTCGCTGGACGACGAGGGGATGCTCAGCAGCTCCAGCGTGTTGCCGGTTTTGGCGCCCCACTCGGCGGCAATTTTTTTGCAGTACTGCACATCCTGCTCGCTGGAGCTGCACGACATGGTGAGCGTCACGCCCGCCGCCTGCACGCTGGCCGCGCCAAGCGCAAAAGCGCCCATCCAAACCATTTTCTGTATCTTCATTTTTGTCTCCTGAAAGTTATAAAACCACTCACTCCAACCGAAAGATTGCGGCTTCAAAAGGCCGCAAAACCATGTTCTTTAGATCGCTGCCCGCTTCCGGGTAGTTGCCGATCACCCGCTGCGCCGCGCGGTACGGAACCTCCAGCACCGGCGTACCGCCGTAAAAGTTGCACACCACCAGCCAGCGCTCTTCGCCCATGTTGCCCAGGGTGCGCAGGTAGGCGTAAATCTCGGGGTGCTCGGGCAGCAGCAACTGGTAGGCACCTTCCACCAGCACCGGGTGCGCCTTGCGCAAGGCAATCAGGGCGCGGTAGTAGTGAAAGACCGAGTCCGCATCGGCCAGCGCCGCCTCGCTGTGGATGGCGGGGTAGTTGGGATTCGCCGGTTGCCAGGGCGTGCCGGTGGTGAAGCCGGCGTGGGCGGCCGCGTTCCACTGCATGGGCGTGCGGGCGTTGTCGCGGCCCTTGGTGCGGATGGCCTGCAGGGCCACCTCGGGGGCGATGCCGCGCTCTTGCGTGGCGGTGCGGAACATGTTGCGCGACTCCAGGTCGTAGCAGTCGTCCACCGACGCATAAGGCTTGTTGGTCATGCCCAGCTCTTCGCCCTGGTACACGTAGGGCGTGCCCTGCATGCCGTGCAGCAGCGTGGCCAGCATCTTGGCGGATGCCACGCGGTACGCGCCATCGTCGCCGAAGCGGGACACGGGCCGGGGCTGGTCGTGGTTGCTCAGGTACAGGCTGTTCCAGCCCCGGCCCGCCAGGCCGTCTTGCCAACGCGACAGACTGGTTTTGAGGTCCCCCAGTTGCAGCTTTTGCAGCGCCCATTTGCCCTCGCCATGGCCGGGCACAGAGTCCAGATCCATGTGCTCGAACTGGAACAACATACTCAAAGCACCGGTGTCGGGGTGGGTGATTTCCACGCCCTGGCGCAGCGTGGCGCAAGGCGCCTCGCCCACGGTGACGGTATCAAATTGGTCCAGTACTTCGCGCCGCATTTCCTGCAGGTATTCCACCAGGCGCGGGCCGTTGGTGACCAGGGTGAACGCGGGCTGCAAGAAGCCGGGGCGCACCACCGGGGCGTTGGCCAGGCTGCCGTCGGCCGCGTAGGTTTTGGACACCATGTTGATCACGTCCATGCGGAAGCCGTCCACGCCCTTGTCCAGCCAGAAGCGCATCAGACCATGCACTTCGGCGCGCACCTGGGGGTTCTCCCAATTCAGCTCGGGCTGCTTTTTGGAGAACATGTGCAGGTAGTACTGGCCGGAGGGCGCATGGAACGCCCAGGCCGAGCCCGAAAACGCGGCTTCCCAGTTGTTGGGCGGCCCACCATCGGCGGCAGGGTCGCGCCAGATGTAGTAATTGCGGTAGGGGTTGTCTTTGGATTGGCAGGCCTCGGTGAACCAGGCGTGCTCGTCCGAGGTGTGGTTCACCACCAGGTCCATCATCAGCCGGATGCCACGCTGGTGCATCTGCGCCAGCATCTGGTCAAAGTCGGCCATGCTGCCGTATTCGGGCGCGATGGCGCGGTAGTCGCTGATGTCGTAGCCACCGTCGTCGTTGGGCGACTGGTAAACGGGCGACAACCACACCACGTCAATGCCCAGCGTGTGCAGGTAGTCCAGCTTGCTGGTGATGCCGGGCAGGTCGCCCACGCCATCGCCATTGCTGTCGCAAAAACTGCGCGGGTAGATCTGGTACGCGACGCTGCTTTTCCACCACGGCTGGGCCATTGCTGCTTCCTTGTCTAGGGTTGTTGTGTGAGGGAAAGTTTAGGAGCCACGCCCGGTTGCCACCAGCGAATCCACTGCCAAAAAACTGCAAGCTATGCCACAAAACCTGGATGGGTAACAAGCCGCACCCAAGGGTAAATACGGAGTTCTGCCTATGGCGTTGCACCGGAACTCTGGTTTTAATGGCAAACCTATGCAACAAAAACCAGAGCGCCGGGGCCTGCAAGCCCTGGAAGCCGAAACCGCCCGCAACAGCGCCGACAAAGCCCGGTGGATGCGCCAGCAACTGCGCCACAGCATGGCCGGGTTGCTGGCCGACAGCCTGCCGGTACGCCCCTGCGGCGGGCAGCGGGTGAGCGATCTGCGCGGCGAAGGCCACTTCCACCTGGTGCCCGAGCTGTTCTTGCAAACCAGCGGCAGCACCTGCTTCACCCTGCCGCACGGCCCTTTGGAGTTGCACGCAGGCGAGGCCATGCTGATGCCGCCGCGCATGCTGCATGCCGAGGCCACCGTGGGTACGGGCTTTAGCAACATCGTGGTCTACGCCGATGGCACCGCCCTCACCTGCCACCTTGCCAGCGAGACCACGCCGGGCCGCCCCAGCATCGACCACCTGGAGTCGCGCCAGCACCCGCACGCCGCCCGCATCCACGACTGGCTGGCCGATGCCGCCGCATTGGGCAACGAGGTGGACGATGCCGAGGCCCGCTTGCAGGTGCGCGCTCTGCTGGCCAGTGCCTGCGCAGGCGTGCTGCGGGTGCTGGACGATGCCGCGCCCCGCACCCAGCCCGAACCGCCGCTGGTGGCCCGCGTGCGCATGTGGGTCAACAACCAGCTAGGCGACCACGCCCTGAACGTCACCGCCCTGGCCGCGCAGGCCGGGTGCACGCCCGAATATTTGTCCCACGTGTTCAGCCAGACCACCGGCGGCCACCTGATCGCCCACATCAACCGCCAGCGCATGGACCGCGCCGCCCACCTGCTGGCCGAGACCGACATGGCGGGCAAAGAAGTGGCCTGGGCCTGTGGCTTCACCACCCCCAGCTATTTCATCCAGACCTTCCGCCAGCAGTTTGGGGCCACGCCGCAGCAGTGGCGTGCCAAGCGGCGCATGGAACTGGGCGACACTGCACCCACACAGGAATGAACATGTCCACCCACCCCAGCACCGCAGAATTTTTGCTCGACCAATTGGCCGCCACCGGCAACGCGTCGGTACGCCGCATGTTTGGCGAATACTGCCTGTACCTGGCGGGCAAGCCCGTGGGATTTGTATGCGACAACCAGCTGTTTTTAAAGCCCACCGACGCGGGCAAAACCGTGATGCCCCAGCCCGTGGAAGGCTTGCCCTACCCCGGTGCCAGACCGCACTGGTGTGTCACCGCCGACCAGTGGGAAAATGCCACGTGGCTGTGCCAACTGGTGCAGGCCACGGCGGGAGCGTTGCCCGAGCCTAAGCCTAAGAAGCCCAAGGCTCAGCCGAAAGCCCCGGCCAAGCGGTAGCGCCCATCCTTCAAATCGCTGATAAATGGCGGATATTTGTGCCGCACAGCCCGCCAGGGTTCGCTATAGTGAAAAAGGTGGGTTTGTGTGGACCGTTTGAACCACGGAGGTGGGGCCATGAAGAAGCTTTGGGCGTTTATCAGCCAGCCGCAAAATCTCGCGGTGCTGGTGGCTTTGGCCGGGGGCATTGGCTTTCTGTGGAAAGACGTGCTGGTCCCCAAGCCACCAACCACACCCTCACCTACAGTACAGGCACCCGCCGCCATCGTCCAGCAGGCCACTGCGAACGGCGGGGTGGCCATCAACGCCACCGGTTCGGCGCGTGTTGTAGTCCCGCAGAACAAGCCTCCCAGCCCATGACATTCGCCCGTTGCGCAGCCTGCGTCACCCTGGCCTGCGCGGCGATGGCGGGAGCGGGGGCAGCCGAACAAACCGCCAACGCCCCAGGCCAGTGCGGTGTCGCCATCAATGCGGCGGGCAACGCGCAGGTCACAGTGAACAACTACTGCGATACCAAAACTGCCGCCACCGTACAGGCATTGATCGACAAGTCCAGCAAAACAGAGCAAACCACCCAGCAGCAAGACCAGCGTCTGCGCAAGTTGGAGGCCGACCGTGAAGCCCAGGCGCGGCAAATCAAGCAATTGATCGCCGCCGTGCAAACCATCAACAAAGTAGCCGCGCAGCCGGGTGCCCCATCCGCCGACCAACGCGCCGCCAAGCTGCTGGCCCAAGGCGACGTGAGCGCTGCCGTGGCGGTACTGGGCCGTGAAGCCGCGGCAGCGGCAACCTCGTCGGCCGCGCTGTACCGCCAACAAGCCGCCCTGCTGCGGACCCAGGATGTAGCCGCAGCGCTGGCTGCGCTGGAAAAATCGCTGGCCGCAGAGCCCGGCGACTTCACCACGCTGTGGGATGCAGGCGACCTGGCAACCGCCGTGGGGCGCAGCGAAAGCGCCATGGCCTACTACCAGCGCATGCGGGAAATCGCCACCCAGGCATTGGCATCCTTGCCTGGCAACCTGGAATGGCAGCGCAACTTGTCCGTGGGTTACAACAAGATCGGCGACACCCAGACCGCCCAGGGCGACACTGCAGCCGCGCTCAGCAGTTACCGGGCGGGCCTGGCCGTGATCGACAAGCTGGCCGCCAGCGATCCGCACAACACGCAGTGGCAGCGCGACCTGTACGTGGTGCACAACAAGGTCGGCGACACCCAGGCGGCACAAGGTAACAGCGCGGCGGCACTCGGCAGCTACCAGGCGGGTCTGGCCGTGATCGACAAGCTGGCCGCCAGCGGTCCGCGCAACACCCAATGGCAGCGCGACCTGGCTGTGGGCTACAGCCTCCTCGGCGACACCTACACCGCCCAGGACAACACCGCGGCGGCGCTCGGCAGCTACCAGGCCGGCCTGGCCATCGGCCAAAAACTGGCCGCCAGCAACCCCCTGGATACCGAGTGGCAGCGCGACCTGGCCGTGGCTTACAGCAAGATCGGCGACACCCAAACGGCCCAGGGCAATGCTGCGGCCGCGCTCGGCAATTACCAGGCAGGCCTGGCCATCCACCAAAAACTGGCCGCCAGCGACCCGCGCAACAGCCTGTGGCAGCGCGACCTGTCGGTGGGCTACAACAAGCTAGGCGACAGCCAACTGGCCCAGGGGGACACGGCAGCCGCGCTCGCCAGCTACCGCACGGGCCAGGCGATAGCCGGGACACTGGCCGCCAGCGATCCACGCAACAGCCTGTGGCAGCGTGACCTGTCCGTGGGTGCTATCAAGATGGGTGACAGCCAAATAGCCCAAGGAAACACCGCGGCCGCACTCAGCAGCTACCGGGCGGGCTGGGCCATCCGCGACCGGCTGGCCACCAGCGATCCGCACAACAGCCTGTGGCAACGCGACCTGTCCTTGGCCTACGAAAGGATGGGCCACAGCCAAGCGGCCCTGGGGGACACCACGGCCGCCCTCAGCAGCTACCAGGCCAGTGTGGCCATCGGCGAAAAACTGGCGGCCGGCGATCCGCGCAATACCCGCTAGCAGCGGGATCTGTCGGTGGGCTACAACCGGATAGGCGACATCCAGATGGCCCTGGGGGACCCGGCGACGGCGCTCGGCAGCTACCAGGCAAGCCTGGCCATGTCCGAGAAGCTGGCCGCCAGCGATCCGCTGAACACCGAGTGGCAACTGGATGTGGTCGTATCCATCTGGAAACTGAACGGCCTGTACGAGGGCTTTTCCACCCTGGAGCGGCGTGCCGCGCTTAGCCGGGCCTTGGCCACACTGCAAGCCCTGCAAGCCGCCGCGCGTTTGCCGGTGTCTGCCGGCACGTGGATCGCTATTTTCGATAAGAAACTGGCTGAGCTGCCGTGAGCCACCCCACCATTGGCGCTCAGCCCAGCGCGTAGCTCCCGGCCACGCCGACAAACACCGCGCAACCCACCCAGTGGTTCAGCCGAAAGGCTTTGAAGCAGCCGTCGCGGCCCCGGTGGCGGACCAGGGTCCAGTGCCACAGGGCTTGCAGAGCCGCCACACCAATTGCTACGTAAAAAATAGCACCAAGCGCATACGGAATAAGGGCCAACACCCATATAAGCATAAAAATTGCGTAGAAGGCCATAACCCCGGCCACGTCGAAACGGCCCAGGGTGATGGCCGAGGTTTTCATGCCGATCTTCAGGTCGTCATCGCGGTCCACCATGGCGTATTCGGTGTCGTAAGCCAATACCCAAAACAGGTTGCCCAGCAGCAGCACCCAGGCTACCGGCGGCACGCTGGTACCCAGACGGGCCAGCGAAAAGTCGGCCCAACCGGCGGCAGACAGCACCTGCCACGGCGGGCCGCCCTGCACGGCGGCGAAGGCCATCGGGATGCCGAAGCTGAAGGCCACGCCCAACACCGCCTGCGGCATGGACACATAGCGCTTGGCGTACGGATACACCACGGCCACGCCCAACGCAGCGAAAGACCACACCACGGTGGCGGCGTTGGTGGTCAGCACCAGCGCAAACGCGGCCAGGGCCAGCAGCGCACCAAAGCGCAGCGCGGCCCCCACCGACAGCGCGCCGCGGGTCACCGGGCGCTGGGCGGTGCGTTTGACGTGCTTGTCGAATTCGCGGTCGGCCACGTCGTTCAGGCAGCAGCCCGCGCTGCGCATCAGGATGGTGCCCAAGGTGAACACCGCCAGCAGGTGCCAGCCGGGGAAGCCGCCGGACGCAATCCAGAGCGCGCTGAGTGTAGGCCAGAGCAGCAGCAGCCAGCCAGCGGGGCGGTCCCAGCGGATGAGCTGCAGGTAGAGAGGGAGAGATTTCATGGTCAAAAAGGCTTCTAGCGCATATAAAAGATACGCTATTAGCTATAATTTATATAGCATATAGCCATTGCGCACCGGTGGCAGCTTGGGAACAGATGGCTCCACAGGCTCAAGACAAGCGCTTCACACCCGGCAGTTCGCAGGCATAGATGGCGTTGCGCAGGGCGGCTATTGCCTCGTAGCGGGTGAAACTGCGCCGCCAGGCCAGCACCACGCGGCGCATGGGCGGCTCGCCGTCGAACGGCAGGTAGCGCACGTAGAGGTCGCCCTCGTCGTCTTTGCGGGCACGTTTGGGCTTGGCGGCCAGGGCGGACTTGGGCACGCTCAGGCGCGGCACCAGGGTGATGCCCATGCCGGCGGCCACCATGTGCTTGATGGTTTCCAGCGACGAGCCTTCAAAGCTCTTGCGGATGCCCTCGGCTCCGCTGGAGAAGCGGGCGAACTCGGGGCAGACCTCCAGCACGTGGTCGCGGAAGCAGTGGCCATTGCCCAGCAGCAGCAAGGTCTCGGCCTTGAGTTGTTCGGACGTAACACTGGTCTGCATGGCCAGCGGATGGTGGGTGGGCACGGCGACCATGAAAGGCTCGTCGTACAGCGCGGCCACGGCCAGCCCGGTATCGGGAAAGGGCTCGGCCATGATGGCGCAGTCGATCTCGCCCATGCGCAGCATTTCCAGCAGCTTGACGGTGAAGTTCTCTTGCAGCATCAGCGGCATCTGCGGCGTGCGGCTGATGACTTGGCGCACCAGGTCGGGCAGCAGGTAGGGCGCGATGGTGTAGATGATGCCCAGGCGCAGCGCGCCGCCCAGCGGATCTTTGCCGCGCTGGGCAATTTCCTTGATGGCGGCGGCCTGCTCCAGCACGCTTTGCGCCTGGCGCACGATTTCCTCGCCCAGCGGGGTGATGGTGACCTCGTTGGCGCTGCGCTCGAAGAGCTTCACGTCCAGCTCTTCTTCCAGCTTCTTGATGGCCACCGACAGCGTGGGCTGCGACACGAAGCAGGCTTCGGCCGCTTTGCCAAAGTGCCGCTCGCGGGCCACGGCCACGATGTATTTGAGTTCGGTGAGGGTCATAGGCGCTATTGTCTACCCGCTACCGCCGCAGGAACAAGCCAGCTCAATCAGGAATCACCGCGCCAATGACCGCCCCGGTGGCCTTGACCCCGGTTTTGACGATCACCGCGCCGGTGGTGACCACCGCATCGGCCACCGCGACCACGGCGCAGCCACTGCAAACCCAGGCCACACAAGCCACCAGCACCAGTACACGCATAACCGACCTTCTTCTTTGCAAGTAAGGCCGGATCTTACCGGTGCCTGGGCTGGCTCAGGAGACGATGCGCAACTGCACCTGGCTGCCGGTGTAGACCGGTGTGACCGTGTGGCCATCTACCGTGATGCTGCTGAACGTGCCATGCACACGGCCCGCGCTGATGACGGTGAGCAGCGTGCCCACGGCCGGCTGGTAGCCGGTGGCAAAGCGGATGGTCAACGCGCCGCCCAGGGTGGCATCGCTGGCCACGGCCAGTGGGATCTGGCTGGCATTGCCCAGCACCAGTTGCAGCGTGCCACCGGTCTGGGTGTAGCGGGCTGCCAGGGCTAGCTGGCTGGCCGGGCGGATGCGCAGCACGCCACCGCTTTGGAACACATCGCCGCTGCCAAACGCAGTGGCCGAAGTGCCTTCCAGCGTGCCCGCTTCCAGCACGGTGCCGCCGCTGTAGGTGTTGCTGCCGGTGAGGGTGAGCTGGCCGCTGCCGCGCTTGGTCAGCAGGCCTGCGCCGACGATGTTGTTCTGCCAGCTGTCCAGGGCGTTGAAGCCCAGCAGGCTGGCATCCATGCTGACGGCCACGTCACCATCCAGGCGCGCATAGCCGTCGGCAGCGTCAAACAGGTTCAGGCGGCCCCAGCCTTCGGCATCGTCCAGCACCGGATAGCCAGACGGCAGCGCGGTGGTCTTGAGCACTACGCGGCGCTGGTCGGCGCTGAGGTAGGGCAGGCGGGTTTCCAGCAGCACCTCGGCCCCCTTGGGCACGGTGGCGGCCTTGGTGGTGTCGGCCATCTGTGTGAACCCGTAGGTCAGATAGCGGCGGTAGTTTGCCTTGTTGGTGGCGTGGTCGGCAAAGCGGTCGGCGCTGCTGCTTTGCGCATGGGCGAAGGTGTTGAACGCGGCCGGGTCGGCGGCGCCCACGGCAGCCATCAGGGTGCTGCGCGCCTGGGCGGCCACCGCCACCCGGGTACCGCTGTTCATACCGGCATACAGGCTTGCCGCGGCTACGGCCTGGCCCTGGATGCGCCCGCCCATCACATCCATCGGGGAGTGCATGCCGGCCAGGATGCGGTTCTCGCCCAGCTCACCGGCACGGGTCAGCAGTTCCTGGAAACGCTCGGGCACCACATAGGCCATGGCCAGGCCGCGGCGCATGGCCTCGGCCGTATGGCCGCTGACAAAGCCGCCGTCGGTCTTGGGCGTGCTGCTTTTGGCCGGTACCAGCGCGGGTACTATCTGCACGCTGCTGCTCCAGCGCCAGGGGCGGGCGTATTTGTAGAAGCGCTTGGCGGGCTCGGTGGAGCCGTTTTCGCCAATGTTGGACACCAGGTCCACCACCGGGCCAAAGTTTTGGGTGTTGGCACTGCCGCCCACGCCCACATCGTTGCCGGTGTCGTTATAGAGCACCGTGGTGGCATCCCCCGCAATGCCGGTGATGGAGGTCGTTTGCTGCGACGCGGTGCGCCAGGCGCTGGTCAGCGGGCCCATGCCGTCGCTGACGCTGTAGGCCTTGTTGCGGCGGTCGTCCAGGTAGGCCGCCAGCTCCTGCGCCGGGGTGCGGTTGGCGGTAGCCGTGACGACGTACTGGATGTTGGCGCTATGCACGGCGGTATTGAGCACTGTGCCATCGGTGGAGTCGCCGGGAATGCCCGACCAGGTAGAAGCCACGACGGCGGGAAAGCTGCCATTGGCCGCAGCAGTAACCCCCGCGTCTACAACCAGGCTGCTGGGCCGCCAAATGTCCAGAAAGCCGGCCACCACGCGCACACCGGCGTTGGTGGCCAGCGTGGCATAGCGGGCATCGCCGCGCTGGTTACTGGCCACGTTGTCGACAAACGGGGGGACGGTAGAGGCATCGGCCACGGCGGCGCTGTCCGCGCGGCCCAGGCCGGTGGGCGCAGCGGGGGTGACCCACGGCGCATCACTGCCGCCGCAACCGGCCAAAACAAATCCGGCGGTAATGGCTACGCACAGGGCGCGGGGCAAATAAGGAAAAGAAGTCTGCATGGGGGAGTCATCGAAAAGACGTGGTGGCGACATGCCAGACCTTGACCTTAAGGGGGTGGCGTGACACCGCCATGACGCACTGCCGCGCCCTACCCTATCGGGCCCCCGACAAACCGCCACAAGCCCCAGCAGCACAATGAATAAAAATAATAGCTACTAGCGCATATAGAATATGCGCTAGAGC
The DNA here is from genome assembly GCF_056521385.1 of Rhodoferax sp. RT5P35. NCBI lineage: Bacteria > Pseudomonadati > Pseudomonadota > Betaproteobacteria > Burkholderiales > Comamonadaceae > Rhodoferax > Rhodoferax sp. RT5P35. The sequence goes on along the minus strand of NZ_JBWMAX010000002.1, from coordinate 79,293 downwards.
CTATTTTCATACCTAAAATAGGGAATGGCGCGCGGCTTGTCCATGCCTACAGAGCCACATACTGGGCCATACTGGCACCATCCCATCTCTACCCCCACGCCGCCCTCTGCGCACCATGCTCAAACGAATCCGCGTTGAACACCTGGCCCTGGGGATGCACATCGACGGTTTTTGTGCGCCCTGGATGGAACACCCGTTCTGGCGCAACCACTTTGTACTGACCGATCCGCAAGACATCGCCAAGGTACGTGCCAGCAGCGTGCAAGAGGTGTGGATCGACACCAGCAAGGGCTTGGACATTGCCCCCGAGGCTGCGGCAAATGCCATGCCCGAAGCGGCCCTTGAAGCAGTATCCGCTCCCACACTACCGCGCGACACCACCCCCACCACCGCAGCCGTGGAATACGCACGCGCCGCCCAGATCTGCGCCAAAGCCAAGCTGGCAGTCACTGCCATGTTCCAGGAGGCCCGGCTGGGCCAGATGGTGCAAACCGAACTGGCCGAGCAACTGGTACAGGAGATCAGCGATTCGGTGATGCGCAACCCCAGCGCCATGGTCAGCCTGGCGCGCATCAAGACAGCGGACGACTACACCTACATGCACTCGGTGGCGGTGTGCGCGCTGATGGTGGCGCTGGCGCTGCAGCTCAAGCTGGACGCGGCCCAGACCCGCTCGGCCGGCATGGGCGGGCTGCTGCACGACCTGGGCAAGGCCCTGGTACCGCTGGAAGTGCTGAACAAGCCCGGCAAGCTCACCGATGCCGAGTTCACCCTCATGAAAGCCCACCCTGCCCAAGGCCACATGCTACTGGTGGAATCCCTGACGGACGATCCGGCGGTGCTGGACATCGTGCTGCACCACCACGAAAGAACCGACGGCTCCGGCTACCCCCACCAGCAAGCGGGCGATACCACCAGCCTGCTGGCCAAGATGGGCGCAGTCTGCGACGTGTACGACGCCATCACCTCGGACCGGCCCTACAAGAAAGGCTGGGATCCGGCCGAATCGCTGAAAAAAATGGCCGAATGGACGAACGGCCACCTCGACACCCAGGTGTTCCACGCCTTCGTCAAAAGCATGGGCATCTACCCCACGGGCTCGCTGGTGCGGCTCAGCTCCGGGCGCATCGCCGTGGTCACCGGGCAAAGCGCCAGCACCCTGCTCAAGCCCATCGTCAAAGTGTTCTTTTCCACCAAAACCGACCAGCGCATCCCGCCCGTAGTTCTGGACCTGTCCGCAGCCGACTGCCCTGAGAAGATCACCGGGCGCGAAGACCCGGCGTATTGGCGCTTTCCGGACCTGAACCAACTGTGGTCGGGGCTGGGACCGCTGAGTTAGGTCTTTGTTTTAGGCCTTCAAATACTCTGCCTTGCCCCCCAGCCAACGCAGCACGTGCTGCTCGGCCAGGTGGGGGTGGCGGTCCAGCATCTGCGGGGCCAGGGCGCGGGCCCATTCGAGCAGGTCGCCATCGGTTTCCAGATCGGCAAAACGCAACAGTGGCGCGCCGGACTGGCGGGCCCCGAGAAACTCACCGGGGCCGCGGATGTCCAGGTCGCGGCGGGCAATCTCGAAGCCGTCATTGGTGTCGGCCATGGCCTGCAGGCGGGCGCGGGCGATCTGGCCCAGGCGCGGCGCGTCGCCAGTGGAATACAACAGCACGCAGGCCGATGCCGCCGCCCCCCGCCCCACCCGGCCCCGCAACTGGTGCAACTGGCTCAGGCCGAAGCGCTCGGCGTGCTCGATGACCATCAGCGAGGCGTTGGGCACGTCCACGCCGACCTCGATCACGGTGGTGCTGACCAGCAGGCCCATGCTGCCTTCGGTGAACAGCGCCATCACCGCCTTTTTCTCGACCACGGGCATGCGGGAATGCAGCAGGCCAATCAGCACGCCCGGTAAGGCTTCGCTCAGCGCGGCATGGGTTTCAGTGGCGTTGCGCAGGTCCAGGGCTTCGCTTTCTTCAATCAGCGGGCAGACCCAGTAGATCTGGCGGCCCTGGGCGATTTGGGCGCGGATGCGCTCAATCACCTCTTCACGCCGCGCATCGTTGATGACCTTGGTGACGATGGGCGTGCGGCCGGGTGGCAGCTCGTCGATGGTGGACACGTCCAGGTCGGCGTAGTAGCTCATGGCCAGGGTGCGCGGAATCGGGGTGGCGGTCATCATCAGCAAATGCGGCTCTAGCACGCCATCGACCATCTTGCTGCGCAGGGCCAGGCGCTGGGCCACGCCGAAGCGGTGCTGCTCGTCGATCAGCGCCAGGGCCAGGTTCTTGAAGACCACTTTCTCCTGGATCACGGCGTGGGTGCCCACCACCAAGGCGGCCTCGCCGCTGGCGATTTTTTCCAGCATCTCGCGGCGCTGTTTGGTCTTCTGGCTGCCGGTGAGCCAGGCGACGCATTTGCCCAGCGGGGCCAGCAGCGGCTCCAGCCAGGCGACAAGTTTGCGGAAGTGCTGGTCGGCCAGTATCTCGGTGGGGGCCATCAGCGCGCACTGCCAGCCCGCGTCCATCGCGGTGCAGGCGGCCAGCGCGGCGACCACGGTTTTGCCCGAGCCCACGTCGCCCTGCAACAGGCGGTTCATGGGGATGGGCAGGGCCAGGTCGGCGGCAATCTCGGCCCCCACACGCTGCTGGGCGGCGGTGAGGGCGAAGGGCAGCGCGGCGCGCAGGCCATCAAGCAAACCATCCTCCCGTGCGGCCAGCGGCGGGGCTTGCAGCAGATCGCGCGCGCGCTTGGCCTGGAGCTGCGAGAGCTGCTGGGCCAGCAGCTCCTCGGCCTTCAGGCGCTGCCAGGCGGGGTGGCTGCGGTCTTCCAACGCGGCCAACGACACGTCGGGCGCGGGATGGTGCAAAAATGATAGCGCCTCATGTAGATAGTAATTACGCTGGAGGCCTGTTTGGCTTAAATATCCCGGGTTGTAGTTCGGGCAACCCGGTGGCAGGATCTCGGACAAATTGGCGCGCTTCAAGCCGCCCAGCACGGCGCGGCGCAAATAGGCCTGCGGCAAACCGGCCGTACTAGGGTAGACCGGGGTGAGCGCCGTGGGCAGGTCGCCACTGGCCAGCTTGAACACCGGGTGCAGCATCTGTTTGCCCAGAAAGCCGCCTTTGACCTCGCCGCGCACCCGCAGGCGCGCACCCACGGCCAAGGTTTTCTGGTGCGAGGGGTAAAAGCTGAAGAAACGCAGGGTGCAGGTGTCGCTGCCGTCGTCCACCGTGACCAGCAACTGGCGGCGCGACTGCAGGCTGACTTCGCTGTGGGTGACGGTGGCCTCGATCTGCACGGTGTCGCCCTCGCGCGCGTCGGCCAGGCGGCTGATGCGGGTTTCGTCCTCGTAGCGCAGGGGCAGGTGCAGGGCCAGGTCGATGTCGCGGCGCAATCCCATTTTGAGCAGGGCTTTTTGCGCAGGGTTCAACTTGGGTGGGGGGGTGACCATGGGGGCGAATTTTGCCTTGTTGCGTTCTCAGAACGCGTGCACCCACAGCGGCGGGCAGGCAGCGCCTTGGTCCAGGGCGCTAAGTAAACCTCGCACACGCTTGTAAAGTGAACGTATCATATTGTTTCATGTGTCGTTTGTTGCGCGCACCCTGTCCTTGTCGTTGTGACCCCTTTTGCCTGTCTTTTCTCCCCCCCCCCGCAGCGTTTTATGCTCAAACGAATCAACGTCCAACAACTCACTCTGGGGATGCATATCGACGGATTCTGCGGCCCGTGGATGGACCATCCTTTCTGGCGCAACCACTTTGTGTTGACGGACCCCAATGACATTGACCGGGTATTGGCCAGCGCCATCCAAGATGTGTGGATTGACACCAGCAAAGGTCTGGACGTGCCGCCCGGTGCCGAAACGGTGCGGCAGGCTGCAACCATCCAGGCGGTAGTGCAGGAAATTTTGCAGGCCGACGCCCCCACACGCGACACCTCCCCCACCTCGGCCGCAGACGAATACGCCCGGGCGGCGGAAATCTGCGCCAAGTCCAAGCACGCGGTGATGGCCATGTTCCAAGAGGCGCGTATGGGCAACGCGATCGATACCGAGTTGGCCCACGCCCTGGTGCGCGAGGTGTCCGACTCGGTCATCCGCAACCCGGGAGCCATGATCAGCCTGGCCCGGCTGAAGAATGCCGACGACTACACCTACATGCATTCGGTGGCGGTGTGCGCGCTGATGATTGCGCTGTCGCGCCAGCTCAAGCTGGACGAGGAGCTAACCCGCTCCATGGGTTTGGCTGGCCTGCTGCACGACCTGGGCAAGGCCATGATGCCGATGGAGGTGCTGAACAAGCCGGGCAAGCTGACCGATGCCGAGTTCCAGATCATCAAATCCCATCCGGTGCAAGGCCACCGCATGCTGGCAGAAAGCGGGGTAGTGAACGACATAGTGCTGGATGTGGTGCTGCACCACCATGAAAAGACCGATGGCACCGGCTACCCCGACCGGCAAAAAGGCCAAGACATCAGCCTGTTCGCCAAAATGGGAGCGATTTGCGATGTGTACGATGCCATCACGTCCAACCGCCCCTACAAGAGGGGTTGGGACCCGGCCGAATCGCTGAAAAAAATGGCCGAATGGACCCATGGCCACCTGGACCCGCAGATATTCCAGGCGTTTGTCAAAAGCCTGGGCATCTACCCCACCGGATCGCTGGTACGGCTGGCCTCGGGCCGCCTGGGCGTGGTGATGGAGCAAAGCCCCAGCTCGCTGCTCAAGCCTGTCGTTAAAGTGTTCTTCTCCACCAAGTCCGATGTGCGTATCCCGCCCGAAGTGCTGGACCTGTCGGCATCGGGCTGCAAGGAAAAAATCACCGGCCGCGAAGACCCCGAATTCTGGCGTTTCAAGGACCTGAACGAACTGTGGTCGGGCATGGCGCAACTCAACGGCTAATCCTGTCGGCTTTTCTGGGTTCCAATTGGGGCCATGCTTATTCCTGAAACCCCCTCCCGCAGCTTCACGCTCAGCGACTTCGATTTCGTCCTGCCCCCCGAGCTGATCGCCCAGCACCCCGCTGCCGAACGCAGCGGCTCCCGCTTGCTCGATGGCACCGGCGAAGCCCCCGCAGACCGCATCTTCCACACCCTGCCCAGCCTGCTAAAAGCCGGGGATTTGCTGGTGTTTAACGACACCAAGGTACTCAAAGCCCGCTTGTTTGGCGAAAAACCCAGCGGCGGCAAGGTCGAGCTGCTGGTCGAGCGTGTGCTCACCGGCAACCAGGTGGCGGCCCACATGCGGGTCAGCAAAAAGCCCGAACCGGGCACCACCATCACCCTGGCCGGTAAAGACGGGGAAAGTGGCTTTTGCGCCACCCTGCTGGGCCGCTGGCCCGATGTCAATGGCACGCTGTTCCGCTTTGTGCTGAGCAACGACGCGGGCGACGACCCCTACACGCTGATGGAGCGCCATGGCCACATCCCGCTGCCGCCCTACATCACCCATACCGACTCCGAAGAAGACGCACTGCGCTACCAGACCGTGTTCGCTAGTCGCCCCGGTGCCATCGCCGCGCCCACCGCCGCCCTGCACTTTGACGAGGCACTGCTGGCACAGCTAGAAGCCCGGGGCGTGCAGCGCGCCAGCGTGACCCTGCACGTGGGGGCCGGTACGTTCCAACCGGTGAAGACCGAAAATATCGCCGAACACCAGATGCACAGCGAGTGGTACGCGGTGCCCGAGGCCACCCAGCAAGCCATTGCGGAATGCAAAGCACGCGGTGGCCGCGTGGTCGCCGTGGGCACCACCACCGTGCGCACCCTGGAATCCTGGGCCCAATCCGGCCTGGCCACGGGCGACACCCGCATCTTCATCACGCCGGGCTTTGTGTTCCAGCACGTGGACTTGCTGGTAACCAATTTCCACCTGCCAAAATCCACCTTGATGATGCTGGTGAGCGCGTTCGCGGGTTATGAACGCGTGATGGCGCTGTATGCGCACGCGATTGCGCAGCAATACCGCTTTTTCAGCTACGGCGATGCGATGCTGCTAGCCCGTCAGGATTTGGCGAAGTAGTTCACGCCGGGCAGGCCCTGGTAGTCCACATCTTGCGTCCAGAAAGTGGCCTGGAACTCCTGGGCCATGCTGTACATCGCCGCGTCGGCCATCGCCAAGCCGTGGGCCGCCGCAGCGCTGGACGCAGCCATCGCACGGGCGTCGGTGAGGTCCAGCACGCGGCCCATGCGCATTACGTTCAGGGCCGATGCCACCACTTGCGCGGGCACCTGGCGGCTGAGGATTTTGTGCACTTCGTACAAGGCGATGACCGGAACCAGAAGCTGGGCGCGGTCTTCAATCACTGCTGCAAATAAATCGGCGCGCGGCGTATCCAGCAAATATTCAATCCAGCCCGAAGAATCGACGACGTTCATTCAAACGTCCGATCTGGCTCTTTCTCGGGCTCGATATCGCCCAGGTCATACCCCTTGAGCATGCCCCGGTAGGCACTCATAGGCAGCTCGGGCGTAATCATCAAGGCTTTACCCTTCAATTCAAAAACAATCCGCGACCCCGCCGTCAGGCCCAGCTTGGCGCGCATGGCGGCGGGCAGGGTTACCTGCCCTTTACTCGACACAATGGCTTCGGCTTGCATGATGCGCTTTCCTTACTTATAAATAAGTAAAGCATACTCTAAAGTAAAGCAAATGCAATGTCCGCGCGAGCTTACAGCGCCACGTCCGTAAAATCGTACCCATGCTCCAATTCGACCTGCTCCAAACCGACACCCCCACCGCCACTTCCTCTGGTACCCACGCACGCAGGGGCCGCCTGACGCTAAACCACGGCGTGGTGGAAACCCCCATCTTCATGCCCGTGGGCACCTACGGCACCGTCAAGGGCGTGATGCCGCGCAGCCTGATCGAGATGGGCGCGCAAATCATCTTGGGCAACACCTTCCATTTGTGGATGCGCCCCGGCCTGGACGTGATGACCCAGTTTGGCGGCCTGCACCAGTTCGAAAAGTGGAACAAACCCATCCTGACCGACAGCGGTGGCTTCCAGGTCTGGAGTCTGGGCGAGATGCGCAAGATCAGCGAAGAAGGCGTGAAGTTCTCGTCGCCGGTCAACGGTGACAAGCTGTTCCTGACGCCCGAAATCAGCATGCAGATCCAGACCACGCTGAACTCCGACATCGTGATGCAGTTCGACGAATGCACGCCCTACGACACCAAGGGCCACATCACCACCGAGCGCGAAGCCCGCACTTCGATGGAGCTCAGCCTGCGCTGGGCCAAGCGCTGCCAGGCCGAATTCGCCAAGCTGGAAAACCCCAACGCCTTGTTCGGCATCGTCCAAGGCGGCATGTTCGAGAACCTGCGCCAGGAATCACTGGACCAGCTGGTGGAGATGGACTTCCCCGGCTACGCCGTAGGCGGTGTCAGCGTGGGTGAGCCCAAAGGCGAGATGCTGCGCATCATGGCCCACACGCCGCACCGCCTGCCTTCCCACAAGCCGCGCTACCTGATGGGCGTGGGCACACCCGAAGACTTGGTGCAGGGTGTGGCCGACGGCGTGGATATGTTCGACTGCGTCATGCCGACCCGCAATGCGCGCAACGGCACACTCTTCACCCGCTTTGGTGACCTCAAAATCCGCAATGCCCGCCATAAAACCGACGCGCAGCCGCTGGATGTCACCTGCACCTGCCACGCCTGCGCGGGCACCAGCGGCGTAGCCTACGCCGATGGCGGCCGCGACGGCTTCAGCCGTGCCTACCTGCACCACCTGGACCGCTGTGCCGAAATGCTCGGCCCCATGCTGGCCAGCATACACAACCTGCACTACTTTTTGAACCTGATGTCTGAAGTGCGGGCGGCGCTGGATGGGGGGGCGTTTGGCGCGTTCCGAGCGCAATTCAAGGCGGACAGGGCACGAGGGGTCTAGCCCATTCTTAACGGCGGCTGGCCGCAGGCACCACCAAAGCCGATGCCGGCAGCACCGGCTTGGAAGCAGTTGCCGTGGGGGCCGAAGCCGCTGCCGACGCAGGCAGCGCAGGGTTGCCTGGCAGGCCTGGCACATCGGCCACCGCCAGTGGCGTGCCAATCGGGGCCTGGGCCAGGCCCTGGCGCACACCGGCCATATCGAGCTCGTTGGGGTACTGGTGCAGCAGCCAGTAGTCGAACACCCGCCGGGCAATAGGGGCGGCGGTGGCACCGCCCCAACCGGCGTTTTCCACCACCATGGCCAGGGCGATTTGTGGGTTGTCGGCTGGCGCAAAGGCTATATACAGGCCGTGGTCGCGGTAGCGTTCAGCGATTTTGGCGTTGTACTTTTCGCCCTGCGCGATCGTCACCACCTGGGCGGTGCCGGTCTTGCCCGCCGCCACGTAGCCCGCGCCCCGGAAGGCGGTGGCACCGGTACCGGCGATGTTCACGCCGACCATGGCTTTTTTGATGATGTCGATGTTGGCCGGTTTGGCAATGGATTCGGCCTTGATCTCCGTCAGGGTTTTTTGTACTTTGCGGGTGACCACATCCACCACTTCCTGCACCAGGTGGGGCTTCATCTTCACACCGTCGTTAGCGATCACGGCGGTGGCCTCGGCCAGTTGCAGCATGGTGAAGTTGTTGTAGCCCTGGCCAATGCCCAGCGAAATGGTTTCCCCGGCGTACCACTTTTGCTGCTCGGGGCGCTTGTAGGCACGCCGCTTCCAGTCAGTGGACGGCAGAATGCCGCGCACTTCGCCGTGGATGTCGATGCCGGTGAGTGCACCAAAACCAAACTTGCTGATCTCGTCGTGCATCAGGTCCACGCCCATGTCGTTGGCCAGCATGTAATAGTAGGTGTCGCAGGATTCGACGATGGATTTATACATGTCCACCGTACCGTGGCCGGCTTCCTTATCGTCGCGGAAGCGGTGGCCTGCCAGCATGAAGTAGCCGGGGTCAAAAATGGTTTGCTGCGGCGTGCGTTTGCCGGTTTCCAGTGCCGCCAGGGCCATGAAGGGCTTGTAGGTAGAGCCCGGCGGGTAGGTGCCGCGCAGGGCGCGGTTCAGCAGCGGTTTGTCGGGCGAGCCGTTCAGCGCGGCCCAGCTGTCGGCGTCAATGCCTTCTACAAACAGATTCGGGTCAAACGTGGGTTTGCTGACAAACGCCAGCACCTCGCCGGTTTTTGGGTCCAGCGCCACCAACGCGCCACGGCGGTCGCCGTACAGGTCTTCCACCAGTTTTTGCAGCTTGATGTCGATCGACATGACCACGGTGTTACCGGGCGTGGCAGGGTTGCTGGCCAGCTTGCGCACCGCGCGGCCTCCGGCCGAAGTTTCAATTTCTTCCACCCCGGTCAGGCCATGCAATTGCGTCTCGTAACTTTGCTCTACGCCCAGCTTGCCGATGTACTCGGTGCCCTTGTAGTTGTCTTCGTCGTCCGAGTCGTCAATGCGGGCTTTTTCGGCCTGGTTGATGCGGCCGATGTAGCCGATCACGTGGCTGGCGAGTTCGCCAAACGGGTAGTTGCGGAACAACCGGGCCTTGATGTCCACACCGGGAAAGCGGTAACGTTGGGCAGCGAAGCGGGCCACCTCCACATCGGTCAACCGGGTGCGGATAGGCAGAGACTCGAAGTTGCGCGACTCTTCGGCCAGCTTCTTGAAGCGTCGACGGTCGCGCAGCTGGATGTCTACCACCTGGGCCAGCGCGTCGATGGTCTGCTCCAGGTCGACCACTTTGCTGGGGGTGATCTCCAGTGTGTACGCCGAGTAGTTGCTGGCCAGCACCACACCATTGCGGTCCAGGATCAGGCCCCGATTGGGCACCACGGGCACGATGGCCGTACGGTTGTTTTCAGCCTGCTCCAGCAGGTCGTCATGGCGCGTGATCTGCAGATACGACAGCCGTGCCACCACCCCGCCAAACGCTAGCACCACAACCACCCCGGCAGCCACCAGCCGCATGCGAAAGCGGTAAATCTCGGCGCCAACGTCTTTAAGTTCGGTCACAGCGGGCGGGTCTTGTCAGGATCAGGAGCCATGCGTTGCGGAGCCAACAACAAGATGCTGACCAGCGGCCACAGCACGGCTTCCAGCAGCGGAGCCAGCAGCAGCGACCAACCGGGGAAGGTGCCACCGCCCAGCATGCGCAGCACAAACTCCACCAGGTGCGCCGCCACAAAAAGCGGCAGCACCTGCATGGCCTGAGAGGGAACGGTGAACCACAGCAGACGACGGTGCATGGCAATCGCCAGAAAGCTCAGCACCGAATACGACAGCGCGTGCTGGCCCAGCAGGCTGACCTGGTGGACATCCATCAACAGACCGAACACAAAGGATGTGCCGATGGCCACGCGTTGCGGCTGGTGCACGCTCCAGAATACCAGCACCACAGCCAGCAGGTCGGGCACCCAGGGCGCGCGGCCCCACAGGCCCATGTTTTCTGCCATGTTGAACAGCAGGGCCAGCACGAGGCTGACGCCGATGAACACCGGGTTGGCAGGCAGCAGCAACTGCTGGCCGGGGCGCATGATCATAAGAGGCTCCAGCGCACATTCGGCATTATTTTCTAGCTCCTTTTTTAGGAGCAACAACAACCGGAGCGGGTGGCATCTCGGGCATCTGTGACGCCACCGGCTGCAGCACCAGCACATGCTGCGGACCGGCCACCTGGGCCACCGGCGTGCAGTAGATACGGGCAAAAGCCGAGTCGGCACGGCGTTCTATCTTGGCGATTTTGGCGACCTGCAGGCCCAGCGGGTAGACCCCGTCCACGCCGCTTGTGGTCAGCACGTCGCCCACCTGCACATCCGAATTGCCCGCCATGAAACGCAGCTCCAACTGGCCACCGTACGAGGCCGGGTCGCCATAGGCCACGCTGCGCGCACCGGTACGGGTGTTCAGCACGGGGATGGCCTGGTCGCGGTCGATCAGCAAGGTGACCTCGCTGACCATCGGGTAGGCGCGGGTCACCTGGCCCAGCACACCCAAGCCGTCGAGCACCGGCGAGCCCGCCACCACGCCATGGGTTGTGCCTTTGTCGATGACCACTTTGTGGGTGTAGGGATCAGCAGCGTCGTACAGCACTTCAGCGCTCTGGGCAGGGGTGGTAATCAGGCTGCGCAGCTCCAGCAACTGGCGCAGGCGGGCGTTTTCCAGGGTGAGCTGCTCTACCTGCCCGGCGCGTACCGACTGGGTCACCAACTGGCGCTGGGCGGTATCGGCCTGGGCTTGCAGGCGTGCTTGGCTGGCGAAATAGGCGCTGCCGCCCAGCACCAGGCGGATGGGTTCAATCACCGCCCACTGCACCGGGTACAAAGCCGTGGCCAGTCCGGCACGCAGGGGGCGCATCAGCACAAAGCGCGCATCGGCCACCATCAAAAACAGGGCCAGCGCGCTAAAAAAAACAAGTTTGCTCAGGGCCGAGGGGCCCTGGTTGAAGAACGGGGGCGGGGTCCTGTCCAGCGTACCGAGTGGCATCGCCCTACCTCTGGTTGGCGTGTTCTGTTTCGTTCCTAATTCAGTTCGAGATTAGGCGCAAAGCCGCAGGCAGTGCTGTAGCACGGCAAGGCGAAGCAACTACATATCGCATTGAAGTTGGAGCGAAACACTATTCGCTGGTGAAGATCGAGCCCAAACGCTCCATGCGTTCGAGTGCGATACCGCAGCCACGCACCACGCAGGTCAGCGGCTCTTCGGCCACCAGCACTGGCAGACCGGTTTCTTCGGCCAGCAAGCGGTCCAGGTCGCGCAAGAGCGCGCCGCCACCGGTCAGCATCATGCCGCGGTCGGCGATATCGGCACCCAGTTCGGGCGGGGTTTGTTCCAGTGCGTTCTTGACCGAGGCCACGATGTTGTTCAGCGGATCGGTCAACGCTTCCAGAATTTCGTTGCTGGAAATGGTGAAGCTGCGCGGCACGCCTTCAGATAGGTTGCGGCCCTTGACTTCCATCTCTTTGACTTCGGAGCCGGGGAAGGCCGAGCCGATGTTCTTCTTGATGGCTTCGGCGGTAGGCTCGCCGATCAGCATGCCGTAGTTGCGGCGGATGTAGTTGATGATGGCGTCGTCGAAACGGTCGCCGCCCACGCGCACACTGCCCTTGTAGACCATGCCGCCGAGCGAGATCACACCGACTTCGGTGGTGCCGCCGCCGATGTCCACCACCATGGAGCCGCTGGCCTCAGACACCGGCAAACCGGCCCCAATGGCCGCTGCCATGGGTTCTTCGATCAGGTAGACCTCGGAAGCACCCGCGCCCAAGGCGGACTCACGGATGGCGCGGCGCTCGACCTGGGTGGAGCCGCAGGGCACGCAGATGATGATCCGCGGGCTGGGGCGGAACACCCCGCGCGGATGCACCATCTTGATGAACTGCTTGAGCATCTGCTCGGTGACGGTGAAGTCGGCAATCACGCCGTCTTTCATCGGGCGGATCGCCTCAATGTTGCCGGGCACTTTACCCAGCATGGCCTTAGCTTCTTTGCCCACTGCCTGGATGGTTTTTTTGCCTTGCGGCCCGCCCTCGTGGCGGATGGCGACTACGGACGGTTCGTCGAGCACGATGCCCTTGCCGCGTACGTAAATCAGGGTGTTGGCAGTGCCAAGATCAATGGCCAAGTCGGTGGAAAAGTACCGACGGAAAGTCCCAAACATGCAAAATCCTCTCAGGCATGGCCTGCACACCGGCACGCCATCGCCGTGGTAATACGGTTCTAGATAGACATCACTTTGGCAGTGCCCAGGTTGTGGGCAATATGCCCGCCACCCGGGTTCTGCAAAAGTTTTAAATAGGTTTCTTGGCGCAAAACATTGCCACGCAGTGGCCGCGCGACCAAAGGCGGGATAATACCGCATCTCCTGTGGCTAACCTGCGCCAACTGCGCGGAAATCCCTCTTTACTGATCGTTTGCAACCCTGTTTAAGACATGGCACTGACCCTCCCTGAACTCGACCGCATCGCCAACCTGGCCCGCCTTGAACTCCAACCTGCCGAACGCGACCGCCTGCTGAACCAGCTCAACGGCTTCTTCGGCATCGTTGAAACCATGCGCGCCGTGGACACCAAGGGGATTGAGCCCCTGGCCCACCCGGTGGCCGTGATGCACGACATCGTGCTGCGCCTGCGCGACGACGTGGTGAGTGAGCCCAACCAACGCGAAGCCAACCAGCAAACCGCGCCCGCCGTCGAGCGGGGCCTGTTCCTGGTTCCCAAAGTCATCGAATAAAGCGTCCGCAACTCCATGAGCCTTCCTACACAGCTACACGACCTGGGCGTGGTCGAACTGGCAGCACTTCTGCGCGCCCGCACAGTTTCCGCCATTGAAACCACCCAGCACTTTCTCGCCCGCGCCAAAGCCCACGCACCACTCGGTGCCTACCTGGCCATGGACGAAGCCGTCAGCCTGCGCCAGGCCATCGCTGCCGACGCCCGACTGGCCAACGGCACGGCAGGCCCGCTGGAAGGCGTTCCCATGGCGCACAAGGACATCTTTGTCACCAAAGACTTCCCCACCACCGCGGGCTCCAAGATGCTGGACGGCTACCGCTCATCTTTTGATAGCACAGTCGTTAGCCAACTCGCAGGCCAGGGCGTTATCACACTAGGAAAACTGAACTGCGATGAATTCGCCATGGGCTCGGCCAACGAGAACTCGGCCTTCCAACCGGTACTGAACCCCTGGGACACCACACGCATTCCGGGTGGCTCGTCGGGCGGCAGCGCAGCCGCAGTGGCCGCGCGGCTGGTGCCTGCGGCTACGGGTACCGATACCGGCGGCTCCATCCGCCAACCGGCCTCGTTTTGCGGCATCACTGGCATCAAGCCCACGTATGGCCGCGCATCCCGCTATGGCATGGTGGCGTTTGCCTCCAGTCTGGACCAGGCCGGCCCCATGGCCCGCAGCGCCGAAGACTGCGCCCTGCTGCTGTCTGCACTGTGCGGCCCGGACCTGGACCGTGACTCCACCTCGCTGGACATCCCCGCCGAAGACTACAGCCGCAATCTGAACGACTCGATTGATGGCCTGCGCATCGGCATCCCCGCCGAGTTTTTTGGGGCAGGCCTCAGCGCCGACGTACGCGCCGCGGTCGATGCCGCCTTGCAGGAGTATGTGAAGCTGGGTGCCAAGCTCGTGCCCATCGCCCTGCCGCGCACCGAGATGGCCATTCCCGTGTACTACGTGATCGCCCCGGCCGAGGCCTCCAGCAACCTGAGCCGCTTCGACGGTGTGAAGTTTGGCCACCGCGCCGACAAGTACACCGACCTGATCGATATGTACAAAAAGACCCGCGCCGAAGGCTTTGGCGACGAGGTGAAACGCCGCATCATGATAGGCACCTACGTACTGAGCCATGGCTACTACGATGCCTATTATCTGCAGGCGCAAAAAATCCGCCGCATGATCGCCGACGACTTCCAGCAAGCCTTCAAGCAGTGCGACGTGATTGCCGGGCCGGTTGCGCCCACCGTCGCCTGGAAGCTGGGCAACAAGTCGGCCGACCCCGTGGCCGCCTACCTGGCCGACATCTTCACCCTGCCCTCGTCCCTGGCCGGTTTACCGGGCATGAGCATTCCCGCTGGCCTGGGTGAAGGCGGCATGCCTGTAGGCCTGCAACTGATTGGCAACTACCTGCAAGAAGCCCGGCTGCTGAACATTGCGCACCGGTTCCAACAGGCTACCGATTTCCACCTGAGCAAACCCGCCGGTATCTGACATGAGCAAAGCTACAACCTCCCTGCTGGTGCAGGGCTACGAAGTCGTCATCGGCTTCGAAACCCACACCCAGCTCTCCACTGCCAGCAAGATTTTCAGCCGCGCCTCCACCGCCTTCGGGGCCGAGCCCAACACCCAGGCCTGCGCTGTCGATCTGGCCTTGCCCGGTACGCTGCCGGTAATGAACAAGGGCGCGGTGGAGCGGGCCATCCAGCTTGGGCTGGCGCTGGGTTCCACGATTGCGCCGCGCAGTGTGTTTGCGCGCAAGAACTATTTCTACCCCGACCTGCCCAAGGGCTACCAGATCAGCCAGTTCGAGATTCCGGTGGTGCAGGGCGGCTCGGTGGAGTTCTTCCTGGGTGACGAGAAAAAGACCGTGCGCCTGGTGCGAGCGCACCTGGAAGAAGACGCAGGCAAATCGTTGCACGAGGATTTCATCGGCCAGACCGGCATCGACCTGAACCGCGCCGGCACGCCGCTGCTGGAGATCGTGACCGAGCCCGACATGCGCTCCAGCGCCGAGGCCGTGGCCTACGCCAAGGAGCTGCACAAGATCGTCACCTGGATCGGTATCTGCGACGGCAACATGCAGGAGGGCAGCTTCCGCTGCGATGCCAACGTCTCGGTGCGCAAGCCTGGGGCCGCGCTGGGCACGCGCCGCGAAATCAAAAACCTGAACAGCTTCAAGTTCATGCAGCAGGCGATTGACTACGAGGTCCGCTGGCAGATCGAGCAGATTGAAGACGGCCATGCCATCCAGCAGGCCACCGTGCTGTTCAACCCCGATACCGGCGAGACCCGCGCCATGCGCACCAAGGAAGACGCGGCCGACTACCGCTACTTCCCCGACCCCGACCTGCCGCCGCTGGTGGTGGTGGCGGAGTGGGTGGAGCGCGTACGTTCCGAAATGGCCGAGCTGCCGCGCGTGATGGCAGCGCGGTTTGGTGCGGATTACGCTTTAAGCGAATACGACGCCACCGCGCTGACCCAAAGCAAGGGCATCGCCCGCTACTTTGAAGCCGCGATTGCCGCAGGCCAGCCCGCGCAGCCCAAGCTGGCGGCCAACTGGGTGATGGGCGAGGTGGCCCGCCGCCTGAACGCGCAAGACCTGGACATCGCCCAAGCCCCCGTGGCCGCCGACAAGCTGGCCAAACTGCTGGACCGGATTGCCGACGGCACCATCTCCAACAACGCCGCCAAGCAGGTGTTTGATGTGCTGTGGACCGACGCGGATGCCCAGGTGGATGCGGTCATTGAGGCCAAGGGCTTGAAGCAAATGAACGACACCGGCGCGCTGGAGGCCATCGTCGACACGGTGATTGCCGCCAACGCCAAGAATGTGGCCGAGTTCAAAGCGGGCAATGAGAAGGCACTGAATGCTCTGGTCGGCCAGATCATGAAGGCCAGTGCGGGCAAGGCCAACCCTGGGCAGGTCAACGCGCTTTTGAAAGCGAAACTGGCAGGGTAAGCTAAATTATTTGTATGCTTTTTAGGCCACTAGCGCATATAAAACATACGCTAGTAGCTATCAAATAAATAGCAAATACTAGTTGACCACCCCCGCCCACAGCGGCTTGAGCCGGGCCAGTTCTTCGTCGAAGCGGTCGTTGACACGCTTTTTCTCCAGCTGCTGGTTGGCGATGAAGCGCTGCTGGGCAACCAGGTTGTCCTGGAACTCGGTGACGCGGCGCTTGAGATAGGCCGGGGCTTTGCTGGGGTCGTTTTGGTAGAACTCCAATTCGCTGTCCAGCGCCTTGCGCTGCTCGGCCAGTTCGGCCATGCGCTTGTTGGCGGTCTGGATGACGGCATCCACCTGGGTCAGGGCACTGGCACGCTCGGCATCGTGGGCGGCCTGGTTCTGGTAGCGGGTGAGCAGGGCGCGGTTACGGCGGCGCTCGTCATTGACGCGGGCACGGTCTTCGGCCTCTTTTTTGTCCCGGGCTTCCTGGACGCTGACCTCTTGGGCGGTCAGAGTAGGGCCTAAGCTGCGTTTGATGGTACCGCTGGCATTGAGCTCTTTTTGCTCGCGGTCCATGCATTCGGGGATGGGCCGGTCGGAGGTGATTTTTTTGCCCCGGCTGTCGGTGCAGGTAAAAATGCCCTGCGCAGAAGCCGCACTGAGCAGACCACTGCACAGCACGCTGATGCCCCAAACCCTAGCCCGACATATCACATAGTTCCTTCATCAACTCCGTAACGCTGCCGGTAGGCTAGCACCCGTGGGTAGTGGGCCCCTAGCCCATCTGTATCATTTTGTTGCAAGTATTGCAGCAAGTCGGCGAGCTTGGCAATAGTGCAGACTTGCATGCCGAGCTGCTTGCGTACAAATTGCACTGCACTGTGCGGAACATCACGGCCTCCCTCGGTGGCCATCTCCTGGCGGTCCAGCGCAATCACCACGGCGTGGGGCGTGGCACCTGCGGCCTGGATCAAAGCAATCGACTCGCGCGCGGCAGTTCCAGCCGACATCACGTCGTCCACGATCAACACCCGGCCCTTCAGCGGCGCGCCTACCAGGCTACCGCCTTCGCCGTGGTCCTTGGCCTCCTTGCGGTTGTAGGCAAATGGCAGATTGCGGCCCTGCCGCGCCAGCTCGACCGCCACCGTGGCCGCCAGCGGTATGCCCTTGTAGGCGGGGCCAAAAATCATGTCAAACTCAATGCCGCTGTGGAGCAAAGCCTGTGCATAGAATTCGGCCAGACGCTGCATGCGGGCACCGTCGTCAAACAGCCCGGCATTGAAGAAATAGGGGCTCATGCGCCCAGCCTTGGTTTTGAACTCGCCAAACCGCAGCACCCCGGACTCCACCGCAAACTGTACAAAATCCTGCGCTAAGCTACTGGGCGCATTGCTAAACACCATGGGGAAAATCCTTGTTCAAATTAACCAGCCTGAATCTCAACGGCATCCGTTCGGCCACCAGCAAAGGCGTTGAAGCCTGGATTGCCAAGATTGCCCCGGATTGTATTTGTGTCCAGGAAGTCAAGGCCCAGGCCGCCGATATGCAGGGCAAGTTTGAGCAATTGGCAGGCTTGCAAGGGCACTTTCACTTTGCGCAAAAGAAGGGCTACTCGGGTGTGGGTGTGTACACCCGGCATGCGCCCAGCGATGTGGTGATTGGCTACGGCTCCACCGAATTTGATGCCGAGGGTCGCTACGTGGAGCTGCGCTTTGACACCCCGACCCGCAAGCTGTCCATCATCAGCTGCTACTTCCCCAGTGGCTCGTCGGGGGAAGACCGGCAACTGGCCAAGTTCCGCTTCCTGGCCGAAATGGGGCCCTACCTGGCCAGCCTGCGCAAAACCCGCGAATTCATTCTGTGCGGCGACGTGAACATCGCCCACCAGCAGATCGACCTGAAAAACTGGCGCAGCAACCAGAAGAACAGCGGTTTCCTACCCGAAGAACGTGCCTGGATGACCTACGTGCTGACCCACCCTGAAGCCGCCGAAGCCGCAGGCTTGGGCCTGGTTGACGTGTACCGCATGCTGCAGCCCACCACCACCGACACCGCTTACACCTGGTGGAGCAACCGTGGCCAAGCCTACGCTAACAACGTAGGCTGGCGGCTCGACTACCACTTGGCCACGCCCGTGCTGGCGGCCTTGGCGCGCAGCGAGCACATCTATAAAGAGGTGAAGTTCTCTGACCATGCGCCCATCACGGTGGAATACGAACTGACGCTGTAAGCGCCCCTCCGCCATGACCACAGAGAACCCCTCCGGTTGGATTACCGCGGCCGATGTCGCGCGCAAAGCGGGTGTGTCCCGCTCGGCGGTCTCGCGCACCTTTACCGAAGGTGCCAGCGTGTCCCCACAAACCCGCGAGAAAGTACAGCGCGCGGCAGAGGCGCTGGGTTACCAGGTGAACATCTTGGCGCGCAGCATGATCCAGCGCCAAAGCAACTTGGTGGGGGTGGTAGTCAAAGGCTTTGACGACCCGTTTCTGCAAAGCCTGCTCGGGCCTATTACCCACCATCTGGCGTTGCGCTCACTGGCCCCGCTGCTGATGGATGCCAGCGAGCCCGCGCAACTGGCCAAGTCCTTGCGGCATCTGTTGCAGTACCGGATTGCGGGGGTGATCCTGACATCGGGCACGCCGCCCATCCAGCTTGCCAAAGAGTATTTGCGCCTGCAGGTACCCGTGGCCATGATCAACCGCGCGCCCGACATGGAGGGCGTGGATGTGGTCAACAGCGACCATTTTGAAGGGGGTGCGATGGCCGCACGGGCCCTGCTGGCCACGGGGGCGCGCACACTAGTCTTCCTCAGCTCGGCAACCGCTACCTACAGCGCCAGCGTGCGCGGTGAAGGCTTTGTGCAGACACTGGCGGCGGCAGTGCAGCGCGGTGAGGTAGTGTTGCGGCGCATGGAAGCGACGGCGGCCACCTATGCCGGCGGATTCGAAGCCGCACATGCCCTGCTGGCCGATGCACAGGCCCGGCCTGACGGTGTGTTTTGCGCCAACGACGTGCTGGCCTGCGGCTTGGTGGATGGTGCGCGTCGGCACTTTGGCTTGCACGTGCCCAAGGATTTTCAGGTCATCGGCTTCGATGACATTCCGATGGCGGGCCTGTCCGCCTACGCGCTGTCTACCGTGCGCCAGGACGTGGACGCATTGGCCGAAGCGGCTGTCACCTGCCTGGCCGAGCGCATGCAGGAACCCGACATGCCCGGCCGCATGCTGCAGCTCCCCGTGGCACTGGTCGAGCGCTCCACCCTGCGCCCGTAACCCCCTCTCAGGGAAGACCCTAGATCACATTTTTCGCTATTCGCCTTACATTGCACACGTGTGCAAAGCACTTCAAAAATGTGCGACCTACTTTGGATACAAACCATGCAACGCCAACTGACCCGCCAACTCGTCTTATCTTCCCTGCTGCTCTTGCCGCTGGCGAGCCAGGCGGCCGACCACCTTAACGTACTCTGCGCAGCCGACAACGACTGGTGCGAGCTGATGCGCAATGCGTTTGAAAAAGAGACCCAGGTGGAGGTCTCCATGGTGCGCAAAAGCGCCGGTGAAATATTTGCCCAGATCCGCGCCGAAGCCAGCAACCCCAAGACCGACATTTGGTGGGCAGGCACCGGCGACCCGCACCTGCAAGCGGCCGCCGCCGGTTTCACCGAAGTCTATAAATCCCCTTTACTGGACAAGCTGCAGCCTTGGGCGCAGAAGCAGGCCGAAATTTCCGGCTACCGCACCGTCGGTATTTACGCCGGTCTGCTTGGCATTGGCTACAACCCCGAACTGCTTAAGCAAAAAAAGCTGGCGCCTCCACAGTGCTGGAAAGACCTGCTGAATCCGGCCCTGAAGGGCGAGATCCAGATCCCCAACCCCAACTCCTCGGGCACCGCATACGCCACCATCGCCACCCTGGTGCAGCTACAAGGCGAAAACGAAGCCTTTACGTTCATGAAAAAAATGAACGACAACGTCAGCCAATACACCAAAAGCGGCTCGGCCCCCGCCAAAGCGCTGGCACGTGGTGAAACCGCTATCGGCATCACCTTTCAACACGATCTGCTAAAGGAAGCCGTGGCCGGCTTCCCGGTTGAAATCGTCTCGCCCTGCGAAGGTACGGGCTACGAGATCGGCTCCATGAGCCTGGTCAAAGGTGCCAAGAACATGGCCACGGCCAAGCGCTTCTACGAATTTGCGCTGCGGGCCGACGTGCAATCTCTGGCGGTCAAAGCAGGTTCGTACCAAGTGCCCTCCAACAAGGCAGCCAGCATCCCACCCAAGGCACCGCGCCTGGAATCGATCAAGACCATCAACTACGACTTTGCCAAATACGGCAGCGAAGAGGTGCGCAAGCGCCTGCTTAAACGCTGGGACGACGAGATCTTCTCGCTGCCCCGTTGAGCCCCCGACACACCACCCAACAGAGAGATACGGCTTGTGAATAAGTCTTTACGTGGCTGGCTGTTGCTGGCCCTGGTCGCCAGCGTGCTGATGCCCTGGCACGCCCAAGAAACGGGCTTCTTTGGCGGCGAATGGCTGGCCGCCGGTTGGCCCGGCAGCGACACCACCGCCTCCGCAGTGTGGCAGGTGCTGCAGTTCCAGCGCTGGGGCCTGCTGCCCCTGGTGCTGTGGCCCATCGCCGCGGGCCTGCTCAGTCTGGCCCCCTGGCAACGCCGTGTACGGGGCGGCGCTGTGTGTGGGCTGGCACTGGCCGCCCTGGTATGGCTGGCCTACCTGGGCTGGGGCCCTGCCGGTACAGGGTTGCCAGGCCTGGGCTGGGGTGCACTGCTGTTCACGGCCAGTGCCGTGTTTGTGCTCAGCAACGGTGCGGCCTGGATGGGCGCCTGCCGGGGCGATGTCTTCGTGTGCGGCGTGATCGCCATGCTGGCCGCTCTGGTGGGGCTGTTTGTGATGTTCCCTGTGTTGCGGGTATTGGCAAGTGCGTTCGAGCAGGAGGCAGGCTTCAGCCTCCAGGCCGCGTGGACCCGTGTGGCCGATGGCCGCATCTGGTCGCTGGGCTGCGTAGGTGGTGCCCGCGGTTGCGGCGTGGCCTGGAACACCTTGTTTCTGGCGCTGTGCACCGCGGCCGGTTCCACCCTGCTGGGCTTGACTTTTGCCCTGGTGGTGACGCGCACCGGCTTCCGCTTCAAACGCATTCTGCGAGCGCTGACAGTGCTGCCCATCATCACGCCACCGTTCGTTATCGGCCTGGCACTGATTCTGCTATTTGGGCGCAGCGGTGTGGTTTCGGCCTGGGTGGCGAGTGCCTTCGATGTGCCCGCCGGGCGCGGCCTGTACGGTTTTTACGGTGTCTGGCTGGCGCAGCTGCTGTCGTTCACGCCTATCGCCTTCATGGTGCTGATCGGCGTGGTTGAAGGCGTGAGCCCGTCGGTAGAAGAAGCCTCGCAAACCCTGGGCGGCACGCGCTGGACCACCTTCTGGCGCATCTCGCTGCCGTTGATGCGGCCCGGCCTGGCGAATGCCTTTCTGGTGGCCTTCATCGAGAGCATGGCCGACTTCGGCAACCCCATGGTGCTGGGCGGCAATTTTGGCGTGCTGTCCACCGAAATCTACTTCGCCATCGTCGGTGCGCAAAACGATGGCGGTCGCGCCGCCGGGCTGGGCCTGATCCTGCTGGTGTTCGCGGTCAGTGCCTTCATGGCGCAGCGCCACTGGCTGGGCAACAAGTCCTACACCACGGTGACCGGCAAGGCCGACAATGGCCAGCACGCCGGGTTGGACCGCCGTCTGTCTGCCGTGCTGGCGGTCATCGCCACGCTATGGACCGGTTTCACGCTGGTGCTGTACGGCATGATTCTGGGCGGTGGCTTTGTCAACCAATGGGGCCGTGACAACAGCTTCACCCTCCGCCACTACACCAGTGCCTTTGGCATCGAATCTGACGGCCACGGGCTGCGCTGGATCGGTACCGCCTGGGACTCGCTGTTCACCAGCCTGATGATTGCCGGGATATCCGCGCCCCTGACCGCCGCCCTGGGCCTGATGGCCGCCTGGCTGCTGGTACGCCAGCGCTTTGCGGGCAAGGGAGCATTCGAGTTCGCCACCATGCTGAGCTTTGCCATCCCTGGCACCGTCATCGGTATCAGCTACATCCTGGCCTTCAACATGCCACCGATCGAACTGACCGGTACCGCCGCCATCCTGGTGCTGTGCTTTGTATTCCGCAACATGCCGGTGGGCCTGCGCGGCGGCATGGCGGCCATGAGCCAGCTCGACCGCAGCCTGGATGAAGCCTCCACCATGCTGGGCGCCAACAGCTTCACCACCGCCCGGCGGGTGATTTTGCCGCTGATGCGCCCGGCCCTGAGCGCAGCGTTGGTGTACAGCTTTGTGCGTTCCATCACCTCGATCAGCGCGGTGGTGTTTCTGGTCAGCGCGAAATACAACATGGCCACGGCTTACATCGTCGGGCTGGTGGAAAACGGCCAGTACGGCATCGCCATTGCCTATTCCAGCGCCTTGATCGTGGTGATGCTGGTCATCGTGCTGGCGGCACAAAGTTTGGTCGGCAAACGGCGTTTGCGCCGCGTCGAACGGGTTGAGGGCTCCGCACCGGCCCCTGTCTATTCCTTAAAGGTTGAATCATGAGTGTTGCAACAACGCAGGGTGCGCTGGTCTTCGAACGCGTCACCAAACAATACGGCAAGGTCGTTGCCGTCAACGATGTGTCCTTCAGCATTCCGCAAGGCACGCTAGTCACCCTGCTCGGCCCCAGCGGCTGCGGCAAGACATCCACACTGCGGCTGATTGCGGGCCTGGAGCATGTAAGCCAGGGCCGCATCTTTATAGGCGGCCAGGATGTCACCCAGCAGTCGGCCATCGAGCGCAATGTCAGCATGGTGTTCCAGTCGTACGCGCTATTCCCGCACATGACGGTGCTGGAAAACGTGGCCTACGGCCTGGAAGTCGGCGGTGCCCGCAAGGCCGATGCCCGCGCGCAGGCCCTGGAAGGCCTGCGCTTGGTCGGCCTGAACGACTACGGTCCGCGCCTGCCCAGCGAACTCTCGGGCGGACAGCAACAGCGCGTAGCCGTGGCCCGCGCCCTGGTGCTGAAACCCCAGGTGCTGCTGCTCGACGAGCCGCTGTCGAATCTGGACACCAAGCTGCGCCGCCGGGTGCGCGAAGAAATCCGCGAGATCCAGCAGCGCCTGCAACTGACCGCCGTGTACGTCACCCACGACCAGGAAGAGGCCCTGGCCGTGTCCGACCAAATCATCGTCATGAACCAGCAGCGCATCGCCCAGCAGGGCACGCCGCGCGAGCTCTTCGACACCCCTGCCGACGAATTCGTGGCCGACTTCATCTGCGATGCCAACCGCGTCACCGGCGAAATCCTCGGCCACGTGTCCGCCGGCCACGCCGACTGTCTGGTTGGCGGCCTGGCGTTACAACTGGCGAATCCGCGCGCCTACCGTGGCGAGATCCGCATTGCAGTACGGCCCGACGCTGTGAATCTGAGCCCAGCCAATAGCCAGCACATCCTGGTCGGCCAGGTGCGCCACGCGGCCTTTTTAGGCACCGAAATGCAGTACGCGGTGGAGTCGCCACTGGGTGAATTGTTTGTGCGGCAGACCGATGTGCAGCAGCCACTGGCAGTCGGTTCCTCGGTCGGTATTGGTTTTGCGAAACACGGTATCTGCATCGTGGGAGGCCGGACATGAGCGCCGCAGGTATTGCCGCGCGCTACGCGCTAGCGCAAACCATCGCCCGCCAGGCTGGGCTACAGGCGCTCGAATGGTTCCGCAAGCGCGACCAATTGGTCATTGAGTCCAAGGGACTGCAGGACATGGTCAGCGCGGCCGACAAAGACACCGAGCTGTACATCCGCGCCAAGGTGCTGGCGCGCTTTGCCGATGACGGCTTTCTGGGCGAAGAAGGCGGACTCGACCACGCCGATGCCGACTACCTATGGGTGATCGACCCGATCGACGGCACAGCCTGCTTCGTCAACGGCATGCACGCCTGGTGCCTGTCCATTGCGGTCATGCATGCAGGCAAACCGGTGATCGGCGTGGTGTTTGACCCGAACAGCGACGAGATGTTCCACGCCTGCGCATGCCAGGGCGCGTTTGTGAACCAGTTGGCGATGCAGGCCCACAGCGCCAGCAGCATCACCGAAGGCGTGCTGGGCGTGGGCTTCTCGCACCGGGTGCCGGTGAGTGCTTTTGTGCCTTTCCTGGACCGGTTGCTATCGGGTGGCGGCATGTTCATCCGCAACGGCTCCGGGGCGCTGATGCTGGCGTATGTGGCTGCGGGCCGGCTTATTGGTTACTACGAACCGCACATCAACTCCTGGGACTGCCTGGCAGCCATCGTCCTGGTGCAGGAAGCAGGGGGCCAGGTGAACGACTTCCTGGCCCACAACGGTCTGCACGACGGCAACCCCATCATCGCTGCCGGTGCCCACGTGTATGGGCCGCTGCTGGCGCTGATTGACCCAGTCATCACGCTGTAACGCTCGGTTACTAGATTACGGCCTCCAACCTTATCCCCCAGCAACTCCATGGTCCACCTTACCGCATTCCAACGTCCGCTCGCCTATATTCTGGGCAGCGTCGCTCTTAGCCTAGCCGGTTGCGGGGGTGGCGATGACGCACCCAGCGCGAGCCCCAACCTGTACTACCAAACCAAAACACCGTACAGCCCGCAGCAAAGTGCCGCCACTTACGAAGCGCCCCCTAGCGGCTTCAGCACGGTCTACACCCAGCTGATGGCGCGCCACGGCTCGCGCGGCCTGTCCAGCCTGAAGTACGACCTGGCCGTCTACAACATGTGGAAAAAAGCCTCGGACGACGGTGCGCTGACGGCCCTTGGTGCCCAGTTAGGCCCCGATGTGCTGAAGATCATGAAGGCCAACTTTCTGCTCGGCTACAACGTGGCCGGCATCAGCAAGCCGGGCTACGGCAATGAAACCCAGGTCGGCATCACCGAACACACCCAACTCGCCCAACGCATGCTGGCCCGCAATGCGGCCCTGTTCACCCAGGCCGGTGCCGCCGCCAGCAGCAGCCCTCGCCAGATCGTGGTGGTCACCTCAGGCGTAGACCGCGCGGTAGACAGCGGGGCCTTCTTCGTCAAGTCGCTGCTGGCTGCGCAAACCAACCTGACCAGCCTGGTGAACTACCCTGCAGCACCCGCGCCCTACCCAGCGGCAGCGCCGGTGGCCCAACCGGCCGGAACCAACCATTTCCTGCTGTACTTCCACAAACTGGTGGCCGCCACCGACCTGGTCACCAACCCCGCCGACCCGCTGTACCAGACCTACCAAGATAGCCAGGCCATCCAGACCTGGCTGAAAGACAGCGTCCTGGCCGCCAAGCAAGCCGCCATCATGGCCGACCCCGCTGCCAAAACCGCCGGGCGGGTAGTGCTGGAGCGGCTATTTACTAAAGCCTTTGTGGACAAGATCGAAGCGGGTACCTACAGCTTTGCCAACACCGGCAGCTTCACCTACACCAGCGACGACGGCAAGTTCACCAGCACTTTGGCGGGCGACGGCAAAACCGGCATCACCAACCTGGGCGAGGCCGCCTCCCTGCTGTACGAGCTGTACGTGATCGCCCCGGCCATGAAGAGCGAGGCCAACGTCGATTTCTCCGGCTACATGCCGCTGGCACAGGCCCAGTACTTTGCCTTTACCCAGGATGCCGCCGACTTCTACAAGATGGGCCCCGGCATCACCGAGAAAGGCAGCGTGACCTGGAAGATGGCGCAAATCCTGGAAGACGATTTCTTCACCGAAGTCGATGCCATCGCCAAAGGCAACCTCGGCCATGTCGCCAAGCTGCGTTTTGCGCATGCCGAAATCGTCATCCCCTTCGCCTCCAAGATGGGCCTGAAAAACGTGTTGCAGCAACAGCCCTTGGCCAGCCTGTACAGCTACGCCAACAACCCCTGGCGCGGCGACTACGTGGCCCCCATGGCAGCCAATATGCAGTGGGACGTGGTCACCAACAGCAGCGGCACGGTGCTGGTCAAGATGCTCTACAACGAGAAAGAAACCGACTTCAAGGCCGCGTGCGACAGTGCACGTTTTGCGGCGGGTAGCTACTATTACGACTACACCCAGTTGAAGACCTGCTACGGGCACACCAGCCTGTAAGCCAATCCAAGGGGCCACCATGCCCCTTTTTTGCACCGGTTTGCACAGCTGTGCATTGCGTTTTGCCCAACAACACAGGAGACTGTACGACCAGCGCCCACAGTCGTTCAGCCATGCTTACCAGCGCGCGAGCTACACCGAAAGCTCGCCTGGCGAAGCCGGTGACGATGCCCTTACCACCGCCACCAAGGCGGCTCCGCCAACCAGCCTTTTGAGGCCTATGTCCGCTCTGTACGCGGGATTGACGCCCAGTGGTTCCTGCCAGGGCCAATGACTTTGCCTCGCAAAGCCAGACCTTGGTCGGCACACTGCAACCGCTATGCGCCGCCAACTCGGCAACCAAACCCGAGCCGCTGACGCAGAACCACGCCAAGCAGGCCCCGCTATTGCAGCAAGCGGTCGCCGATGTAGCCCTCGCGATGGACCGCCTGCTGGCCAACCGCGACCCGACCGCCGCCAGCGTGCCGCAACGCCAGTGAATCACAGCCTTGAAGGCGTTGCAGCATTCCACCGAAAAGGCCGTGGGCCCCGCCCTGCGGTTCACCAGCAGCTTCTTTGACGAACACGGGAATTGAGCCGACTGGATTATCCAGCCTCATTTGCTATATTATTTATAGCATAAAGTGTATGTAATACATAGGCTGCAAGGATTTTTTATATAAATTCTAGGTAGCAAACCATCGGCGCACGGCAACCCAATAAGACCGTGCCCACACTTGGCCTGGGTGGCATTTGCGCATACGGATCTTGTTGTCGGAAATTTTTACATCTCTATCGCGAAAAAATCTATTTTTCTTGATAAATTCTTTAAAAACAATGGCTTACATGATATGGCACAGTCCCTGCTTATCTACACTGCGCAAACATACATTGCAAGTGGCGCTCAATAACCTTCTGGAGTAACTCATGAAATTCAAATTCGCATTAAAAGCAGGTTGCGCCGCTTTGGCGCTGGCTGGCACCTCGGCTTTCGCTGGCCCTTTTTACTTGGACAGTGGTGTCGATTTCGGTGGCGTTGGCCTGACCAATGGCAAGATATGCACTACCTGCACGTCCGAAAAAACTGAATTCCAATTTAAGTACAACTCGAACACCGTCATCACCGACACCAACAACAGCGGCAGCATCAATGCAGGTGATGCAATATCTACCGTGGGCGGTATTGCTGCCGGCGGTGGCATCGCCAACAACCTGATCACGAACTTCCTTCCCGCTGAAGTCTTTGGCAACAACAGCAACAACGGCTACGGCCAATCTGGTGGCTTTCTGTTGAGCTTCAGTGCAACCGGTTTGACGGGTACTGTGACGGGTGTCAACGCTGGCGTGCCCCTGTTTCAGTATGGTCCTGGTGGCGTAATTGACTTGTTTTACACCACCGACGGCGTAAATTTAATCAACTTCATGGACATCTTGATTACAGACGGTGGCGCTACCGGTGTTAGCACAATCTTGCATGGCAAAGTTGACTTCACCAATGTGAGCCCACTCGCCACAACCATTATGAAGAACTTGTTCCATACTGCTGACACGTCGTGCGCTCCTAGCAGCTTCTTCTCAATCTGGTCTGGCCAAGGCACCTGCGGTAACCTGGACATCACGTTCAAATCTACGCAAGATGCCAACGTGCAAGTGAGCCAATTTGTACAGACAGGTGACCAGTTTGCTCTGAGCACCAACCACAATGGCAGCGCCAGCTTCGATATCAACAAGGTTCCAGAACCTGGTTCGCTGGCTTTGTTGGGCTTGGGTCTGGCAATTCTGGGCGTGTCCAAGCGCCGTCGTGCGGCTGCCAAGTAACCGCCTACTGCTCCAAAAGCCCGCTTCTGCGGGCTTTTTTTTTGCTCCTACGTGCCGCAATAAATGCGTTTAGCCAAAAGCGAAAACTTGGGCTACTGACGGTATGCAACCTAAAAAGTGGCGGTGCTTCTTGTAGGTTGTTTGCTGGTATTGCAATACATTTGAAAGCTAACGTAGGAGACAAGCTGTGGACGAAAAATTCTTGTATGAAAACGCATTTTCCAGAAATATTGGCTGGGTGACAGAGGCCGAACAAGCCCAACTGAAAAGCACCAGAGTCGCCGTAGGTGGTCTAGGGGGCGTGGGCGGAAGCCACGCCATCACGCTTGCACGCCTGGGAATCGGACAGTTCACCATCACGGATATGGACACGTTTGATTGGCCTAACTTGAATCGTCAAGCGGGCGCATTTGCCTCGACCATGGGCAAACCCAAGCTGGACACGATGGCAGAAAATTTGGCCGATATCAATCCCGACGTTAAGCTTCATCTGATGCCTAACGGCATCAATACCGACAATATCGACGAGTTCTTAAATGGCGCACATCTCTACATGGACAGTTTGGATATCTTCGCGCTGGATATCCGCCGCGCTGTATTCAAGCGCTGTAGAGAACTGGGTATTCCTGCAGTAACTGCTGCGCCAATGGGTATGGGCACCGCGTTTCTTGCATTTACACCTGAGAGTATGAGCTTCGAAGATTATTTTTGCTTCGAAGATTATTCTTTTGAGGACAAGATACTGAAGTTTATTGTCGGTGTATCCCCATCCATGCAGCAAAGGCATTATTTGGTGGATAGGCGCGGGGTGAACCTATTCAAGAAGAAAGTACCTTCAACCGCGATTGGAATTGAACTTGCCGCAGGAGTAGCTTGTGCCAACGCTATAAAGCTTATTCTTAAGCGAGGCGACGTAAGGCTTGCGCCCAAAGGTTTGCACTTCGATGCCTACAGAAACAAAATGATTAAAACCTGGCGGCCCGGCGGTAATAAAAATCCAATGCAGCGTCTTATGTTTTGGTATATCCGCAGGCTTTTTGAAAAAATGAACAATACGCAATGATGGCGTTAACTTGTATAGAAGACGATTGCACAGCGCACACAACAGGTCCCCGTAACAATATACCGTTCGCGGAGTGAACGAAACGGTCGGTTAACTCTTTTTGGCCCGCTCGTACAGCGGCATCACTTTAGGCAGGTTTTTCTGCATCTCGGCGATACGGTTGCTGCCCGCCGGGTGGGTGCTGAGCCACTGGGGTGGCGCGCCCTTGTTCTGGGCCGCCATTTTTTGCCACAGGGTGATGCCCGCACGCGGGTCGAAACCAGCGCGGGCCGCCAGCTCCAGGCCGACCAGGTCGGCCTCGGTTTCGTCAGAGCGGCTGAACTGCAGGCTCAGCAACTGCGCGCCGCCGCCAATCACCGTGTTGCCCAGGTCCCCCGCCCCCAGCAACTGGCTCAGCAGGTTGGCCCCTACGTTGGTGGCCATAGACTTACCCATGCGTTCGCGGGCGTGCTCGCGCAGGGCATGGGCGATTTCATGGCCCATCACCGCGGCCACCTCGTCGTCGCTGAGCTTGAGGGTGTCCAGAATGCCGGTGTAGAAGGCGATCTTGCCGCCGGGCATGCACCAGGCGTTGATCTGGTTGCTACCGATCAGGTTGACCTGCCACTGCCAGTCTTTGGCGCGCGGGTTCCAGTCGGCGGCAAACGGGATGATGCGGTCGGCAATCCGGCGCAGACGCAGCAGTTGCGGGTGGTTGGCCGGGGCCAGCGCCTGCTGCTGCTGGGCCTGCTGCAGGGTTTGCTGGTACTGCGTGCGGGCAGTCTGCTCCACCGACTCGGCCGGCACCAGCTTGGAAAACGCCGAGTTACCACCCACCTCCACCCCGTCACGCGCCCACGCCAGCGGGGCCGCAAGCAACGCAGCCCCCAGCAGCAAGCCCCTCCATCCACGCTTTGCGTCCATTGCAGATCCCCTTTAAGTCTGCACGTATTATTCCCGTATGACGCAACCACGACCCGCTATCCCTGTAATCTCCACTCCGCTGCTCGAACAAGCCCCGCCCCTGCGCTGGATCGACACCCTCAAGGTCTACAAGGAACCGGCCACGCTGCGCATGCTGTCGCTGGGCTTTTCGGCCGGGCTGCCGCTGCTGCTGGTGCTGGGCACGCTGGGCTTTTGGCTGCGCGAGGCGGGGATTGACCGCACCACCATTGGCTACCTGAGCTGGGTGGGGCTGGCGTACGGCTTTAAATGGGTCTGGGCCCCACTGGTCGACCATTTGCCGATCCCCCTGCTGACCCGGCTGGTGGGGCGTCGCCGCAGTTGGCTGCTGCTGGCGCAGGCGGCCATCATGCTGGGCCTGGTAGGCATGGCCAGCACCGACCCGCAGGTGGACCTGAACCGCGTGGTCTGGTGCGCGCTGGCGGTGGCCTTTGGCTCGGCCACGCAAGACATTGCGCTGGATGCCTTCCGCATCGAGTCGGCCAACACCGACCGCCAGGCGGCGCTGGCAGCGGCCTACCAGACCGGCTACCGGCTGGCGATGATCTGGGCCGGCGCCGGGGTGCTGTGGATTGCCGCGCGGGCAGAGGTGGTCGGCATCACCAGCTACCAGCCAGGCGCATGGCAAACCGCCTACCTGGTGATGGCCGCCAGCATGCTGGTGGGCGTGGTCACCGTACTGGTGTCCAAGGAGCCAGCCCGCATCGTGATGCCCGCCGCCCGCAATGCCGCCGAGTGGTTGCGCAGCGTGCTGATCGAGCCGTTTGCCGACTTTCTGCGCCGCTACAAAGGCCAGGCCGCGCTGATCCTGGCGCTGATCGCCCTGTACCGCATCAGCGATGTGGTGATGGGCATCATGGCGAATCCGTTTTACGTGGACATGGGCTACACCAAAGACGAGGTGGCGGCGGTGACCAAAATCTTCGGGGTCGTCATGACCCTGGTGGGCGCGTTCATTGGCGGCGTGCTGTCGATGCGTCTGGGCGTGATGCGGGTGCTGATGCTGGGCGCGGCGCTGAGCTCGGCCACCAACCTGCTGTTTGCCTGGCTGGGCGGTCAGGGGCACGACCTGCAGGCCTTGATCTGGGTGGTGTCGGCCGACAACCTGGCCGGTGGCATTGCCTCGGCGGCCTTTATCGCCTACCTCAGCAGCCTGACGAATGTGCAGTACTCGGCCACGCAGTACGCGCTGTTCAGCTCGATGATGCTGCTGGCCCCTAAATGGCTTGCCGGGTTCTCGGGGCGGTTTGTGGATGCCTACGGCTACAGCCAGTTCTTCACCATGACGGCCCTGCTGGGTGTGCCGGTGCTGATTCTGGTAGGTCTGGCTTCAAGGACAAAAGCACCTCCAGCGCAGACCGAATAAGCGCAAGCAGCTCTTATTTCAGGAGCAAATCGATTGTAAAGTTTTTACGCAACTTTACAGAGGCTACAACCGGGCTTGCTTCCAAAGGTGCACCATTGTCTTTACAAAGCGATTCACCTCCTGCAACCCGACACCACGATGGACACCCCATGAGCGCACACCTGCTAATGATTGAAGACGACACCCGCCTGGCCGGTATGGTGGGCGAATATCTGGGCCAGTCTGGCTTCACCGTGGCGCATTCGCCCACCGCCAATGGCGGCCTGGGCATGCTGAACGGCCCGTCCAGCACGGCACGGCCCGAGCTGGTGATTCTGGACCTGATGCTGCCCGACATGGATGGCCTCGAGGTCTGCCGCCGCATCCGCACCACCTCGGGCGATGTGTCGCAGATCCCGATTTTGATGCTCACCGCCAAAGGCGACCCGCTGGACCGCATCATCGGCCTGGAGCTGGGTGCCGACGACTACCTGCCCAAGCCCTTCGAGCCGCGCGAGCTGCTGGCCCGCATCCGCGCCATCCTGCGCCGCCGCATGGACGGCACGGCCACGCCGCACAAGGTGCTGCGCTTTGGCACGCTGGAGATCGACCGCGACGCGCGCTCGGTGTCCGTCAGCGGCCAGCCCTGCGATCTGACCGCCTACCAGTTTGACCTGCTGGTGACCCTGGCCGAACGCGCTGGCCGGGTGTTGACCCGCGACCAGATCATGGAAGCCGTGCGCGGCCGCGAGCTGGAAGCCTTTGACCGCAGCATCGACGTACACATGGGCCGCATCCGCGCCGCCATCGAAGCCGACCCCAAAAACCCGCGCCGCATCGTCACCGTGCGCGGTGCGGGCTACGTGTTCGCCAAACAGCAAGACTAGCGTCTTGTGGCACACCCCCAGGCTTGCCCACTGCGTGTAGCAGCGCCAACCCCCTTGCAGGGGGCAACAGCAGCGGCCTGGCAAAGCCAGCTCCGCGCTGTCCACGAAGAGGCTTTGCTGCGCTTGCCTGGGGGCAGATAGCCCTGCTCCCTTAGCATCGTCCCTATGCAACCCACCTTACCAAATATGCTGCAGCGGCTGTACGTCCGCATCTGGCTGGCCGTGCTGCTGGCCGTGGCGGTGCTGACACTGTTGGTCGGCTGGGCCTGGCGTATGGCCACCGATCCGCCGCTGCGCGACCTGGAAGTCCGCAACAAATCTGGCGAAATCATTGGCAAAGGCACCTCGCGCGGGCTGCGCAGCATCACCCGCGGGCCGGACGGCGAACGCTATCCGCACATCGCGGCCAGCGCCCCCGACGAACCTGACGATGCCGAAGAGTCCAGCGCCACCCCGCCCATCGCCGATACGCCCCAGGGCCGGGGGCCCGAGTTTGTGGTGCTGATGCAAGACGGCCAGAAGCTGCTGGTGCACCTGCCCCGCCCCACCCGCGCGGCCTGGCTGCGCCTGCCATTCGGCTTCTTCTGGACACTGGGCCTGGTGGGCCTGGCGATGGCGCTGGCCATGTACCCCATCATCCGCCGCCTGACCCGGCGCCTCGAATCGCTGCAGCGCAGCGTGGAGCAATGGGGCGCGGGCGATTTGTCGGTGCGCGTGCCCATCCACGGGCAGGACGAGGCCGGTCTGCTGGCGCAGCGCTTCAACACCGCCGCCGAGCGTATCGAGACCCTGGTGGCCTCGCACAAAACCCTGCTGCAGTCGCAAAAGTCGCTGCTGGCGAATGCCTCGCACGAGCTGCGCAGCCCGCTTACGCGCATCCGCATGGGCATCGAACTGATGGGCTCCAAGCCCTCACCCACCTTTAAGAACGAGATCAACCGCAACATCGTCGAGCTAGACCAGCTGGTCGAAGAAATCTTGCTGGCCAGCCGCCTGGATGCCAAAGAGGCCGACATGGGCACCATCGAAGAGGTCGATCTGATTGGCCTGGTGGCCGAAGAATGCGCCCGGCTAGATGCTGCGTTTGAGGTGGGCGAAGAAGGCGCGGAAGACCAGACTTTCACCGTCCAGGGGGTGGCCAAACTGCTGCGCCGCGCCATCCGCAACCTGCTGGAAAATGCCCGCCGCTACACCACCGGTGCGGTCAGCGTCAGCCTGCAGCAGCATGGTAAGTACGCCGTGCTGCGCGTGTTTGACCGTGGACCGGGCGTACCCGCCGCGCTGCGCGACCGCATCTTTGAGCCGTTTTACCGCCTGCCCGGTGCCAGTGAAACCAACGGCGGTGTCGGCCTGGGCCTGGCCCTCGTCAAGTCCATCGCCGAGCGCCACCTTGGTTCGGTACGCTGCGAAGGCCGCGAAGGCGGAGGTGCCTGCTTTGTGATCGAGCTGCCCTGTTGAACACCCCAGGCTACACACTGCGCGTTTCCGCCACCCCCCCCTCGGATCGGTTTGCCAAAACCGATCCGAGGGGGGGGCAACAGCATCAGCCTGGCAGAGCCAGTTCTGCGCTGTTTCTGAAAGGCTTGCGTTTTATAGTCCTCAGTGACTTCCTGTGATTCTGGGCGGTAGAACCCCGTTTCGGGGACGAATCCTGGTATGAAGCCTGCTGAGATGGGGTATGAGCACCAGCTATGTTTCCTACCACCCCGAGCAACAGCAACTATTACCTTCCGCCCTGCAAGACTGGCTCCTGCAGGGCCACCTGGCCTACCTTATCAGCGACACCGTAGACAGCCTCAACCCACACCGGTGAGCCGTCAGCACAAGTCCTGGCCGATGCGGGCTACCACAGCGAAGCGGTGATCGCACCGGGGCGCGAGGGTAAGGCACGGGCTACTTCGCCTAAACCCAAGGACGCAAACCGCTACCCGTACACAGTGGCAATAGCGGCCAAGTTCCAACCCGAGCCGACCCAAAAGGACTACAGAAAGTGCAAATGGATTGCCGAGCCGCCCAACGGCTGGATCAAGAACGTGCTGGGATTTGGCAAAACCCCAAGTCCGCACCAGTTCAGCATGCGCGGTTTGGAGAAGGCACAAGCCGAGTTCAAGCTGGTGTACCTGGCGTTGAATCTGCGCAGGATGGGGGCCATGCAGGCCGGGTGAGGCACAAAGTGTGAGGAAAAGGCTCCACCGCGACTTCTGGGCGCGATGGAGATATGCAGCCTGTGCATAAAGACAGACGGCGGTGGACGCGTGCACCACCGCCTACCTCCCTACCGGCTGCGGCGGGTAGCGGAATTTACTCAGAATGTTCTACTGCCCTGACTCCTAGAACCCCCGCACCACCTCCATCGCCTGCTCCACCCGCTCCACGGCGTGGATGGTCAGGCCCTCAATGGGCTTTTTGGGCGCATTCGCTTTCGGCACGATGGCTACGCTAAAGCCCAGCTTGGCGGCTTCTTTCAGGCGCTCCTGGCCACGGGGGGCGGGGCGTACTTCACCGGCCAAACCCACCTCGCCAAAGGCGATAAAGCCCTTGGGCAACGGCTTGCCGCGCAGGCTGGACGTGATGGACAGCAGCACGGCCAGGTCGGCGGCGGGTTCGCTGATGCGCACGCCGCCCACGGCGTTAACAAACACGTCCTGGTCCATGCAGGCGATGCCCGCGTGGCGGTGCAGCACGGCCAGCAACATGGCCAGGCGGTCCTTGTCCAGTCCGACGCTCAGGCGGCGTGGGCTGGGGCCACCGCTGTCGACCAGCGCCTGGATCTCGACCAGCAGCGGGCGTGTACCTTCCAGCGTCACCATCACGCAGCTGCCGGGCACTGGCTCGGGGTGCTGGCTCAAAAAGATAGCGCTGGGGTTGCTCACGCCCTTTAGGCCGTGCTCGGTCATGGCGAACACGCCGATTTCATTCACTGCGCCAAAGCGGTTCTTGATGGCCCGCACCAGGCGAAAACTGCTGTGCGTGTCGCCCTCGAAGTACAGCACCGTGTCCACCATGTGCTCCAGCACGCGGGGCCCGGCCAGTGCACCCTCTTTGGTGACGTGGCCCACCAGGACGATGGCCACGCCGCTGGCCTTGGCCGCGCGCGTCAGGTGGGCCGCGCATTCGCGCACCTGCGCCACCGAGCCGGGTGCCGAGGTGAGTTGGTCGGAATAGACGGTCTGGATCGAGTCGATCACCGCGATATGCGGGCGGTGGGTTTGCAGCGTACTGAGGATTTTTTCCAGCTGGATTTCGGCCAGCACCTGCACCTGGCTGTTGACAATGCCTAAGCGGCGCGAGCGCAGCGCCACCTGGGCCCCGCTTTCCTCGCCGGTCACGTACAGCGTCTTCTGGCCGGAGCGTTGCAACGCATCCAGCGCCTGCAACAAGAGCGTGGACTTGCCGATACCGGGGTCGCCGCCGATCAGCACCACGCCGCCCTCCACAATGCCGCCGCCCAGCACCCGGTCCAGCTCGTCCAGGCCGGTGGGGGTGCGGTCCATGTCGGTGGCTTCGATGTCGGCCAGGGCCATGACCTCGGCGGTTTTGGCCAGTGCCGCGAAGCGGTTGTTCTTGCTGGCCGCTACCGGCTCGGCCACAGATTCGACCAGCGTGTTCCAGGCCTGGCAGTGCGGGCACTTGCCCAGCCACTTGGGGCAGGTGCCGCCGCACTCGTTGCAGGTATAGATGGTTTTGTCTTTGGCCATGCTTTGACTATAGCTGGAAACTGTGGATAAACACAGTTCATGAAGCGTATGTCGGCTTCCAACCCCACACATGCACCGGCGTGTGCCCCTTCACGGCCTGTGCGCCCAGGTCGGAGAAGAACGGAAACTGCGCCAGCTCGGCCACCACCGCCTGGGAACATACCAGCGGGTAGCCCAGGTCCTTGGTCAGGCCTTCGATACGGGAGGCGACGTTGATGGTGTCGCCAATCGCCGAATAATCGTGCCGGGCCTGGGAGCCCAGGTGGCCGACGATGGCATCGCCCACGTGCAAGCCGATACCGATGGCGAGTGGGGGCGTGCCCTCGGCTTGCAGTACGGCATTGAGCTTGTCCAGCGCCGCCAGCATGGCGCGGGCGGCGGCGAAGGCCGGTGCGCTGGGCGTGGCCAGGGTTTGCGGTGCGCCAAATATCGCCATGATGCCGTCGCCCATGAAGCAGCTGATGGTGCCACCCTGGTCGTGGATGGCCTGGTTGACCTGCTCGAAATAGCGGTTCAGCAGGGTGAGCACCTGCTGCGCCGACAGGGTTTCGCTCAGGGTGGTGAAGCCCCGGATGTCGGCAAACAAAATGCACACATGGCGCAGTTCGCCGCCCAGTGCGGGGGCCAGGCGGCCCTGCACAATTTCCTGCATCACCAGTGGGCTGACGTAGCCCGCAAAGGCGGCGCGCAGGCGGCGGCGCTCCCCCTGCTCCAGCACGACCGTGAGCGTCCAGCGCCCGGCCAGTGCCAGCAGACCGACCAGCATCGGGACCACCACCGCCAAGTACACACTATGCTGCAAGGCCCATAAGGCGGCGGCACATAACAGCAGCACCAAACCCACCGCTGCCATGGCCACCGCCCGCAAGCGCAGCGGAGCGAACCACAACAGGCTGCACAGACCGGCCAGGGCGGCTATCCAACCCCAGGCCACAGGCTGCACTAGCCCGCCATTGAGCAGCGAACGCAAAATTTGCGCATGGACCAGCACGCCGGGCACGGTACGGCCGTTATCGGGCTCCCAGCCCGCCAGGTTTACTGGCTGCAGGAGCCGGTCCTCCAGGGGTAACACGCTGCCCAGCAGCACCGGTTTGCCCGCAAAGGCCTGGGTGAGATGTGCCACATCCCCGGCATCGGCCCAGGCGGTGACTTGCTGCAAGGGGATATAGCGCGCCAAGGGCGGCAGCGCGTAGTTGACCAGGCCCGACTGGGGCAGCGCACGCGGCTTGAGTTTGCGCAGCATTTGCCCGGCTAGCGTAGGCACGGGTTCGCTGTTTTCGCCCAGCTGCTCGTTGAAGCGACGCACCACATGGTCAGCATCCGGGGTCAGCAGCAGCGAACCACTACCGCCGCTGCCCGCCATGGCGAGAAACGGCGGGTAAATCGGCCGGGGCTGACCCGCATCGTCGGCCGACACCCCCAACACCAAGGGGGTACGCTGCCGCGCCACGATCAGGCCGCGCAGCAGTTGCAGGTCGCTGCCGGGCAGCACGGCATCGAACGAGCGGTTGGGCAACACCACATCCAACCCCACCACCGCCGGTTGGGCCAGCGCCATACCGCGAAAGAAGCGTCCCAGATGGCCGTGCCACAGGGCGAAGGGCTCGGCAAACTGCTGTAAGGTGGCCTCGTCAATGCCGACGATGACCACCTCTTTGTGCACCGCTTGTGGGGCGTAGCGCAACAGCAGCCGCTGCTGTGAATCCAGCAAACTCGATTCCAGGGGACGGGCCAGCGGTGTGCACACAAGCACGGCGGCCAGCGCCAGCAGCAAGGCATAACCAAGCCATACGGCCCCCAGGGTGGCGCGCCCGAAGGCATGCAAACGAAGGGATGGCATGCCCGGCTTATTTCGTCGCCAAGCTGCGCAGCTCTGGCAGGTCTGGCCGCTCCAGGGCCAAGGCTTGCCACAGTTTGCGAGACTCGTTCAGAAAAAAGCCCTGCTCCAGCAGAGAGGCAAAGATCAGCCGGTCGGAAAAAGGCGCTTCCGCGGCGGGGCGCAACGCTTCCAGGCGCTGACGCTCTGGATCGCTGGCCAAGGAAAAGTAGGACGAACGGGCCAGACTGTTGGCCCCCGGCAACTCGATGCTGACGGTCCACATGTAGTTCGCCCCGGCTTGCAGCGGCACGCTGTCGTCCAGCACCAGTGGGCTGGCGGACACGGGGGTACTCAGCAGGATTGTGTCGCTGCTTTCGTCGCGCAGCTCAAACACGGCGCTGGGCACACTGGCGGGCATGCTCCAGGCGAACACCGGGCGGACGCTGAGCACTTTGCCAGTGGGCTCCAGCAGCTTGAGCCGCTCCGGGCCCATGCCGCGCATCACCATGCCGCCCAGCACCACGCGGCCGTTGGTGGTCTGCAGTTTGGCCGTCTCGGCCGCCACCACCGACCGGCGCAGCACCGCGGTGGCCCCGGCCACCGACTGCGGCTCGGTTGCGCCCACGGTGGCCCGCGCAGGGCCGATCAGCTGGAATTCGGTACCTGACTGCAGGTACACAAAGCTCAGCATGCCGCCCCGCTCCAGCGCGATATCGGCCCCGGCGGCCAGCTCGGACAGCAAGGCCACCGGCGGGCCGCCCGGCGCAAAAGCTACCCCGCCTTTGACATTAGTAACCACGGCCACGGCCTGCGCGATGGCAGGGGTAACCCACAGGCTGCAGCACAGCAGCAAAAACCCGCCGATCCAGCGGATCGGGGCGGTTGAACGGGTAGGCAACATGGAATTCCTCACACAGGGGGCAATCGGGCCATCATCGCACCGGATCGCCGAACAGCGCATACGGCGCCCAGTAGAACGGGTGGCTCCAGCGGCCACCGCCCAGCCCGCCATCGGCCATGGCCAGTTGGGTCTGGCGCAGGCTCTCGCCACGCGTTGCCATACCCTTGGCCTGGGTGCCAAAGGTGGCACTGGTCAGGGCGGCGGCAGAGGTGGACTCGACCGCCCAGTGGGTCGCCAGCACCGAGCGCGCTCCGGCAAAAAAGAAGCCGCGCACCAAGCCGGACATGGCCGCCCCGCCCTGCTCGCCCGCCGCCGTGTTGCAGGCCGACAGCAGCACCCACTGGGCGTTCAGCCGCAGGCCCAGCACGTCGTCCAGCTCCAGCAGCGGCGACTCACGCTCGTCAACGGTAGCTGCCATAGCCAGCGAAGGCTTGGAAATGCCCGGCAACTCGCCCGGCAGCAGGCCGTGGGTGGCAAACGCCACCACCCGGCGGTCCAGCAGGTTGGCATCCAACACCGCCCGGCGGGTGGCCAGGGCCCCCAGCACCAGGTCGGTTTGGGCATGGGCACCGAGGGCGCTGGCCAGGGCCAGCAGCTCGGTGCGGGTATCGGGCAGGGGAGGCATGTCGGCGTAGCGGAATCCCCATTCCGCGTCGTAGCGGGTGGCCTCAGGTGGCAGGTTGGCGGCCAGCGGCTGTGCCTTGTCGGGGGGGCTAGCGGCCGTGCTGAACAGCGGGTCGCCAAAGCCCATCAGCGCCTTGGCAGCCACCGCCGGTTGGGCCACACGGCGCAGGGCTTGCAGGGCCGAGGACGAGGGCAGTTGCGTCACCGCCATTTGCCGTACCAGCCAGGCCGGAGGTGTATTCGGCACGGGCGGCTGGGTCACTAGCGCTGCCAGCGGCAGACTAGCCAATGGGCCGTCGGTGGCCACCAGCAGGGAGCGCACGGTGCGCAGCGCCGGCTCCAGCGGGCCGAGCAGGTCTTTGTACAGCGCGTACAGCGCGGCCGTGGGCAAGACCGGTTCGCGCCCAGCGGGGGCGGCCCCCAGGTCCAGCAGGCCCCGTAAATCGGCTACGCGGCGGGCCAGGTCGGCGCGACTGAGCCGGGCGGCGCTGAAGGCTTTGCTGCCGTCGGCCCCCAGCAGCCAGACCAGGGTGGCGGTGTCCGTGGGGTAGACCACCAGCAGGGCTTCCCCGGTGCCCAGCAGCTGGCGCAGTTGCTCGGGCTTGGGGGTGCTGGGCGTGACCAGGTCAGCGTAGGCGGGGAACTGCTTGGCAATCGCTTCGCGCTGGGTGGTCAGCACGGCCCGCGCCGCAGCGGCATCGGCCTGCTGGGTTTTGATGCTGTCGCGCACCACTTGCTGGCAGTCGGTGAGGGTTTTGCGCTCGGCTTCGGGCAGGGCTTTGAATTCCGGCGCTTGCGCTTTGCGCCGGAGCGCGTCTTCGTCCATCAGGCTCGCGTTGAGCGTGGCCACCAGCGCGGCCACGGCCTGGCGCTGGGTTTGCTCCTGCTCCAGCAACGCGCGCAGGGCGGGGGTGCTGGCCAGCACCCGGGCCGTGCTGTCAGTAATGGCACGCTGGGTCACGCCCAGGCTGCTGCGGTCGGCGATTTGCAGGGCGCGGTCGCTCATGGCCGCATCCACGGCCTCGCCTTTCAGGGCTTTTTCGGCCACAAAGCGCATGAATTCGTCAAAAGCGATGCCCAGCACGTAGCCGCGCACACCGCGCAGCTCCAGGTCGAGCCAGCCGCCGGGGTTGTCGAGCGTAGCGGCGAACAGATCTTCGTAGTCTTGCATGGCCAGTCGCAGGTCGCCACGGAGCAGGCGCACCACACCGCGCATGCCTGCGGCCTCCTGGGTTTGCGGGTGGTTGCTGCCGTACAGGCGGTTGCGGTAGCGGTACGAGCGCTCCGCCTGCTCCAGCGCTTCGTCCAGGCGACCGCTTTTAGCCGCCAGCAGGGTCAGCACACGCCAATCGGATGCGCGGGTACGGGCCAGGGTGTCGGGCGGCATGCTGGCCAGAAAATCGCGGTAGGCGGCATCGGCTTCGGGCCAACGCTTCAGGCCGATCAGGGCGCGGACGATTTCCTGGCGG
Source organism: Rhodoferax sp. RT5P35 (assembly GCF_056521385.1). Lineage (NCBI taxonomy): Bacteria > Pseudomonadati > Pseudomonadota > Betaproteobacteria > Burkholderiales > Comamonadaceae > Rhodoferax > Rhodoferax sp. RT5P35. The sequence continues at coordinate 38,531 of NZ_JBWMAX010000002.1, read as the reverse complement.
GCCAGCCACACCACATGGCTGGCAGCACTGGCACCTTCCCGCTGCAGCATGTCGTTGGACAGCTGCGCGGCAGCCAGGGCGGGCGCGTACTGCTGGATGGCGTTCAGGCTGCTGGCCAGGCGGTAGTTCCAGCGGGCCCCCAGGCCGTCAGTGGTTTCCCCGGCCCGCCATAGCGCCAGGTTGGACTGCGCCACGTTGACGGCTTCTTGCGGGCGACCGTCGCGCAGCAGCGCGTAGACCAGCATGCCCATGCTGCCGTCCAGCCAGCCATAGGCATCCAGCACGGCAGGATCGCGAGGGTTGCTGCTGCGGCTGCGCACCGCTTGCAGCATGCGCCGCCCCATGCCCACCGCTTCCCGCAGCGTGGCCAGGGCCGCCTTGCTGTCACCCTGCATGCGTTCGAGCTCAGAGCGCACCTGCAGGCGCTGCAAGGCCAAAGTAGGCGGCAAGGGTGCCCCGGATTTCACCGCCTGGTCCACCAGGCTATCGGCACGCGACCACAGGCGGGCCGTGATGGCGCGGTCGTTGCCTTGCGAGGCGTAGTAGGTCTGGCGCAAGGCGTTACTGACGCGGCTGGCGAGAGAGCGGCGGGTGTCGGTGACAAAGGCATCGCTGGCCTCCAGCGCCTTGCCCGAGCTGCCCCAGGTGAACTCCGCACCCAGGTACGCACCAATCCACTCCTCGCCACCAGGGCGGCCCTGGCCTACATCGACCAGTTCGCGGGCCACGGCAATGAGCCGCTTACGGTCGCCCAGCAGTTGCGCGGCACGGTACTGGCGCTGCAGCAAGGCATAGCGGGCATCGGGGTTGTCGGGCAGGGCCTGGGCCAGCAGCTGGGTAGCTTCGTCGGGGCTGAGGGGGCTGCCGCGGGTGGCGGCATCTTCCAGGGTGGACATGCCGCCGCCGTCATCGCGCTCGCTTTGCGCGTGGACCACTGCAGACAGGGCCAGGCACAGTGCCAGCCCTAAAGCAGATAGCCCGTAGCGACCTGGGCCGTACAGCACTGGCAGTAAATTCACGTGCAGACTCTCTTGGAAACAATAAAAGAAATCTTAGGTCTGGGCAAGCGTATGTGTCAATCTGTTGCGCACAGAAAATTGCTATTTATTTAATAGCTAATAGTGTATGTATACATTGCGTTATAGGCACTTTTTTAGGCCTAAACTCTAGTGTGCAAAGACAGTTGAATCCCGCGTCACCGTCAGCAGGTGGACGTGCTTGCGGTCTTACGCCCGGGCCACAAAGCCCAGGCCAGGCTTGGCAGCACACGCGAATCACGCAGCATGCGAAGCTCTTGCGCATGGTCAGGACTGGGCAAGGCGGGCATGCGGGGCAACACTGCGGTGACACCGACCAGCGCCACCACAGCAAGGGTATCGCGCTAACCCAGCACTCGGCCCAAGGCCGTGCCACCAGTCACACCCGGCCTGCCAACATCAGCGCCATGGCCCGCAGATCGCGCGGCACCAGGCCGACGACCACCATTCAAGCCCCGCGCGTGAACAGCCCCAGGTGCATCGCCTTCAAGGTGGCCGCGGCGCGGGTGCTGCAGCCGAGTTTGCGGAACACGTTCTCCAGGTGCGCGCGCACCGTGCTCGGGCTGATGCCAAGGGCCCGCGCCGCTTCCTTGTTGCTCTCGCCGTGGCTGATGCGGCTCAGTACCTCGACTTCGCGCGACGACAAGGCCAGGGTTTCGGTCGCTGGCAGCGTCCTCGACATGGGTGTAGCGACCTGGCCGGTGAGTGCTGCCACGATGTCCGCCGCAAACCGGCCCTGCGCGGCCTCGGCCTGCATGCGTGCCGCCGCCTGGCTTGGGTCCAGCGCGGGCCGACCAGGCCGGTTGGTCTGCAGCAGCACCCAATGCGCGGCGGCGGCCAGTACCTGCGCCTCCAGGCTGATAGCCGCGCCGGACGCGCCACGAAAGAAGCCGGAGCCATCCAGCCGTTCGTCGACAAAGGACGCAATCTCGGCCTCGGCGCTCAGGCTGCCGATACGGCGCACCGCCCGCGCAGTCCAGTAGGGCACGAGGCGCAGCAACTCGGCCGCACCCTCGCCCGGCGGGCCTGCGGCATCCCAAACGTGGTTGGGCACCGAGGCCCGGCCCAGGCCGTGGATCAGGCCTGCGCGGTAGAGGCGTTGCTGCTGCTCCTCACCGCCGCCCAGCGCGGCGGAACACGCCCGCGCAGTGCGCGCCACCTTTCTGGAAAAGCCGGTGAGCCAGGGCAGCTTGAGATCAATGACATCGGCAATGAGTTCGAGGGGCGCGGTGGCTGTTGGGCCGGTCGGGCCCACCGCTAGATCGGTGCTGGCAGCACCCTGTTCCAGGCTGTGCAACCAGTCGGCCGCATGCTGGCGCAGCACTTCGACCATCGCAGCCGGGTACTGCTGGTCGGCCTTGGCGGCGATGAGGACCAGTGCGCGCTCGATGCCGTAGACACGGCTGAAGATATCCAGGTCGCCTGCAGCCGCGACCACGAACACCGCGTGCGGCACATCCTGGGCAGGGCCGTCGCAGCGCTCGAAGATGTGGCGCAAGGCGCGCTCCACCACCGGTGCCAACCCCAATCTGCGGGCCACGTCGCCCGAGACTTCGCAGTGGATCTGCGCCAGCCCGCCGATGGCGCTGAGCACATGGGCCGACAGGCTGCGTGCCGAGGTGGCCAGCATCTCGCGCCGACCGTTCACGTCGTCGCCCATGAGCTCGGCGACATCGGGTGCATTTGCTGTACAGCCCGACCAGCGCAGCAGCGCTACGTCATGGCAATGCTGCTGTTGCGCAGGGTCTTGGCCCAGGTCCGCCGCCAGCCGCGCTGCGATCCAGGCGGTGCGCGCCGAATGGTCCACCGGCTGCCCCATGCTGAGGTCGCCGACAAAGGCCAGCGCGCGCACGGCATCCTGCACGTCGACACGCGATGCGGCATTTGGGGGGCAGGTTGGGTCCAAGGGCAAAGCTTACTTGCCGACCGCGCCCACGGCATCCAGAATCACCGCCGCCACCTTGGCCGGTTGCGACTGCTGTGGCACGTGGCTGGCCGCCAGGCTGGTGGTCTTGGCGTGGATGTTCTTGGCCATGGCGTGCTGCTGCTCGGGCTGGATCATGTGGTCCTTTTCACTCACGATGTACCACGAAGGCTTGGTCTTCCAGGCCGCCACGGTGAGCTTCTGCTCGAAGGCCTTGGCCTGGATCGGGCCCTGGGTGGCCGTCATCACCGCCGTGGTCGAGGCGGGAAGATCCTGCGCGAAATGCTTGGAGATGCCCTCCTGCGTCATGCTCAGAAAGCCAGCCTGGTCAGCCACGATATGGGCGAAGCCGGGTGCGGGCGGATAGGCCTTACCCAACTCGCCAGCCGCCTGGCCCACGTCGGGCACCAGGGCCGCCACGTAGACCAGTGCTGCGACCTTGGCATCGTCACCTGCTTCGGTGATGACTGCGCCACCCCACGAATGGCCCACCAGCACGACCTTGCCCGGTTGCGTAGCAATGGCGCGTTTGGCCGCGGCCACGTCGTCGTCGAGCGAAGTCAGCGGGTTTTGTACCGACACCACGTGCACGCCCTTGGCCTGCAGCAGTGGAATCACCTTGGCCCAGTCGGAGCCGTCGGCAAACGCGCCGTGCACGATAACGACCGAAGGCTTGGCGGCTTCAGGGGTGGCGGCCGATGCGGCACCGGCGGCCAGGGTCGCCATGGCGGCAAAGGACAGGGCGCGGGCAGCGTTGGCGATGTTCGAAGTTGGAAAGCTTTGCATGGTGTTCACAGTGTGGTGGGTCGAAGCCGTACTGTGGGCCGATCGCGGATTTTCGGCTATGGGATGAATGTCCGATGCCGAAGGCGTCCACGGTCAAGGCAGCACCGGCATCACGGCACTGGCCGCGGCTGGGGCAGCAGCCGAGGTACCACACGCATGGCAAAACTTGGCGAAGGCGCTCTTGCGGGTGTGGCAAGGTACGCAGTGGTCAAACAGGCCGATACCGCAGTGTGGACAGAAGTCGATCGACTCGTTTTTCAGGTCCACTTGGCGTTCGCAACCGGGGCACACGCTTTTCGACAGGCGGGCGAGGGCCACGTCGTAGCTGAGTTCTTCGCGGCGCTGGGCATCGGGCAGGGCTTCGGCCAGCTTTTGTTTTTCGAGGTAGCGGTTCAGCCCCACAATGGCTTGCCGCCCCACCAGCACCGTCAGCACGATGCCCACCACATAGCGCACGTAACCGCCGTAACTCGGCAGGTAAGGAACTAGTTCAACAAAGAAGGCGAACAGCGCAAAGTAGATGAAACCCCACACAAACGGCCAATAAGTGCTTTTGCGCTGCTTGGCAAACAGCCAACCGGCAATGGCCAGCAGTGGCAGGGTCAGCGCCAACCGGTAGCCGAACACGCGCAGCTCCTGGGCCCGCTGGGCCTGTTGCCAGCCGACATCCGCCGCCCGCTCCAGGGTGTTGAGCCGGGTTTGCGCCGCCTGCACCGATTGGCGGGCATCCAGGGCCACCTGCTCTTGCTGCTCGATGGCGCTTTGGGCCTTGCGCTCGGCGGCGGCCAGGGCGTCCAGCGCCTGGGTGCGGCGGATCAGCTCGGGGTCTTGGTCAGATCGGCCCGTGGCACCACGGGTGGCCAGCCAGTTGTCGAAGGTCTCGCGGGCAGCGCTGCTGTTGGCGCGGGCTGTTTGGTGCTTTAGCCGGGCCTGCTCCAGCGCGGTATCGGCGGCTTCTTCGGCTTTGTGGCCGCTGGCGATGGTCGCCCTTACCTGGGTGGCAGCGGGCTTGTCGATGAAATCCTCTAGGCTCAGGGTCTGCTCGACCTGCGGCAGATCGCCCACCACACTGCCACCCAGGCCAATCAAAAACCCGGCAAAAACCACCGCCATCAGCCACAGGCCGCGCTGGAACCACTTTTCTGACAAACGCAATGCTTTGCTCATTTCAACTCCTTATTACAAAGCCAACTGTACGGGCGTGCCCGCCAGCTGCGAACGCTGCAGCCACGCAAAAATCGAATCGACGGTTACCGTCTCGATACGGTCGCTGAAGCGTTTCTCGTTGGGATGGTCGTCAAAGGCCACATTGGCCTTGGTCACCCGTACGCCCAGCCGGGTCAGCGGGCCGATTTTGAGGGTGGTGGGCGTGTAGCCCTTGAACTTCAGCCAGGCCTGGGCCTGCGCGCGCGAATCCACGCCCGGCTCCATGGCGGCAGCCAGGGTTTCCAGCGCCCACTGATTGGACTGCTGGTATGTGGTGGCCCAGGCGTAGCTGACCAGGCTATAGGGCTTGCTGTTCAGACGCACGGCGCGCGGCGTGTCTTGCAGCAAGGTGAGCAGACGCGCTTGCACCTCGGGCGAGGGCACGGCCCAGGCGGCTTCATAGCGCCACAGGTCGTCCAGGAAAAATTCGCCCAGGCCCTGGCGATAAATAAACGCATCGGGCGTGCCGCACTGGTTGAGCTTGTGCAGCACCCGCCACACATGGCCGCCCTGCCCGTCCGGCTGCTGGTAGGCAAAACCCAGGTGGGAATAGTGCAGGCCATATTTGCCCAGGTCTTGCCCGGCACGGGCCAGAATAACGACCTGTGCGCCGCTGGCATCCAGTGCCGACAGGGTGCGCTCGGCCAGGGTCAGGCCGCGCTCGATGGTGGCGGGCTTGGGGGGTTGCTCGGCATCGCAGGAACGCCCGGCCCATGCAGGTTGCGCCAGCCAAAGACTGGCACACAGCAGAAGCGTCGAAAACATTTTGCGCAGCATGGCAGCGTCCTTCAGTTCGTGACACGTTCGTTGTGCAGCAAAGCACGGCCCAAAGCGTTGGGGAGGAAGGCAATCGCCTCGCCCGCGGCGGACAACACCACCCCCGCGCCGATCACGCTGACCGTGACCACCGCCCCCGCCACCAGCGATGCCCCGGCCACGCCCCTACCGACCACCTCCACACTGGCCTGTGCACCGTCAGAGGCCCGCTCCAGCACATACACCGTGCCGCGCGCGGTGGATTGCACGGTTTTCACCATCAGCACCGCCCCGGCAGTCAACAACACGACCGGTACTGCCACCACCGCGCTGGCCCCCACCACCACCGATGCCAAGGGCAAAGCCGAAACGGCGCTCAGGGTCGATGCCTCGCTCTGCGCTTGGGCATTAAAAGAGGCTCCAGCGCAGGTAACAAATGCGCAAGCAGCTATCAATACAGTAGCAAATGTGTTTTTCATGGTTTCTTTTGAGGGTGTGTTGAAGGATGGGTCATGCCAGGGTGGCATCGCGCACATCGGCTTCGTGCTTGTCGCGCAGCGTCTTGGCCAGGGTGAAGGTGCAGGTGATCAGGTACAGCCAGCTCACGCCCAGAAAGGCCTTGTAGGTTGCGTTTACCTCCATGCGCGCCAGCCCCCAGCCGGTCAGGCCCATGGCCAGAAAAAAGCCGCCCCACACCACGAATTTGAACATCGGCGTGTCTGCCGCGCGGGCCGTGCTGGCATCTGCCTGGCCGCGTTCGTTGTCGCGTACAAACTTGGCCAGTACAAAGGCCGCCGACAGGCAAAAGAAGTAGCCCATCACCATGAAGGCACGGTCCAGGTCCTGGCCTGGCAGATAGGCCAGGCCTACGGCACACACAAAAATGGCGATGGCGAATGACAGCCAGACTTGCAACGACCAGGCTTTGGAGTCGCGGTGGATCAAAACAGCGGACGACGACGGGGAAGAGGCTTGCATGGTGGACTCCAGAGAGTGGTTGAACATGGGTGCCATTGTGTCCAGCGCCCCCTTTCAGGCGGTACGGATTTGTTCTTCGGTGGGGTTAAATACGCCACGAGGTATCGAATTACGATACTTTTTGCCCGCCCACAGCCCGGTGCAAAATGGGCCGCATGAAAGCTCCCCCCAGACTGCAAGCCTTGGTCGAAGAAGGCCTGATCGACACCGTGGTTCGCCAGCTCATGAGCGGCAAGGAAGCCATGGTCTACGTGGTTCGCAGCGGCGACCACACCCTGTGCGCCAAGATTTACAAAGAAGCCACCCACCGCAGCTTCCGCCAGGCCGTGGACTACACCGAAAACCGCAAGGTCAAAAACAGCCGCCAGGCCCGCGCCATGGCCAAAGGCAGCAAGTTCGGCCGCGAATCCCAAGAGGCCGCGTGGCAAAGCGCCGAGGTGGATGCACTGTACAAGCTGGCCGATGCCGGGGTACGCGTGCCCAAGCCGTTCAACTTCTTCGAAGGCGTGCTGCTGATGGAGCTGGTGACCGACGCACACGGCGATGCCGCCCCGCGCCTGAACGACGTGGCCTTCAGCCCCGAAGATGCCCGCCACCACCATGCCACGCTGCTGGCCGAGGTGGTGCGCATGCTGTGCGCGGGCACGGTGCACGGCGATTTGTCAGAGTTCAACATCCTGCTGGGCCATGTGGACGGGGTGGACGGCCCGGTCATCATCGACCTGCCCCAGGCGGTGGACGCGGCGGGCAACAACCACGCCCAGCGCATGCTGCTGCGTGACGTGGTGAACCTGCGCGACTTCTTCGGCCAGTTCGCCCCCGAGCTGCTAAAAACGAACTACGGCCCCGAGATGTGGGAGCTGTATGTGCGCGGCCTGCTGTCTACCGAGGTGGTGCTCACTGGCCGCTACCAGCCGCAGCACGGCGCGGTGGACATGGGCAGCGTGATGCGTGAAATTGACGATGCGAAGGCCGAAGATGCAGCGCGTAGGCTACGGATGGCGGGGTAGATATGCTTGGCCGTGCAGCCGTCCTACCTCAAGGCTGCACACGCCAGCGCGCATCCCCCACACGCAAATCCTGCCACTCGGGCGGTACAGCGCGGGCACTGTCTAATTGCGCTGGGTTGGAGTTATCCCGCGAAGGGCGGGAGGACGATAGCTGGCCCTGTGCGTGCCACGCACCTTGAGTGTAGACAAACAGCGTGTTACGCCAATACCCCTCGGAATGGAACAGTACCAGCTCCTCCACGCCGTCGCCATTCAAATCGTCCAGCCACACATCGCACGGTTTTGGGGCCTTCACGCAGTCTTTGAACGCTTGCGCCTGTGCACCCTTCACATCGGCCACAAACGTCGTAGGCAAATGCCGCTCCGGCGGATGCACTGCTAACTTTTGGGCCACGGCTGCATCGGTCACCACCAGCGGGCCGTCTTGGTAACGACTGGTCTGCGCCAGCGCCTCACGGGCCTGCTGCGCCCATGCGGGGCTGGGCACGCCGCCAGCGACCATCATTCGCAACGCCTCGCGGCCAAAGCGGCCACTTTTCCAACGCAAATACGTCCAATCGGGCTCGGTCTTGTCGCCCGCTGTCAGCACATGGTGGATGTGGGCGTTCACGGCCAGCCGCTGGATGTTGGCAACCGGCGTCAAAAACGCTAGCAGGCCCAGGCACAGCACCACGGCCGCCGCAATATTGGTACGCGCCATGGCCGCCATCCAGCGCCCAGGCTGTAGCCACGACAAGGCGTAGCCCAGCGCATACACCGCACCCAGCAGGGCCACCAACCCGGCCCACAAACGCTGCTCAGACCAGCCGTGTTGCGACACCCGCTGGCCTAGCGCCCACCAGGCTATCGCCACAATCGGCAGCAGGCTCAACCACGCGACCTGGGTGGTGCGGCCCAGCCATGCGGGGTACGGTGCAGCCACGCCGCCGTCCTGGTAGGCGCAGTTGGCAAACTTCACCGCCAGCGCGGCAAACCACAGCAGCATTAGCGCCGCACTTTGGGTTTTCAGCAGCGGGACCAGCGTGGTCAAGGGCAGGGCCAGCACCCACACCACACCAAAAAACAGCACTAAAGGAAGCAGCCACGCGGCGATGGACAGCCAAAATCGGCGGATGGTTTCGGTCATCGCGGCCCGCGCTATGCCCAAGGCCACCGCTGCAGCCACCACCAGCCCCGACACCGGGAAGATGAAAATCGGCCGCTGGATCAACCCGTACATCCAGTCCACCTGGATGAGCTTCATCAACCCGGCCCCGGCAAACAGCACCAGCCACACCGCCCCGGTCATGGCCACGGCGGTCACCAACACAATGCCGTTGCGCCAGCTGTAGTTAAACAACCGTGCATAGCGCCAGCGCCGGGCCGCAAAGTCAAACCCGCACAGCAAACCCAGGCTGACAAAGCCCAGCACGCAGGCCGCCAACACGTCTTGTAGCCGCACCTCTAACGCGTGGTTCTCGGCTCCCGATGCCCATGATGCATACGCCCCCAGCCCGGCATACGCCACCAGATAGCCCAACACCGCCAGTCGCCGCATCCCACCTGCCAGCCCGTCAATGCCCTGCGTGCAGTAGATCGCCACCGGAGTCGCCAGTGCGGCGTACCACAGCGCCGACTGCACCATCGGCTGCGTGGTGGGCCACTGCCCGCTGGCATGCGCATGCCACAGCCACCACAGCACCCAGCCTTGCACGGCACCGGTCAGGGCAAACACGAAAGGCAGGCGCACCGCGGCGGGCTTCATGCTTGCACCTTGCGGGACGTGATGGAAGTCTTGTGGGGCGGGGGTTTGAATCATGCGACAGGCACTACTGTTTTAATAGCTTCTTGCGTAGGCGTTATATGCGCTAAAGGCATTATTCTTATAAATTTCAGAACGCTGGGTTTGGGTCCTGCATTTCTCTGATCGGCGGTTGGAGTTTTGGCGGGGTCATCGCCATCCACGGCTAGGGCGGGTGCTTTCAAACCAACCCGGCCACCCGCGCCCGCAATACCTCGGGCTGTACCGCGTCCGCCGCCATGGCAGGCCCCACGTTCAGGCCGACGCGGTTCAACACCCCGCGCCGAAACGGCTTGGCCATGGCCGTGCCGCCCTCGACGCGGCTGAAGTACGATCCCCACAGGTGGGTCAACGCCATGGGCACGACCGGCACCGGGGCGGCTTCCAGGATCTTCATGATGCCGCCTTTGAACTCTTGCAGCGTGCCGTCCTTGGTCAGGCCGCCTTCGGGGAAGATACCCAGCAAATCGCCCTCTTGCAACACCTTGGCGGCGGCGGCAAACGCGGCTTCGTAGGCGGCGGGGTCTTCGGCGCGGGGCGCGATGGGGATGGCCTTGGCCAAGCGGAACAGCCAGCCCAGCACCGGCACCTGGAAGATGCGGTGGTCCATCAAGAACACGATGGGGCGCGGGCTGGCCGCCATCAGCAGCACGGCATCGACAAAGCTGACGTGGTTGCAGGCAAGGATGGCCGGGCCGGTGATGGGGATGTGATGGTCGCCCGTGACCTTGAAGCGGTACACGCAGTGCGAAATGATCCAGGCCACAAAGCGCAGCAGGTACTCGGGCACCAGCAGAAAGATGTAGGCCGCCACCACGGCATTGGCGATGCCGGTGAACAAAAATATCTGCGCAATGGTGAAGCCGCTGGTCAGCAGCGCCCCGGCGATCACCGAGCTGGCAATCATGAACAGCGCGTTCAGAATATTGTTGGCCGCGATGATGCGGGCGCGGTGCGTGGGCTGGCTGCGCAGCTGGATCAGCGCGTACATGGGCACGCTGTACAGCCCGGCAAACAGGCTCAACAGCGCCAAGTCGGCCATCACCCGCCAGTGGGCGGCGCGGGCGGTAAAGGTTGCCAGGCCCATCACCTCGCTGGGCGGCAGCCCGCGCGCGGCAAAGTACAAATCGATGGCAAACACGCTCATGCCGATGGCCCCCAACGGCACCAGGCCGATCTCCACGTGGCGGCGGCTCAGCACCTCGCACAGCAGCGAGCCGGTGCCGATGCCGATGGAAAACACCACCAGCAGCAGCGTGGCCACCTGCTCGTCGCCGTGCAGCACCTCTTTGGCAAAGCTGGGGAACTGGCTCAAAAACACCGCGCCAAAAAACCACATCCAGCTGATCCCAAGCAGCGAGCGAAACACCACCGGGTTGCTGTTGGCCAGCTTCAAATTGCGCCAAGTCTCGGTAAACGGGTTCCAATTGATCTTTAATCCGGGGTCGGTGGCGGGCAACTGCGGAATCGCCTGCGCCACCCAGCGGCCCACCAGGGCCAAGCCTACGCAACCCACGGCCACGGCGGTGTGGCCTACCTCGGGAATCGCCACCAGCAGCCCGCCAACGATGTCGCCCAGCAAGATGGCCACAAAAGTGCCCATCTCGACCATGCCGTTGCCGCCGGTCAGCTCGGCATCGTTCAACACCTGTGGCAGGTAGGCAAACTTGACCGGGCCAAACAGCGTGGAATGCAGCCCCATCAAGAACACACAGGCCAGCAGCACCGGCACCTGCACATCGACGTTGCTGGTGAAAAAACCGTAACCCGCCAGCAGCATGATGGCGATTTCTAGGTTCTTTACCGCGCGGATCATCGCGGTTTTAGGGTATTTGTCGGTCAATTGCCCGCTGGTGGCCGAAAACAGCAGAAACGGCAGGATGAATAGCGCTCCGATCACCAGCCCCGCCAGCGCAGGCGGCAACCAGCTGACGCTGAGCTGGTAGGTCACCATCACGGTGAACGAGAACTTGAACAGGTTGTCGTTCGCCGCCCCGGAAAACTGCGTCCAGAAGAACGGCGCAAAACGGCGCTGCTTGAGCAGGGCGAACTGGTTGGGGTGGGCGGTAGAGCCAGGTTCTTGGGTGTGCATTTTTTAAACCAAATAAGGCGATAGCGCAGATAATATATACGCAATACGCTATTAAAAATATAGCAATATGAATTTAAGTTGCCATCGCTTAGCGCAGGCTCTGCACGCCATTGTGCAGAAGCTTGCGTGACGGCATTGCGGCAAATACCGGCCACGCCGCCAATGCAGCCACGGCGTGCTTCAAACTGTGGCCCGACACCCAACCGCCGGTCCAAGCAAACACGCTGTGGTCGCCCAGCTCCAGCAGTTTGGCCAGGGCGTACGCGCCAATTACCCCGCCCAGGCGAATGCCCCAGGCACCGGGCCGTGGTGGGCACAGGACCAGGCACAGCACCAACACCATGCCGCCGCCTTGCAGCACCGCCCAAGGCAGCAGGTTGCCCGTGGCCGACCACACCACCACCGACAGCGGCCCCCACAGCAGCACCGCACCCGCTGTCCACAACCCCGCCCGGTCGCTGCTGCGGTCGGCCACTGCCAGGCCCAGCAGACCGGCGAACACGGCCACCATCCCGCAGCGGTCCAGGGCCAGCCGGGTGTCGTCGGGCTGCCAGTGGTAGATGCTGGAGCACAGCGCTGCCACCAGCAAACCCGTAAAAAACAGGGCCGCCAGCACGCGCTGCACGCTGGGCGGCTGCTGCTTTAATACCAGCAACCCCCACAGCCCGCCCACGGCAAACGGCAGGTTGCTCAGCACGTCCAGCGCATTCGGCAGGCCCGCCCAGGCCCGCTGGTCGGCAAACGCGTGGTAATGCGCCTGCTGGGCAATAGCCGGACCGCAGGCTGCGGCCACGGCGGCGATCGCCACGGTCCACAGCAGAGTGGTTTCCAATCGGTTCATGGTGCATTCCTTCAAAAAATGGGATGAAGCGAGTGTCTGCACACTGCTGCGGCCAAGGCCTGATTTTCAGACTCTAGCCAATTTTCTATACGTAAAGTATCCATAATCGATACCCATGAGCACTACCGCCGATCTCGTTACCGCCCTCAAAAAAGAACTCAAGGTCGCGCAGATGACCTATGCCGACCTGGCCGTCCAGTTGGGCGTGGCCGAGTCCAGCGTAAAGCGCATGTTGGCCAAAGGCGACATGCCGCTATCGCGCGTGGATGCCATCTGCCGGGCGCTGAAGCTGGATTTTGCCGAACTGGCCCGCCGCGTGGCCGATGCCCAGCCGCTGCTGGCCGAGCTGACACAGCAGCAGGAGCAGGCGGTGGTGGCTGACAAAAAGCTGCTGCTGGTGGCAATTTGCGTACTCAGCCAGTGGACGCTGGAGCAGATCACCGCCGCCTACCGACTCAGCGAGGCCGAATGCATCACCTGCCTGGCGCAGCTGGACCGCATCGGCATCATCGAACTGCGCCCGCTGAACCGCTACCGCCTGAAGCTGGCCAAAGCGTTTCGCTGGCGGCCGCACGGGCCGGTGATGCAGTTCTTCCGCGAGGACGTCGTGCTGGACTACTACAACGGTGGTTTTGACGGCCCTGGCGAAGGCCTGCTGCTGGTGCATGGCTCGGTGAGTCGCAGCCTGGCCCCGGCGTTTCTGGAGCGGCTGCAGCGGGTGGCACAGGACTTCGCCCAGCAGCACCTGGCCGACCAAAAACTCCCCGAAGAAGCCCGCGAGGCCTATACCCTGGTGCTGGGCATGCGGCGCTGGGAATTTGCGGCGTTTACCGCCCTGAGACGATAGGCTTTTACGGACCTACGTCGGAAAACACCGTCAGCACGCCGGTGTACCCGTACAGGTTTTGGCGGGCGATTTCACCGGCGGCGAAAAAGCCGACCAGGGGCACGTCGCCCAGGGCGCGACGCACGATTTGCAGCTCGGCACTCGGGCCGCCGAAGTGGTTGCCGCCTCGGCCAGTGCAGCTCACATAGATGGCGCCGGCAATGCGCCGCGCCGGGTGCGGGGCGGATTCGGCCTCGGGGGCGGCGAGTGCGGTAGCCAGTTCGATCGACAGTTCTTCGGGCTCCAGCTCTTCGCGGATTTCGGCGCAGACGCGCACTAGATCGGCCTTGGCCGCGGCCATGTTGCGCTGGCAAAACGCCAGCCGGGTGCCCACGGCCACGTGGTCGCCAATCGCTACGCCCCGGCGGGTGGGGTCCAGACCGATGATGTGGCGCACCACCACGTCGCTGCCGAAATGGGCGGTGCGTACCGGCGCGTCACCCACGGTGGCGCGGGTCAGCCCGACCAGGGTGGCACGCACCCGGCCCAGGGCCTCTTGCGGGTGCTCCAGGTCTACGCCCAGGTCGGCCAGCAGCACGGCCAGCGCGGGCTGGCCGTCCAGCTCCAGCACCAGGTTGGCATCGGACGCAGTGACCACGCGGTTGCCCGTGATGGGCTGGCAGCCCTGGGTGACGCGCGACACCAGCGCCACGCCGGGGCCAAACGCCACGCCGCTCAGGCCGCCGCTGAACACGCCGCGGGCTGCCCCGTGGCCCTTGATGTTGCCATTACCACCCACTGCAAACTGCACCGAGCGCCCCCGGCTGGAGGCCAGGCCGCCAAACAGGTAACCGGTGTCGGTGCGCTGGGACATTTCGCCCACCAGCTCGGTCAGGTCGGGGGTGTTGGCATCGGCGTGGACCAGGGCGGTATGGGCCTCGAAGCCCAAACCCAGCGGGGCCACGCCGGAGAACACGCGGTACTGGTCGGCAGGCAGGTCGCAGAGCATCACGCTCAGGGCGGGTTCGTCAAAGTACTCGACGTTGTTGGCACAGATGCCAATGCCTACCGTGCCCGACCAGTCGGTGACCTCGGGCAACTCGCCGCTGAGGTGGTCCAGAATGTCTTGGGCCTGGCCCGCGTAATGGTCGGTGATGTAGAGCAGGCCCAGGGTCGGCGCGCTGGCGTAGTCGGGCAGCGCCATGTGGGCGCGCAATTGGGCCAGCACCAGCCCGGCCGCCATGCGCCAGTCGGGGTGCGTGGCATGGCCGTGGGGGAAGAGTTGCATGGCGGCCTCCTTGGATGTGAATGGCACTGGCAGGGCCCTGGGCCCTGCCAGTTAGGTGGGTTAGCCTGCGTGCTTTTTAGCAGCGGCCTTCTTGGTGGGGGTCTTTTTAGCCGGGGTCTTTTTGGCGGTCGCAGGCGGAGTGGCATGGGCCTTGGGGCCAGCGGGCGGCACCACGGTCTTGCGCGCGGCTTTGGCGATTTCGCCAACACTTTTCATGGCTTCGGCGGCAAAGTTGGTAGCCAGGTTTTTGCTTTTTTCCAGCGCAGCCTGGGTGTTGGCATCTTTCAGAGCGGCACCGGCAATGTGCTGGAACTGCTCGGTCAGCGAGCCCCACCATTTCAGCGGATCGACCACGCCGGGCCCGGCGGGCGCGTTGGCAGCAGCAGCCGGTTCCGGGGCTTTGTCGGCCGGCTTGTCCGCCGCTTTGGCGGCGGGCGGGGGCGTGGGGGCTTCGGGTTTGAGCTTGAAGGCGCTGGCCAGGTCGGCCATGCTGAAGTTCATGCCCTTCAGGGTGGCCAGGGTCATTTTTTGCACTTCCAGCGCCTGGATGGTGGCTTTCAAGGCCACGGCGTTCTGGTCCAGCCAGAACTGCACGGCTTTGAGCTCGGTGATGCGCTTGTCCAGCTCTTCCACACTGATGGTGGGTGCAACCCAGCCGCCCATGGCCGGGGCGGCGGCATGGGCGGAGGCAGCGCCTTTGCCCAGGTTCTGCAAAAAGTCAAAACCGGGCACGAATTTGCTGAAATCAAAGGCGGGTGTATCGCTCATGGTGTCTCCTGATGATGGGGGGCTGCCGTCTGGGCGCGCAGCCTGTGCAGCTTACCCCAATGTGTCAGAAATGCTTCAGTGCTTGTGCCCAGCCATAGCGTTGGGCGCGGTGGTGGCTACCGGCAGCTTTAACTCCAGCTTGCTCTCCACGCCCTTGGCATCTTTGAACACCAGGGTCATGGGAATGGTGCTGTCTTTGGGCAGTGCAGCTTTCAGGTCCATCAGCATGACGTGGTAGCCGCCGGGGGTCAGGGCTACCGGCTTGCCTGCGGGCAGGTCCAGGCCGTCGGGCAGGGCACGCATGCGCATCACGTCGCCGTCCATCTTCATCTCGTGCACCTGGGCCACACCGGCCACGGGGGTGGCGATGGCGACCAGCCGGGTGGCCTCTTTGGCGGTCAGGGTCATGAACGCGCCAGAGGCCTTTTGGCCCTGCACACTGGTGCGGGCCCAGGCATCTTTGACCTCGACATTTTGGGCGCAAGAATTTTGAACAAAAAGGCCGCTAGCGCATACGAAAGCTAGGCTAATAGCTACATATTTCATAGTAATAACGTTTTCAATGTTGGTGGCCGCCGACGTGGTCGGAAGGGATGATTTCCAGCATCGCCGCGGGCGATTTCAGGTCGTGGGCAGATGCGCCTGCGGCGGGAATGTCGGCCCAGTCGGTACTGCCTTTTTCGCAGGTCTGCAGCACCTTGAACCACATCGCTCCGGCCTCACCGGGCAGGGTACCGCGCAGCACGAATTCGTCAAAGTAGGCATCGGGCAGGGCGTTGCCGGGGGCGGCGGTCCAGGTCACGGCCAGCAGACCTTCGGTGACTTGCTTGCCGTGGTCGTCGAACGGGGTGGCGAGCTTGCCCACGGTGGTGGACAGCACCCAGCCCGCCTTGGGCATGGGTTTGGCCCCCTTGAAACCGGCGGGCACGGTGACACGGATGGCGGTAGTGGCCGAGCCGTTGCAGCCGTGGCCGACGCGCAGGGCCGCGCTGTAACCGGTATTGCCCAAGGCCGCAGGGTCGGCCAGAACAATATGGGCAAAAGACGTACTAGCGCAGGCGGATACTGCGCAAGCAGCTACGAATTTAATAGCAAATGAAAAAGACATAGAAAACTCCGACCAAAATACACAGGAAATAGGCTTCCAGCGCAGGTAAACCCTGCACGGGCAGCTACATATTTAGTAATTCAGACGGACGTGGGGGGCCCACGTGCAGGCAGTGGCGCAGCGGTGGCGTAGGCGGTATACGCGGCAGGAATGCTGCGCAGCGCATACGACAAGGCGGGCGGCGGATCAACCCGGGTGCGGGCCGGGGCGGGTGGCGGCGCGCTGGCCGTCACACACAGCGGGCAGTCGCCCATCTGGCTGACCACCTGGGTGCTGCCGTCGGGGGCGGTGACCACCAGTTTGACGGACCCGGCGCTGGAGCACACCAGCTCCATGGCCTGCGGATGCGTCAGCGGCGACGCAATCGCCACGCCCAGCGACAGCGCAAAACACAGCAGCACCCAACGCGCCAAGCGGCGGGCAAAGTTGTGGGGGTTGCGCAGGCTGGGCATGGCGCGGATTATGCCGCGCGGGGCAGGCTCAGGCGCCGCGCACCATGGCCAAGACCTTGCCCGCGTCCAGGGTGCGGGCCTTCTCCTGCATGGCGGGCAGGTAGCGGCCGTGCAGGCCTTGCGCCTCTTGGGCCACGCTGGCGTAGGCATCCTTGAGCACCTGGGTGGACAGGGTGCGCCCGCCCGCGTAGTAGCGCTTGGCCACGTGGCCCAGGGCATAGGTGGCGGCAAAACTCATACCGGTACTGACGGCCTGCTGGCCCAGTCCGCGCAGCAGGCCGCCGCCGACCTTGCCGAGCAAGCCGCCCAGCAGCTTACGCCCCGCCTGCTCCAGGTACTGCGAAGTCAGGCCCACACCGACGGTGGCCAGAAAATCTTTGATATGGCCCCGGTCCAGCTCAAAGCCATGGGCCTTGCCGATGCCGTACACCAGCCGCATCTGCAAGGGGATGATGGCCATGGTGGACAGGGACTCGGGCAGCAGCTCCAGCGCACCGTTGACGATGGCGGCGTTCAGAATCGTTTTATCCAGCACACCATCGCCGGGCTTGGTCACCACGGGCGTGGCGGCTGTGGTTGGGTTCATGGGTGCAGCCAAGGGTGCCGAGGCCATGGCATCGGCTTGCTGCACAAACTGCGCAGCGGCGGCCGGGGCCAGCCCCAAAGCCTGCTGCACGCTGGCCAGAAAGCGCTGCTCAGCCACCGACTGCACACCGTCCGCATCGCAGACGCAAACCGCCATTTCATAGGCCAACTGCTTGGACTCGGCACTGGTCAGCGCGGCCACTACGCTGTCCAACGAGACGCGCTTGAGGAGCACGTCCTGGTACAGCGTGGGCAGGTTCAGGCCGTCGGCTTGGGACAACCCTTCGGCAATGCGCTTGATTTCGGCGCGCTCGCGTGCGTGCTTTTCACCATCGACAAAAGCGGCGAGCAGGCTCAGAGTGACGATGGCCTGGGTTTCAGATGCGTGCATGGAAGGTTCTCTGCGTTACGGAGCCTGTTGGTTGCCAAACCGACCGAAAGGTTCCGGGCAACCCCCGCAGCACGTCATGCGTTTGCCACACCAACGCCTTGTGCGTGTCATATGGCCACCGCACACTCATGGACAACCGCATTGCCATGGAGCCACCATGAACTATCTGTTGCACCCCTTGCGCACGTTTTGTGAGGCTGCCACACCGGCAGAGGCCTGATGTTCCAGGCTTTTGACGCAGGCGCTCCGGCCGCCGGGCTGTGGCGCGCCGCCCTGGCACCCATGGCCGAAGATCCGCACGAGGACGACGCGGTACCCGCGCAGCGCCTGCGCTGCATCTTTATTTCTGACCTTCACCTGGGTACACCGGGCTGCCAGGCCGAGCCGCTGTTGCGTTTTTTAAAAGCCCACCCCAGCGACTACCTGTACCTGGTGGGCGACATCATCGACGGCTGGCAGTTGCGTCGGCGCTGGTACTGGCCGCAGTCGCACAACGACGTGGTGCAAAAGCTGCTGCGCCGTGCCCGCAAGGGCTGCCGGGTGATCTTTGTGCCCGGCAACCACGACGAATTTGCGCGCGCCTTTGCGGGCCACCATTTTGGCGGCATTGAGGTGGTGCAGGAGGCGGTGCATGTGACGACCGATGGCCGCAGGCTGTGGGTGGTGCATGGCGACTACTTTGACGCCGTGGTGCAGTACGCCAAATGGCTGGCCTACCTGGGCGACAACCTGTACGAGCTGACCCTGAAGCTGAACCGGCACCTGAACAGTCTGCGCGCCCGCATGGGCCTGCCCTACTGGTCGCTGTCGGCCTACCTGAAGGGCAAAGTAAAAACCGCGGTGAACTACGTGGGCGACTTTGAAGAGGCCGTAGCTGCCGAAGCCCGCAAGCGCGGCCACCACGGGGTGGTCTGCGGCCACATCCACCGCGCCGAAATGCGCACCATCAACGGCACCCTGTACTGCAACGACGGCGACTGGGTAGAGAGCCGCACCGCGCTGGTGGAGCACATGGACGGGCGGCTGGAACTGCTGCACTGGCAGGACCCAGCCCCCACAGCCACACCCCTGATCGCCGCACCGCAGCGGCAACCCGCATCTGTTTAAGCAAGGAGCCCCCATGTCCGATTTCTTCGCGCAACTCAGAGTCCAGCGCTGGGACGACCACCGCTACTACCACCACAGCCGCATCAACCAGTCGCTGCACCTGGTCAGCGCGGTCAGCTTTGTCTGCGCCTACGCGCTGCTGTTCAAGGACCCGGCACTGGCCGCGCTACTGGCCTGGCTGGTGTCCATGACCAGCCGCCAGGCCGGGCATTTCTTCTTCGAGCCCAAGGGCTATGACGTGGTGAACCAGGCCACGCACGAGCACAAGGAAGACATCAAGGTCGGCTACAACCTGCGCCGCAAAGTGGTGCTGCTGGCGATCTGGGCCGCATCACCACTGCTGCTGGTCTGGCAGCCCAGCCTGTTCGGCCTGCTGGAGCCGCACACCACCTGGGAAGGCTTTGCCCGCAATACCGGCCTGCTGTGGCTGGCCGTGGGCGTCGGTGGCCTGGTGTTCCGCACCGTGCACCTGTTCTTCCTGAAGGATGTGGAAGCTGGCCTGGTGTGGATGGCGAAAATCCTGACCGACCCGTTCCACGACATCCTGCTGTACTACAAAGCGCCTTTCGCCTTGCTGCGCGGCGAGCTGATCGAACCGCGGAAGTATTAACACCCCCAGGCTCCAGTGCTGCGCACTTTCCGCCACCCCCCTTGCAGGGGGCGATGCCAGTGGCCCGGCAAAGCCGGTTCCACGGCATCCCCGGGGGATTGCGTTCTAGCTGAAACTGGGGTGTACGCAATGGCACACCTTGTTTGTCAAAATTTCTCCGCAAGCATCTCCCGCAGTACCCTGCGCTTGATGCCTTTGTTCGTTAACGCCGGGTTATGCCACCACCAGCCATCGGCCTGCATCGCCTGGGCAGCGCGCACAAAGCGCGCGGCCACGGCGGCGAAGTCGGCATCGCTGTAGTTCAGGCTGAAGATGAAACGCCCGGTACCGACCCAGCTCAGGGCCAAGCCTTCGAGCCGCAGGTAATGCTGCAGCAACCAGTTGTAGCAGGCGGGTTGGGTGTAGAGCACGGTCCAGATGGAGGACATGTGCGCCACCTGCACCGGTACGCCCGCAGCGGCCAGGCGCTGGTTCAGGTCGGCGGCGCGTTGGTCCCAGCGCGCGTCCTGCCCGGCGTACATCGCCTGCACCGGCGCCGTATTCAAACTCTGCAAAAACACATTCATCGCGCCCATCACATACGGGTGGGCGTTGAAAGTGCCGCGGGCAAAGCAGATGTCGGCCGGGGCATCGTCGCGGAAGCGCTTCATCCAGGCATGCTGGCCGCAGACCACGCCCACCGGCAAGCCGCCGCCGAGGGTCTTGCCGTAGGTCACCATATCGGCCTGCACGCCAAAGTATTCCTGCGCGCCGCCGGGCGCCAGGCGGAAGCCGACAAACACCTCGTCGAAGACCAGCGCGATGTTTTTCTCGGTGCAAATCTGGCGCAACTCCTTAAGCCAACGGGTGGTGGCGGCGCGGTCGAAATGCGCGCTGCGGCCGCTGTCCAGCAGCGAGGAATCGCCCGGTGCGCCTATGTTCGGGTGCAGCGCCTGCAGCGGGTTCACCAGCACGCAGGCGATGTCCTTGCGCTTGCGCAGCACACGCAAGGTGGCCTCGCCCATGTCCTTCAGGGTGTAGGTATCGCGCTCGGTCACCGGGTTGCCGATGCCGGGCTGCACATCGCCCCACCAGCCGTGGTAGGCACCGCAAAAGCGCAGCAAATGCGTGCGCTTGGTGTGGTAGCGGGCCAGGCGCACCGCCTGCATCACCGCCTCGGTGCCGGACATGTGGAAGCTCACCTCGTCCATGCCGGAGATGGCTTTCAGCCGCTGTGCGTTGTCGGCCACCACCGGATGGTAGGAGCCGAGCACCGGGCCCAGTTCGGCCACCATCGCGCTACCCTGGCGGATGCAGTCTTTGTAGAAGTCGTTGCCGAACAGGTTCACGCCGTACGAGCCGGTCAGGTCGTAGAACACATTGCCGTCCATGTCGGTCAGGGTCACGCCGGCCGTGGACTGCACAAAGGAGCCGGTCTTCAGCGCCTTGCCAAACAGCTCGCGGAACTGGTAGGGCACTTTGTAGGCGGCGATGAACTGCATGTCGGAGATGTCGCCCTCGGCCGCGCGCGTCAGCTGCAGGCTGTGGGCGAAGCGGCTGGTGTACTCGGCGGCGAGCCGGGCCAGCGCGGTCTTGCGCAGCCCCACTACCTCGGGCGGTGCGCCGTCCAGGCCAAAGGCCTGGGCATCGTCGTAGCTGTAGTTCGGCAGCTGCGCCGCCATGCGCCGCGCCATGCGCGGATGCCCGGCGAGAGAGCGATGTTTCGCCAGAGACAACTCCAGCCGCGTCTTCACACGGGCCGCAGCATAGAGCGCAGCACCGCCTCCCAAAGCAAGCAAAACCATTGATTCATTCACAAGCTTTTTCCTTTCATTAACAACCCGACTTTTTCAGGGCTTGGCTGAGGGCTGAAAGCCCTCAGCCAAGCCCTGAAAAAGTCTTCGAGAGATTCACCATGCAGATTCGCCAGCAGATACAGCAACTACTGAAGCAGGAAGACCTGAACTTTTTGCTCACCAACCGCCTGCCGCGCCGTTGGCTCACGCAGGCCATGGGCTGGTTCAGCCAGATCGAGCAACCGTTGGTCCGTGACGCGTCGATTGCGGTGTGGAAGTTCTTCTCGGACCTGGACCTGTCCGAGGCCAAGAAAACCCGGTTCAAAAGCATGCACGACTGCTTTACCCGCGAACTGAAAGGCGGCCTGCGCCCGATCGCGTTGGACCCTGCCGTGCTGAGCAGCCCCAGCGACGGCATCGTCGGTGCCTTTGGTCCGATCGAAAACGGCCAGGTGTTCCAGGCCAAAGGCTTTCCGTACACGCTGCACGAGCTGCTGGGCGACGAGGCACGCAGCGGCGAATGGCGCGATGGCTACTTCGTCACCCTGCGGCTGACTTCCAGCATGTACCACCGCTTCCACGCACCGCAGGACTGCACGGTGGAGAAGGTGACCTACTTCTCGGGCGACACCTGGAACGTGAACCCGATCGCTTTGAAGCGGGTGGAAAAGCTGTTTTGCAAGAACGAGCGCGCCTTTTTGAAGACCCGCATCACCGGCGACGGCCCGGCGTGCGGCCAAACGGTGGCGCTGGTGCCGGTGGCGGCCATTCTGGTGGCCAGTATCCGCCTGCATTTTTTGGATGTGCTGCTGCACCTGAAGTACCCAGGCCCGAACACCCTGCCCTGCAACGCCTGCTTTACCAAGGGCCAGGAGATGGGCTGGTTTCAGCATGGATCGACCATCATCGTGCTGGCGCCCGAGGGCTTTGCGCTGTGCGAGGGCTTGCGCGATGGCGCGACGGTCCGCATGGGCCAGGCGCTTATGCGCTGGACGCGACCGACGGCTTAGCAGGCGCAAACTGCACGGCAGGCGGGCTGCTGAAATGCCCGCCGTTGCAGTGCACCACGGTGCGCAAGGTACCGACAAAGCTGTCCACTACCGCGGCCCAGCCCAGGTGGGCCACGCTGGCGGCGGCGTTCTGGCGCAGCGCATGCAGGCCCGCCGCATCGCTGGCCAGCACCGCAGCGGCCTGCACAAACTGTGCCTCGTCGCCCAGCGGCACCAGCACCCCATTAACGCCGGGCTGCACCAGCGTGGCCGCCGCTGCATGCGCGTACGACACCACCGCCAAGCCGCTGGCTAGCGCCTCGGGCACCACATTGCCATAGGTCTCGGTCGTGCTCGGAAAAATAAATACGTCGCCAGAGGCGTAGTGGCTGGCCAGGTCTTCACCGGTGCGCAGGCCGGCAAAAATGGCCTGCGGGCAGCTGTCTTGCAGGCTCTTGCGCAGCGGGCCGTCGCCCACCAGCACCAGCTTGGCTGTGGGCACGCGGGCCTGGATGGCGGCAAACGCCTGCAGCACCACACCCAGGTTTTTTTCTTTGGCCAGGCGGCCGACGTGCAGCACGACTGGATCGGTTTCGCCAACACCCCAGCTGGCGCGCAGTGCTTTGGAACGGCGTGACGGGCTGAACTGGGCGATCTCCACGCCTCGCGACAGCACCGACACATTGCGGTAGCCGCGCGCCTGGAGCGTCTGCACCAGCGCCGGGGTGGGCACCAGCGTCGCCATGGTGCGGTTGTGCATCTTGCGCAGATAGGCGTCGATGGGCGACTTCAGCAGGCCCAGGCCATAGTGGCCCGAATAGTTGTCGAAATTGGTGTGGAACGAGCTGGTCACCGGCAGCTGCAGCTTGCGCGCCGCCGTGACGGCCGACCAGCCCAGCGGGCCTTCGGTGGCCACGTGCACCACGTCTGGTCGCAGGTGTTGCCACAGTTTGAGCAGGCGGTTTTTCGACGGCATGCCAAAGCGGAAATTGCCGTAGCTGGGAATCGCCACACCCGCAGACAGCACTTCGCTCAGGCCCTCACGGGCGCTGCTGCCATCCACCCCCGGCTGGCGCGGGCGCACCATCTGCACGCAGTGGCCGCGCTGCAGCAGGCCCTCGACCAGGCGGCCCAGCGTCATGGCCACGCCGTTGACCTCGGGCGGAAACGTCTCGGTCACCAGCGCAATCCGCAGACTGCCCGGTTGTGCAGCGAATGATTCGACCATGATCTCTTCAGCGTTGTTCACATTGCCAAGGCTAAACGGTGGTCATTTCAGAATGATGGCACCGGCATGTCAATTTCAAGACAGTGGCTGCAGGCTGCGGCGGCGGTGCAGCAGCGTGATCACGGCCATCGCCACCGTTACCAAACCACCGAAACACCACAGCAAATGGTGCAATCCAATCTGCAGCGCGGTGGATGCCGCGTACAGCGACAGCATCAGCAAAATGCCCGCGTTCTCATTGAAGCCCTGCACCGCGATTGAGCGCCCGGCCGTCAGCAGTGCGTGGCCACGGTGCTGCAGCAGCGCATTCATGGGCACCACAAAAAACCCGGCCATCGCGCCGACCATCACCAGCAGACCCGCGGCCCAGCCCAGGGTGTGCACGCTGGCCATGCACGGCACCAGCAAGCCCATGGCGATGCCCAGTGGCAACAGCCGGGTGGCACCGGCCAGGCTGACCGTCTGGCTGGCCCAGGTAGCGCCCACCACCACGCCCACCGCCGTCACGCCCTGCAAATACGCCGCCTGGCTCAGCGCCAGCCCCAGCGACTCTTCGGCCCAGCGCAACACCACCAACTGCAGCGTCGCACCTATGCCCCATAGCAAGGTGGTGACCGCCATTGACACACCACCCAAACGGTCGCGCCACAGGATGCGGTTCTCTACGAAGAAGCGCTGCACCATGTGCCCGGCGTGGCGCGAGTGGCGCGGGTAACGCACGCCGCTGTCGGCAATGCCCACATTCAGCACCGTCGCCACGGCGTACAGCAGCAGCAAACCCAACATACCGGCCGACAGCGAAGTGGTGGGGCCCACCAGCGCCACCAGCGCTTCGGGCAGCACCACACCACGCAGCAGCGGGCTCGCCAGCGCACCGCCCAGCACGGTGCCCAGAATCACCGCGCAGACGGTGCTGCCCTCGATGTAGCCATTGGCCCGTACCAGCTGGTGGGCCGGCAGCAGCTCGGTGACCAGGCCGTATTTGGCCGGGGCATACACTGCCGCACCCAAACCGGCTACGGCCAGCACCAGCAGCGGATCGGCACCGCCCAGCAGCAGGCAGGCGGCCACAAACTTGAGCAGATTTGCCGCCACCATCACCCGGCCCTTGGGCCAGGCATCGGCCAGCGGGCCGACAAACGGTGCCAGCAACACGTAACACAGCGTGAAACTGAGTTTGAGCAGTGGGATGGTCCAGTCGGCTGCGGCCAGTTCCAGCAGACGGGCAATGGCGACGATCAGCAGCGCGTTGTCGGCTAGCGCCGACACAAACTGCACCGCAATAACCCGGTAGAAAGCAGACATGGTGGAGCCAGGCAGAAAGCCGCCGCGCCACACGGGCGCGGGCGGTCAGCAGCCACGATTGCAGCAAAGCCGTGTGAAGCCTGTGTGACCCCTGTATGACCCCTGTGTGCCCCTGTCTGGGGTGGGCCAGTCCAAATTTATAAAGAAAAGGCCTCTAGCGCAGATAGTACTTACGCCATTAGCTACACAAATAATAGCAAACGTCCGGGTTGGCGTGGCGGGCTTACCGGGGCCGGTCGTAGAACTTGAAGACCATGGGCGCCACTACGGTGACGGGCAGCGCCACGCCGTTTTCAGAGTACGGCACAAAGCGCAAGGCCCGCACCGACACCAGCGCAGCCTCGTCCAGCAAAGGGTTTTCGCTGGATTTGTCCACGCGGGCGCGCTGCACGGTGCCGTCGGTGGCCACATGTACTTGCAGCACCACGGTGCTGTTGCGCGATCGGTCGCGCACCAGATCCACGGCAGGCAAGGGGATCTTGGCCACCCAGGGGCTGGTGGTGACCATGTCCTCGATATTGACCTGCTGCTCGGGCCACGGAGCTTCCGGCGGAGCCGAGGCACAGCCGACCAGTACCCCCGCAACGGCGGCCCACAATCCACGCACGACATAACTTTTCATAAGTACCTCAAAAAATAGGAATTGACCGGAGGGTGAACCACATTCACCGGGGGGCAAGCTCTTGGTCGATGGCGCCAAACAGGCTCAGACCATCTTTGCCCTTCATCTCGATGCGCACGGTGTCGCCAAACTGCAGGTAGCCGGTGCTGGGCTGGCCGCTGAGCTGGGTTTCCATGGCGCGTTTTTCGGCAATGCTGTGGTAGCCCTTGGGCCACTGGGCCTTGCCTTTGTTTCCCGTGCCCGCATTCGCCACCGGGCCGGAGCCGACAACGCTGCCCGCCCGCACCGCCCGCGTGGCGCACAGGTGGGCGATGAGCTGGCCAAAGTGGAACTGCATCTCGGGCCCGGCATCGCACATGCCGACCTTGCGGCCATTCCAGCTGGTGTGCAGCGGCAGGTGGACGCGGCCTTTGTCCCAGGATTCGCCGAGTTCGTCCAGCGTCACCGCCACCGGGCTGAACGCCAGACTGGGCGCACTCTGCACCCAGCCCGCGCCTTTGGCGTGTTCGACGGCCTCCAGGCTGCGCAGGCGCACGCTGTTGGTCAGCACCAGCAGGCGCACGCCGTCCAGCGCCTGCGGTGGGCTTACGCCTTGCGGCACGTCGGCGGTGATGGCGGCCAGACCCGCACCAAAGTCGATGCCCAGCGCCTCGGACGTGCAGCGCAGCAGGTCGCAGGCACCGGCGAAGTGGTCGCCGCTGCCGGGTGCCAGCACTGGGCTGACCCCAGCCTCGCGCGGCTGCAGCAGGCTGGGGTAGGCCTGGCCTTCCACTGCTTGATACGCCCGCGGCAGCGGGGCCAGGCACTGGCGCGGGTCGAAGGCAAAAGTATGGCGGGCACGGCCTTGGTTCAGTGCGTCCGACAAATCTTGCAGCTGCGGGCTGAGGAAGCCCCAGTCGTCCAGCACCTGCTGCAGGCGGCTGGCCACCCCGGTCGCATAATGGGCGCTGGCCAGATCACGCGACACCACCACGAGCTGGCCGTCGCGGGAACCGTCTTGGTAAGTGGCCAGTTTCATAGAGAGGTCAGCCGGGTGGGGATAGTCAAGCGTTGCATAGCCCAATGAGTTTAACGAAGCCCTCCCTGGCCCTGCTGGCCATTGCCATCGCCGTGCTACTGGCCCATTTGGCGCTACTGCAGCGCCTGCCCGCACTGCTGCAGGTGCAGGTGCAGGCCCCTACAGTGGTACGCACGCTGACCACCCGCACTATCGCTACGCCGCCTCCGGTGGAAGCCGCGCCTGCCGCGCCCCGTCCCGTGCCCCCCAAGCCGGTACGCAAAGCCGTGCCTTTACCGCCGCAGGACGATGCGCCCACCACCACCGTCGCTACCGCAGAACCCGTGGAACCCGCGCCGGTAGCACCGGTGCTGCCGCCGCCCGAGCCGCCCGCGTCTGCGCCCGTGCCGGTGGAAGCGCCGCCGCCCGAACCGCCTGCGTCCACCGCATCGGCACCCACCCCTGCCGTGCCGCTGACCCACGCCACCTTGTTCGCCTTCCCCGACCCGGTACGCCTGCTGTATGCGCTGACCGGTGAAGCCAAAAAGCTGCACTACAGCGCGCGCGGCGAATTGCTGTGGAAGCAAGACGGCCAGAGCTACGAAGCCACGCTGCAGGCCAGCATGCTGTTTTTGGGTTCGCGCACCCGCACCAGCACCGGCAACATCACACCCGAAGGCCTGGCCCCGCAGCGCTTCTCGGACAAGTGGCGCACCGAGGTGGCGGCGCACTTTGACCAGGCAAACCGCCGCGCCAGCTTCAGCGCCAACACGCCCGACGTGGTGTTGCAAACCGCCGCGCAAGACCAGCTCAGCGTGGTCCTGCAAATCGCAGGCATTCTGGCCGCTGAACCCGCCAAATACCCACCGACAGCCACCATCGCCATCCAGACCATCGGCCCCCGGGATGCGGATGTGTGGATCTTTACTGTGGAGGGACCGGAGAAAATTTACGTTCCCAACGGCGGCATCGACACGCTCAAGCTGACCCGCAACCCGCGCAAGGAATTCGACCAAAAAGTCGAAATCTGGCTGGCCCCCGCCATGGCTTACCTGCCCGTGCGGCTAAAAATCACGAACGCCAATGGGGATTACATCGACCAGCAACTGCGCGGCGTGGAAAAGCCCTAAGCTTGAAACCAGCCCATGTGCCACCAACTGGGCTGTAGCTACTGAAACAAGGACCTCCACTATGAACACGCTTTACGACTCCGAATCCTTTGTGGTGGTCCACATGCAGCCCATCGCCGCCCTGGAAGCCCTGCTACCGGTGGTAGACACGCCGCGGCCCCCTACATTGGAGCGCCACGGCTTTGAGATCGTCGACAAGCGCTCGGGCAAAGAGGTCTATCTGGACGGCTCCTGGGCCGAACTGTTTCAGCGCCACATCGCCGCCTGGCAACTCAACACGCCCACCCAGGAAGAAGTAGAAGACACCCTGGAGCAGTACGCCGGGCTGGCGCAAAACCCCGTCGTGGTCCACTGAACATGCAGAGGCACCTGCTAGCCTGTGTCGCGCTAGGTGCTACTTTGTGGCTGGGCCCCGCCCACGCCTTTGCCGCCAATCCAACTGCGGCGGTGGCAACGGCGATGCCGGTCCTGAGCCAGGCCAGCGCGTTCACCTTCCCCGAGCCGGTGCGGCTGCTTTACGCGCTGGACGGCGAGGTGAAAAAATTCAGCTACCAGGCCCAGGGCGAGTTGATCTGGAAGCACGACGGCCACCACTACGAGGCCCGGCTGCAAGTCGGCGTACCGCTACTGGGCGAGCGCACACGCACCAGCACCGGCAGCATCACCCCCGTGGGCCTGGCACCGCTGCGCTTTGTAGACACCTGGCGCAAAGAGGTGGCGGCCGATTTTGACCAGGCCAACCACCGCGCAAGCTTTAGCGATAACAACCCGGAGGTGGCCCTGGAAACCGCCGCCCAGGACCAGCTGAGTGTGATTTTGCAAATTGCGGGCATGCTGGCCGCCACCCCGTCCCACTACCCGCCCGGCTCCACGCTGGCGCTGCAAACCATTGGCCTGCACGGG
This sequence comes from Rhodoferax sp. RT5P35, assembly GCF_056521385.1. NCBI lineage: Bacteria > Pseudomonadati > Pseudomonadota > Betaproteobacteria > Burkholderiales > Comamonadaceae > Rhodoferax > Rhodoferax sp. RT5P35. The sequence goes on along the minus strand of NZ_JBWMAX010000002.1, from coordinate 10,037 downwards.
GCCGAGGTGTGGGTGTTCACGGTCGATGGGGCTGAAAAAGTCCGCCTGCCAAACGACAGCTTGGGGGATAGGGGCACCCTGGACAGCCTGCGGCTGACCCGGACCCCGCGCCTGGCATCGGGCCAAAAGGTCGAACTGTGGCTGGCGCCCAGCATGGGTTACCTGCCGGTGCGGCTCAAAATCACCCAGGCCAGCGGCGACTTCATCGACCAGCGGCTGCGCGGCGTAGCAACACCGTAACCGGCGCTACGCCATGCGACGCGCCATTGCCCGTATCGCCGCTATCGCCTGCGCCGCGGCCTGGCTGGTCGGCTGCGCCAGCGTCCCCACCGAGTCCGCCCACCGCACGCTGGCGCTGCTACCCGCCGATGCCATCCTGCTGGGCGAACAGCACGACGCGCCCGACCACCAGCGCATCCACTTAGAGGCCGTGCAAGCCCTGGCCGCACAAGGCCAACTTGCCGCCCTGGTGCTGGAGATGGCCGAGCAGGGCCACAGCACCGCGACCCTGCCCCGTGGTGCCAACGCCGCCGAAGTACAGGCCGCACTGGCCTGGAACGATGCAGGCTGGCCCTGGGCGGCCTACGGCCCGGCCGTGATGGCCGCCGTGCAGGCCGGCGTGCCGGTACTGGGTGCCAACCTGCCACGCGCCCAGATGCACGCGGCCATGGCCAACACCCGGCTCGATGCAGAACTGCCCGGCCCGGCGCTGAAGGCCCAGCAGCAGGCCATCCGCCTGGGCCATTGCGGTCTGCTGCCCGAGAGCCAGATCAGCCCCATGACCCGCATCCAGATCGCCCGCGACCAGGCCATGGCGCGGACCCTGCAGGCGGCCGCCGTGCCCGGCAAGACGGTGCTGCTGCTGGCCGGGGCCGGCCATGTGGACAGCAGCCTGGGCATTCCGCAATATTTGCCCGAAAACTTCAAGCCAAAAACGGTTCTGCTGCAGACAGAATCTGCGCAAGAAGCTCCTAAAAGCATAGTAAATTTTGATAGCATTTGGGTCACACCCAACATCCCGGCCACCGACTACTGCGCCGATCTGCAAAACAAGATGCCGGGCTGACACGCGGCCCCCGGCCCCGGCGCCAACCTGCGCGACAATCCAGCCCCAATGACACACGCCCACATCCTTACCCTGTCCTGCCCCGACCGTCCGGGCATCGTGCACGCCGTGTCCGGCTTTTTGCTGGAGCGCGGCTGCAATATCGAAGAAGCTGGCCAGTACAACGACCCCGACACGGGCTTGTTCTTCATGCGCGTGCAGTTTGCCAGCGCGGCCCACAGCACGGCTGAATTGCGCAGCCAGCTGACCCCTTTCGCCGAGGGCTTTGCCATGCGCTGGAGCCTGCACGACACGGCCGAGCCGGTACGCACCGTGCTGATGGTCAGCAAAGAAGGCCACTGCCTGAACGACCTGCTGTTCCGCTGGAAAAGCGGCCTGCTGCCGCTGGACATCCGCGCCATCGTCAGCAACCACCGCGACTTCTACCAGCTGGCGGCCAGCTACAACGTGCCCTTCCACCACATTGCGGTGACGGCCGCCACCAAGGCCCAGGCCGAAAGCCGCATTTTTGAAGTGATCGAAAGTGAAGGCGCCGAGCTGGTGGTGCTGGCGCGCTACATGCAGATTTTGAGCGACGACCTGTGCCGCAAGCTGGCCGGACGGGCCATCAACATCCACCACAGCTTTCTGCCCAGTTTCAAGGGCGCCAAGCCCTACTACCAAGCGCACGACCGCGGCGTGAAACTGATCGGGGCCACCGCCCACTATGTGACGGCCGACCTGGACGAAGGCCCAATCATCGAGCAAGACGTGGCCCGCGTGGACCACAGCCGCACGGTAGAGCACTTCACCGCCCAGGGCCGCGACACCGAAAGCCAGGTGCTGGCCCGCGCCGTCAAGTGGCACAGCGAGCACCGCGTGCTCATCAACGGCCACAAGACAGTTATTTTCAAATAGCGTTGGCCATCACCTCGCCCAGGCGCACGCTGCCCGCGGGTGCCCAGGCGGGGTTGAACGTGAGCGGCCCCTTGGGGAACAGCATCACCACGGTGGAGCCCAGCAGGAAGCGGCCCATTTCGTCGCCCTGCTTCAATTCCACCTTCTGTTCGGCGTAGCGCCATTCGCGCACCGGGCCGCGCGGCGGGTTGATCACGCCCTGCCAAACCGTCGCCATGCTGCCGACGATGGCAGCACCCACCAGCACCAGCACAAACGGCCCACTGGCAGAGTCAAACACACACACCACCCGCTCGTTGCGCGCGAACAGCCCCGGCACACCCTGGGCCGTGACTGGATTGACCGAGAACAAATCTCCCGGCACATACACCATGCGTGTCAGGCGCCCATCGCAGGGCATATGGATGCGGTGGTAGTCCTTGGGGCTGAGATAAATGTTGGCAAAGTGGCCGTTCTCGAACAGCGCGCCCAGCGCCGCATCGCCGCCCACCAGCGCCGTGGTCGAAAAGGTATGGCCTTTGGCTTGGAAGATCTGGTCGCGCTCGATACGGCCAAACTGGCTGATCGCACCGTCCACCGGGCACACCAGATCGGCAGAGGCCAGCGGGCGCGCACCAGGCTTCAAAGCGCGGGTAAAGAAGTCATTGAAGCTGGCATAGCTGGTGATGTTAGGGTTTGCTGCTTCCGCCATGTTGACACCGTACTTGCCGATGAACCAGCGGATGATGCCCGTGGTGATGCCACCGGCGCGCGCCGTGGCGACGTGCCAGCCAAAGGCGGTGATGGCGTGTTTGGGCAGCAGGTACTGCAGCCACACTTTGAAACGGTCGGACACGCGCAATCCCCTAGGCAAAAAGGCGCCATTGTAGTCAGCGAGGGCCACCACAAGGGGGACAATCCGGGCATGAGCGTTACACGTATACCCCCAATCCAGTGCCTGTTGACCTTCGAGGCGCTGGCCCGGTTGCGCAGCGTGACGCAGGCGGCCGAGGAGCTGTGCGTCACGCCCAGCGCGGTCAGCCACCGGGTCAAGCAGCTGGAGCAGATTCTCGGCACCAAGCTGTTTGGCCGCGCCGACTTCTCGCTCACCACCGAAGGCAGCGAGTATCTGGCCCATGTGCGCGAAGGCCTGGCGATTCTGGAGCGCTTTCCCAGCGCCCAGTCGGCCCCCGGCAAGCGCAAGCTGCGGCTGGCTGTGACGCCCACCTTCGCCCGCGCCATCCTGATCCCGCGCCTGCGCCAGTTCACCGAGGCCTACCCCGAGATCGACCTAACGCTGCAGGTGTCGATTCCGCTGCTGGACGTGGTGGCCGAAGATGCCGATCTGATGGTGCGCTTTGGCACCGGCCGCTATGCCGATGTAGAGCATGTCTGCCTGACCCGAGACGAGGTCACGCCCCTGGCCTCGCCCGCCTTTGTGCGCGAGCACGGGCCGTTCGAGACCGTGGCCGACCTGGAAGGCGCACGCCTGTTGCGCAGCCCGCTGGAGCCCTGGCGCACCTGGTTTGCCGCCCACCAGCAAGACTGGCCGGAGCCGGTCGAGGGTTCGCAGTTCAACGACATTGGATTGATGTGCGATGCCGCTGCCGCCGGCATGGGCATCGGCCTGGTGCGGTTGCGCCTGGGGGCCGGGTGGCTGGAAAACGGCTCGCTGGTGCGCCTGTTTACGCGCAACGTGCCCAGCCCGCATGCGCACTATCTGTGCTGGCATACCGGTGCCATGGACCGCTGGGAATGCGCGGCATTTGCCGACTGGCTCAAGAAAGCCATGGCCTGAACGCCACAGTCAAAATTTAAACAAAAAGAGCCGCTAACGCAGATAGCACCTGCACAAGAAGCTCTCATTTAAATAGCAGGAAGCTTAAGCAGCCTTGGCTTGAGCCAAGAGGGTTTCCGCGTCGCTGACTTCCAGCTTCCCGCCCTCTTCCAGGTTCAGGGTCTGCACCACACCGTTTTTCACCAGCATCGAATAGCGGTGGCTGCGCACACCCAGGCCCTTGGCAGTCAGGTCAAGCACCAGTCCCGTGGCGTTGGTGAAGGCAGCGCTGCCGTCACCCAGCATGCGCACCTTGCCAGCGGTCTTCTGGTCACGGCCCCAGGCACCCATGACGAAAGCGTCGTTCACGCTGACACACCAGATTTCGTCCACGCCTGCGGCCTTAAAGGCTTCAAAGTGCTGGATATAGCCGGGCACGTGCCGGGCCGAGCAGGTAGGTGTGAACGCGCCGGGCAGGGCGAACAGGGCAATCGTCTTGCCTGCAGTGGCCTTGCTGACATCGACCGGATTCGGGCCAATACTGCAGCCTTCGCCTTCAATTTCAATGAATTCCATCAGGGTGGCGGATGGCAGGGTGTCGCCGACTTTGATCATGGTGTGCTCCTTCAAGGTGAGAAATAAAAATGGGCCCGTTAGAACATGTTCTTAGAGCCCAAAAACAAAAACGGCCCACATTGTGAGCCGCTTTTTAACTAGTTTGCAGGTTTAAACCGCAATAGCCTTTTGCACCAGACGGGTCGCAACCCAGTTCTTGGTTTTGGAGATCGGACGGCTTTCCGTGATCTCGATGGTGTCGCCCAGCTTGTACTCGCCCTTTTCGTCATGGGCGTGGTACTTGCTCGACTTGCCAACGATCTTGCCGTAAAGCTCGTGCTTCACACGGCGCTCGATCAGCACGGTCACAGTCTTCGTACGTTTGTCGCTGACCACCTTGCCAACCAAGGTGCGCTTGAGGGATGTTTTAGCTTCCGTCATGTTGTTGCTCCTTACTTAGCAGATTTGTCAGCCGATTGCTTCTCGACAAGAATGGTCTTGGCGCGGGCAATGTCACGGCGCGCAGTGCGCAGCGTAGCTGTGTTGTTGAGTTGTTGCGTGGCTTTTTGCATACGCAGACCGAAATGGGCGCGTTGCAGCGCTTTCACTTCAGTTTGCAGGCCGGCAACGTCTTTGGTACGTAATTCAGTAGTTTTCGTCATCTCAATCTCCTGATCACTGACCAATCATGCGGGCCACGAAGGTGGTACGCAAAGGCAGTTTGGCAGCTGCCAAACGGAACGCTTCACGGGCCAACTCTTCGGGAACACCGACGATTTCAAACACGATCTTGCCGGGCTGGATTTCAGCCACGTAATACTCGGGGTTACCCTTGCCGTTACCCATCCGCACTTCAGCAGGCTTTTGGGAGATTGGCTTGTCGGGGAACACACGGATCCAGATACGACCACCACGTTTGACGTGGCGGGAAATCGCACGGCGTGCGGCTTCAATCTGGCGGGCCGTCAGACGGCCACGGTCCGTGCACTTCAGACCGAAATCACCAAACGCAACCGAGCTACCCCGGGTTGCGATGCCAGTGTTACGGCCTTTTTGCTCTTTGCGGTACTTGCGACGCGCGGGTTGCAACATGTTTATTCTCCTTTACCGTCAGCTGCACCAGGTGCAGCAGGCGCGACTACTTTACGGACGCGCTGAACGGTAGATTTCGGTGCCAAATTGGAAGCATTGGCACCTGTGGCTTCAACAGGTTTGTCGCTACCGTCTGCAGGAGCCGCATTGGCACCTACAGGACGGCGGGGACCACGAGCTGGAGGACGGTCATTGCCACCAGGACGGCCGCCGCGGTCATCGCGACGGGGTCCACGGGGACGACGCTCTTCATCATTGCGCGGCTCTTGCACAGCAGGCAGATCATTACGACCCAAGGTATCACCCTTGTAGACCCAAACCTTCACGCCAATAATGCCGTAAGTGGTTTTGGCTTCCGAGGTACCGTAGTCGATGTCCGCACGCAAGGTGTGCAGTGGCACGCGACCTTCGCGGTACCACTCGCAACGTGCGATTTCAATGCCATTAAGACGGCCAGACGACATGATCTTGATGCCCAGGGCACCCAGACGCATGGCGTTTTGCATGGCGCGCTTCATCGCACGGCGGAACATGATGCGCTTTTCGAGCTGCTGGGTGATGCTGTCGGCAATCAGCTTGGCATCGATTTCAGGCTTGCGCACTTCTTCGATGTTGACTGCGACGGGCACGCCCAATTGCTTGGCCAGGTCACGCTTAAGGTTCTCGATGTCTTCGCCTTTTTTGCCGATCACGACGCCCGGACGAGCCGAGAAAATCGTGATACGGGCGTTCTTGGCAGGACGCTCGATCAAGATGCGCGAAACCGAAGCGTTCTTCAGTTTGGCTTTCAGGTACTCGCGTACCTTGATGTCTTCGGCCAGCATGCCGGCGAAGTCGTTGTTGCTTGCGTACCAACGGCTGGACCAGTTACGGCTGACCGACAAACGAAAGCCGGTAGGGTGGATTTTTTGTCCCATATCTTCCGACCTTTTAGTTACCGACCGTCACGTACACATGGCACGTGGGCTTGCTGATACTGTTACCACGGCCCTTTGCACGGGCTGTGAAACGCTTGAGAGTGGCACCTTGTTCGACGAAGATGGTTTTAACCTTCAACTCGTCGATGTCGGCACCGTCATTGTGCTCAGCGTTGGCGATAGCCGATTCCAGAACTTTCTTGATGATCACAGCAGCTTTTTTCTGCGTGAATTCAAGAACGTTCAGGGCTTGGTCTACCTTTTTGCCGCGGATCAAATCTGCGACCAGACGGCCTTTGTCTACTGACAAACGCACGCCGCGAAGGACTGCACGTGTTTCCATGGTCTATTCCTTATTTCCGCACGACTTTTTTGTCGGCAGGGTGACCCTTGAAAGTACGGGTGAGCGCGAACTCTCCCAACTTATGGCCCACCATTTGGTCGGTAATATAGACAGGGACGTGCTGTTTGCCGTTGTGCACAGCAATGGTCAGGCCGATGAAATCGGGCAAGATCATGGAACGACGCGACCAGGTCTTAATTGGCTTTTTGTCTTTGATGGCGACAGCTTTTTCAGCCTTGGCCAGCAAATGGTGGTCTACGAAGGGACCTTTTTTAAGTGAGCGAGTCATCTAGCTACCCCTTACTTCTTGCGACGCGACACCACCATCACTTGGGTGCGCTTGTTGTTACGGGTACGGTAACCCTTGGTCAGATTGCCCCAAGGATCGACTGGATGACGGCCTTCGCCGGTCTTACCTTCACCACCGCCGTGTGGGTGATCGACAGGATTCATCACCACACCGCGAACGGTTGGGCGGATACCCTTCCAGCGCTTCGCACCGGCCTTGCCTAAACGGCGCAGGCTGTGTTCTTCGTTGGCGACTTCACCAATGGTGGCGCGGCATTCGATGTGGATCTTGCGAACTTCACCGGAGCGCATACGCACCTGGGCGTAGATGCCTTCACGAGCCAGCAGCGTTGCCGAGGTACCAGCCGAACGGGCGATCTGTGCACCAGCACCGGGCTTGAGCTCGATGCAGTGGATGGTCGAACCCACAGGGATGTTACGGATGGGCAAGGTGTTACCTGCGCGGATCGGTGCTTCTGCACCGCTCATCAGGCTTGCACCGGCTTCCAGGCCACGGGGAGCAATGATGTAACGACGTTCGCCGTCGGCATAGCACACCAGAGCGATGTGGGCCGTACGGTTTGGATCGTATTCAATACGCTCGACCTTTGCAGGGATGCCGTCCTTGTTGCGAACAAAGTCCACAACGCGGTAATGGTGCTTATGACCACCGCCACGGTGGCGGATGGTGATATGGCCATTGTTGTTACGGCCCGCTTTTTGGAACTGGGGTTCCAGCAGCGCCGCGTGAGGAGCACCCTTGTACAGGTGGTCACGCGAGATCTTCACCATGCCGCGTTGGCCTGGTGAAGTGGGTTTCATTTTAATGACAGCCATGATTACGCGGCCTCCCCGGTCAGGTTCAGCTCTTGACCAGGCTTCAGCGTCACATAGGCCTTGCGAATGTTATCGCGGCGACCGATGGATTTGCCAAAACGCTTGGTTTTGCCTTTGGTGTTGACCACAGAAACGCCCTTGACTTCCACCTTGAACATCAGCTGCACTGCAGCCATGATCTCGTGCTTGGTCGCGTCCTGGAGTACCTTGAACGTCACTGCGTTGGACTTCTCAGCCACCATGGTTGCCTTTTCAGACACGATGGGAGCGATCAGCACTTGCATCAGACGGCCTTCGTCAAATTGACGCTTCGTCGAGTTCATGCGGCTCATGCGAACATCTCCTGGAGTTTGTCCATGGCAGCCTTGGTCACCAAAACCTTCTTGTAGTGGACCAGCGACACCGGATCGGCGTAACGGGGCTCAACCACGAGAATGTTGACCAGATTGCGGGAAGCCAAATACAGGTTTTCATCGATTTCGTCCGCGATGACCAGCACCGACGCCAGATTCATGGCCTTGAACTTTGCCGCCAGGGGCTTGGTCTTGGGCGAATCGACGGTCAGCGAGTCAACGACGGCCAGACGACCTTCACGGGCCAGCTGCGACAGGATCGCAGCCATACCAGCTCGGTACATCTTCTTGTTGATTTTTTGCGTGAAGTTTTCGTCAGGCATATTCGGGAAAATACGACCGCCGCCGCGCCACAGGGGCGAGGAGGTCATACCGGCGCGCGCGCGGCCAGTTCCCTTTTGCTTGAATGGCTTCTTGGTCGAGTGGCGAACCTGCTCACGGTCTTTTTGGGCACGGGTGCCTTGACGCGCGTTGGCTTGGAAAGCGACTACAACCTGGTGCACCAGATCTTCGTTGTAAGCACGACCGAATACAGCTTCAGACGCATCAAACTTGGATGCGGCCTGGCCTTGGTCATTCAGGAGTTCGAGCTGCATTAGTTCGCTCCTTGCGTTACTTTGGCCTTGATGGCGTGGCGCACCGTCACAAAACCGCCCTTGGAACCAGGAACTGCGCCCCGGATCAAAAGCAGTTGACGGGCTTCGTCAATGCGGATCACGTCGAGATTTTGGGTGGTGACTGTGTCCACACCCAAATGACCCGTCATGCGCTTACCAGGAAACACGCGACCTGGATCCTGGGCCATACCGATGGAGCCAGGAACATTGTGCGAGCGGCTGTTACCGTGCGAAGCACGCTGCGAGCTCATGTGGTGGCGCTTGATGGTGCCGGCAAAGCCTTTACCAATCGTGGTGCCTTGCACGTCGACTTTTTGACCCACGGCAAACACTGCACCAGCGGCGACAACAGAACCCGGCTTGTACTGGGCTGCTGCATCGGACGTGACGCGGAATTCCTGGATGATTTCACCGGCTTCAACGCCTGCTTTCGCAAGGTGACCGGCCGCCGGCTTGGTCACACGCGAAGCTTTGCGTGCGCCGAATGTGACCTGCAGGGCCACATAACCGTCGTTCTCTTGGGTTTTGATCTGGGTGACACGGTTGTTAGACACGTCTACCACCGTCACAGGAACTGCGTCCCCGTCATCGGTGAATAGGCGCATCATGCCTACCTTGCGGCCCAGCAACCCTAGGGAGTTGCTTTGACTCATTGTTTTCTCCGTAACTTCCACCCGTGTAACTGCAATTGGCTACACGGTTTTTGCGTGAAAGACTGTTAATAAAACTGCGCTGAAACTCTTGCGAATTTCAGCGCAGCCTTGGAGTATAGCCCGCACTTGCATTTTCGGCAAGTGCGGGCTATTTCCTTGGGGGTGGTGTGGCTCCCGCTTGCGCGAAAACCACACCAATTGCCTTATCGCTGTTTATTGCAGCTTGATTTCAACGTCCACGCCTGCGGGCAGATCGAGCTTCATCAACGCGTCAACAGTTTTGTCTGTCGGGTCAACGATGTCCATCAGACGCTGGTGCGTACGGATTTCGAACTGGTCGCGGCTGGTCTTGTTGACGTGCGGCGAGCGCAGGATGTCGAAACGCTTCATGCGGGTTGGCAAAGGCACGGGGCCCTTGACAATCGCGCCAGTGCGCTTGGCGGTGTCCACAATTTCAGCGGCCGATTGGTCGATCAGTTTGTAGTCAAACGCCTTCAGGCGGATGCGGATTTTTTGCTTGGTAGACATGGTGGTTCCTAAGTCGTTTTAAGCAATGATCTTGGCAACCACACCAGCGCCGACGGTCTTGCCGCCTTCGCGGATAGCGAAGCGCAGGCCTTCTTCCATGGCGATGGGGTTGATCAGCTTGACGGTGATCGACAC